>NZ_DASYMN010000415.1:0-6357 GCF_036009065.1 Bradyrhizobium sp. | reverse complement strand
GGCGACAGCATCAGGATGTGCGGATTCTCGGACCTCTTCAGATGCGGGATGCAGGTTTTCGACACCATGAAGGTGCCGCGGGTGTTGATGCCCATCATCAGGTCGAAGCGCTTCATGTCGGTCATCAGCGTGTTGGTCAGGCTGATGGCGCTGGCGTTGTTGACGCAGATGTCGATGCCGCCGAATTCGGCCACGGTCCGGTCGACCGCTGCCATGACCTGGGCCTCATCGCGGATGTCGCACAGCACCGGCAGCGCCTGGCCGCCGGCGGCGCGGACCTCGTCGGCGGCGGTGTAGATGGTGCCTTTCAGCTTCGGATGCGGCTCGGCGGTTTTGGCGGCAATGGCGACATTGGCGCCGTCGCGCGCGGCGCGCAGCGCAATCGCCAGCCCAATGCCGCGGCTGCCGCCGGAGATGAACAGCGTCTTGCCTTTGAGCGTCACGATACCTCCCTCATATTGGTCTTTTGAGAATGCTAGCACATTAAAAGTGGAAATGGACTATTGCCCGGCGGCCTCGGCGCCGCGGGTGCGCGGGTCGGGGGCGCCCAAAAGTCCGTTCGGGGTTACCGCGATGGAATTGGCGGAGGTCTGGCCGAGCGGCACGACGATCGCATGGCCCATCGCCTTCAGCGCCGCGATGGCGTCATCGCTAAAGCCGCGCTCGATCCGGACTTCGTCGGGAAGCCACTGGTGATGCAGCCGTGGTGCGGCGACTGCGGCGGCGACATCCATGTCATAGTCCAGCACGTTGACGATCACCTGCAGCACCGCGGAAATGATGCGGCTGCCGCCCGGCGATCCCGTCACCAGCACCGGCTTGCCGTCTTTCAGCACGATGGTCGGCGCCATCGAGGACAATGGCCGTTTTCCGGGACCGGGCAGGTTCGCCTCAAAGCCGACCAGGCCGAAGGCGTTCGACGCACCGGGCGCCGCGGTGAAATCGTCGAGCTCGTTGTTGAGCAGCACGCCGGTGCCTTCGGCCACCAGGCCGACGCCGTAGCTGAAGTTCAGCGTGGTGGTATTGCTGACCGCGTTGCCGCGGCTGTCGACCACCGAGAAGTGAGTGGTGTTGCCGCCTTCGCGCGGCGGCACCGCCGACAGCGCGTCGGTCCACGGCGTGGCGCGGGTGAGATCGATGCTCAAGCGTTGTTTCGCGGCGTAGTCCTTGGAGATGAGAGTCAAGACCGGCGCGTTCACGAAAGCCGGATCGCCGAGATAGCGCGCGCGGTCGGCATAGGCGCGCTTCATCGCCTCGATCATGACATGCAGCGACGGCGCCGAGCCCTGCGCCAGGTCGCGCATCGCAAAGCCCTCGAGGATATTCAACGTCTCCAGCAGCACCACGCCGCCGGACGAGGGCTGCGGCATCGACACGATGTCGTAGCCGCGATAGCTGCCGCGCACGGGGCTGCGGATCACAGGCTGATAGGATTTAAGATCGTCTGCGGTCATGATGCCACCGGCCTCGGCAATGGCCTTCACCAGCTTTTCCGCGACCGGCCCCTGATAAAATCCATCCGGGCCTCGCGCAGATATCGCCGACAGCGTCGCTGCGAGATCGCTCTGGACCAGCGCGTCGCCCTCGCGCAGCGAAGCGCCGTCGGCGCGGGAAAAGATTTTTGCCGACGACGGCCATTTCGCCAGCCGCTTGTGCCACTCCGGTAGCGTGTCGGCGCTGTCGTCGGCGACACGCGTGCCGCTCAGCGCAAGATCGATCGCCGGTTTCATGACATCCGCCAGCGTCAACGTGCCGGAGCCGTATTTTTCCAGCGCGAGCGCCAGCCCCGCGACGGTGCCGGGGACGCCGATCGCCAAAGCCGAATCCCGGGATTTGGCGATATCCGGCTTGCCGTCGGCGCCCAAAAAGATGTCGCGCGTGGTCGCGGCGGGCGCGGTCTCGCGATAGTCGATGGCGATGTCTTCCTTGCGATCCGCCGAGTGGATGATCATAAAGCCGCCGCCGCCGATATTGCCGGCGCGGGGATAGGTCACGGCCATCGCAAAGCCGGTCGCCACCGCCGCATCGACGGCGTTGCCGCCCCGGCGCAGGATGTCGGCGCCGATCCGCGCGGCGAGTTTTTCCTGCGCCACCACCATGCCGAATTGGCCAGGCACCGGATGAACCATGCCGGGGGCCGGCGGCGTATAAAAGCTGCGGCGTCCTTCCTGCGCGCGGGATGAGCCGCAAGCGATGATCGCAAGCGTCAGCGCAACCAGTAATGCGCGCCGGCCTGCGGCAAACGGGATCATGTTTTGCTCCGACAAATCACGCTGCATTCGCTATGATGCTATAGCGTCCGCTTGCGTTGGCAAACGATTCGGCGAGAAAGTGATGATGGCGGCCCTTGCATCGGACACGCGCAACGCTGGTATGCAACAGACCTATCCACCGCGCGCCGCCGTCAGAGCGTGGATATTATTCGACTGGGCCGCGCAGCCCTATTTCACGCTGATCACCACCTTCGTGTTCGCGCCCTATTTCGCCACCCATGTGGCCTCCAATCCCGCCAGCGGCCAGGCCTTGTGGGGATTTGCCACCGCGGCCGCCGGGTTGGTGATCGCACTGCTCTCGCCGGTACTCGGCGCCATTGCGGACGCCAGCGGCCGGCGCAAGCCGTGGATCGCCGCCTTCGGCGCGTTGCTGGTGATCGGCTCAAGCTTGATGTGGATCGGCAGACCGGGCGACCCGAGCGTGATCCTGCCGCTGCTGATCGCTTACGGCATCGCCACCATTGGCGTCGAGTTCGCCACCGTCTTCAACAACGCCATGATGCCGACGCTGGTGCCGCCGGATCGAATCGGGCGGCTGTCCGGCACCGGCTGGGCCACCGGCTATGTCGGCGGAATTTTGAGCCTGATCCTGGTGCTGGGCTTCCTCGCCGCCAGCCCCGCGACCGGACGCACCTTGTTCGGCTTCATGCCGCTGTTCGGTCTCGACCCCGTCAGTCATCAGGGCGACCGCATCACCGGCCCGCTCACCGCGGTGTGGTTCACGATCTTCGTGCTGCCGATGTTCCTGCTGACGCCGGATTATCCCGCGAGGCGCCCGGTGCGCGAGGCATTGCGCGAAGGACTGAGCGGTCTGCGCCGGACCTTGAGCGAACTGCCGAAGCATAAGTCGATGGCGGCGTTCCTGCTCGCCAACATGGTCTACACCGACGGCCTGATATCGCTGTTCGCGTTCGGCGGCATCTATGCCGCCGGCACTTTCGGTTGGAACACGATCCAGATCGGCACCTTCGGCATGGTGCTGGCGATCGCCGGCGCGTTCGGCGCCTGGATCGGCGGCAAGCTCGACGACAGGCTGGGACCGAAGCGCGTCATCGCCGGCAGCCTGATCGTCCTGCTACTGTCGGTGATCTGGATTCTGACGGTGGACCGCGACCATGTTCTGCTGATGCAGGTCGCGCCGCCGGTGCCGGGCGGCGGCCTGTTCGCAGCGCCGGCCGAAAAGGTCTATCTTCTGCTCGGATGCCTGATCGGAATGGCCGGCGGCCCGCTGCAGGCGGCCTCGCGGTCGCAGCTGATTCGAATGGCGCCGGAGGACCGCATCGCACAGCATTTCGGGCTGTTCGCGCTGACCGGAAGGGTCACGTCCTTTGTCGGGCCGCTCTTGATCGGCGTCGTCACCGCGGTCACCGCCAGCCAGAAAGCGGGCATGGCGGTGGTGGTGGTGTTTTTCCTGGCCGGGCTGTTGCTGCTGCGACGGGTGAAGGATTAGCCGCTGTCGTCATCGCCCGGCTTGACGGGGCGACCCAGTACGCGGTGCCCTCTCGATTCAAGTCACAAGCGCTCCGGAATACTGGGTCACCCGGTCAAGCCGGGCGATGACATTGGTGAATGCCGCCGCCCCTCAGCTCAATGCCGGAAATGCCGCACGCCGGTGAACACCATGGCGATGCCGTGCTCATCCGCGGCCGCAATGACCTCGTCGTCGCGCACCGAGCCGCCGGGCTGGATCACCGCGGTGGCGCCGGCTTCGACTGCGACCAATAGTCCGTCGGCGAATGGAAAGAAGGCATCGGAGGCCACCACCGCGCCCCTGGTCATCGGCTCGGCGAGCTTTGCCTCGGCCGCCGCATCGTGCGCCTTGCGCGCGGCAATGCGTGCCGAATCGACCCGGCTCATCTGGCCCGCGCCGATGCCGACGGTGGCGAGATCCCTGGCATAGACGATGGTGTTGGACTTGACGTGTTTTGCCACGCGGAAGGCGAATTTGAGATCGCGCAACTCGGCATCTGATGGCGCGCGCTTGGTGACCGTCTTCAAGATCATGTCGTCGACTACCGCATTGTCGCGGCTCTGCACCAGCAGCCCGCCGGCGACGGTTTTTGCGGTGAGGCCCGCGGCGCGCGGATCGGGCAGGCCGCCCGCCAGCAGCAGCCGCAGATTTCTCCGGCCGGCGACGACGGCGATGGCTTCATCGGTTGCATAGGGCGCAATGATCACCTCGGTGAAGATTTCGGTGATGGCGCGGGCGGCCTCGGCATCGAGCGTGCGGTTGAGCGCGACGATGCCGCCATAGGCCGAGGTCGAATCGCAGGCCAGCGCCCTGCGGTAGGCGCTGACGAGATCCGCGCCTTCGGCGACGCCGCAGGGATTGGCATGCTTGACAATGACGCAGGCGGCGGTCCGCCCGGCGTCGAACTCGGCGATGCATTCATAGGCGGCGTCGGTGTCGTTGATGTTGTTGTACGACAGCTCGCGGCCCTGCAGCTGGCGCGCCGTGGCGACCCCGGGCCGGCGATCCGGCGTGCGATAGAACGAGGCGGTCTGGTGCGGGTTCTCGCCGTAGCGCAGCGCCTGGATCAGCCGGCCGCCGAAGCTGCGGAAATCCGGCGCATCGTCCTTCAGCACGCCTGCGAGCCAGTTCGAGATCGCCGCGTCATAGACGGCGGTGCGGGCATAGGCCTTCGCGGCGAGACGGCGGCGCAACGCCAGCTTGGTAGCGCCCTTGTTGGCGGCGAGCTCGCCGAGCACCGCCTGATAATCCTCCGGCTCGACCACCACCGCGACATCATCGTGGTTCTTCGCCGCAGCCCGGATCATCGCCGGCCCGCCGATGTCGATGTTCTCGATGCACTCTTCGAAGCCGGCGCCCTCATCGACGGTCGCTTCGAACGGATAGAGATTGACCACCAGCAGATCGATCGGCGCGATGCCATGATCCTTCATCGACTGCGCATGTTCTGCGTTGCCGCGGATCGCCAGCAGTCCGCCGTGCACTTTCGGATGCAGCGTCTTGACCCGGCCGTCCATCATCTCGGGAAAACCGGTCAGATCGGACACGTCGGTGACCTTCAATCCGGCCGCCGCAATCGCTTTCGCCGTGCCGCCGGTGGAGACGAGATCGATGCCGTGGCCTGCCAGCGCGCGGGCAAACTCGATCAGGCCGGTTTTGTCGGAAACGGACAGCAATGCGCGGGTCACGCGGTGGTCGGTCATGAATCTTATCCTGTAAAATAGGCCCGCCGCGTAGCATGATTTTATAGGGCATGAAACTGCGGATTCGACGCGCTCCACCGTCATTGCGAGGAGCACAGTCCGTAGGGCGGATTAGCGAAAGCGTAATCCGCCATCACCCGAGGGGCGGCGCAATACGCTACGCTATTGCGCCCTACGGGTTCGCAATGATGCGGGACTACAGCGGCAATTCCGGTTCGCGGCGGGCGTTGCGTTTTGCCGTGGTCGCCGATGCCGAGGTGCTCGAGCGCACGAAGCTCCAGCGGATGCTGGAGACAGCCCGCGAGTCCTGCTTGATCACGATCTGTGCGGTGCGGCGCGGGCCGTCATTGCCAGCGAGGAAGACACTGTCTTCCAGCTCGACCTTGTCGTCGAGCGCCTCGAAAGTCCAGACCTCGCGGTTCGGCAGCACCAGCATGACGCCGCGGGCGTCGCTGAGCCGGCTCGCCTTCACCGAAGGGTGCAGATGAAACCTTAAGGCATAATCGCTGTCGTTGCCCTTGATCCGCCCGCCCGGCGCGGGGCTCAGCGTATCCTCGCCATCGAGCCGGGTGCCGTCATGCGCCACCATCAGCACCCGCTGATGGATCAGGCCGAATTTTGCAAGGTAGCCGTCATGCGATGCCGTCAGCAGCATCCCATTGGTCACTGCCTCGCGAAAACTTTCGACATTGGCCGGGCCGCTGACGATCGGCGAGCCCTGCAACAGCCGCTTCATCGCCGACAGTTCGACGAACTGGCAGGACGAGGTCTCATGATAGGTCAGCGTGGAATGCGCCGGCGTGCCGCGCGCGAAGACGCGCCAGTTGTCGCGGCCAGTGGCCGGCATGCCGCAATTGGTCACGATCCGGCTTGGACCCGACGACAGCTCGAACGAGAGGCAGCCGGCATG
>NZ_DASYMN010000414.1:0-57266 GCF_036009065.1 Bradyrhizobium sp. | reverse complement strand
GATGCGCGCCGCTGAGCCTCGCGACATCGAGGCAACGTGGCGAAAGGTCGGCAAACTCCTCGATCTCTTCTCCAAGGAGGAGTGCCTCAACTACTTTAAAAACTCTGGATATGTTTCCGTATAAAAACAGCGTGCTCTAGGCTAGGCTGGCCGCGCGCTCGCAGGGGGAAGATTGGCGATCCTGCCGCGCTGGTAAGCTTCCCGCTTCTTGATACGTTCCAGATATGGATGGGCATTGTCGCAAATGCCGACATCGTAGGCGATGGCCCACTCCAGGCATGTGGTCAGCAGGATATCGGCGCTGTTGAAGCGGTCTCCCATCAGGTAAGTCCGGCCATCGGCCAGCGCGGTTTCGACGTGGCGCAGTTGCCGCCGGAAATATTCCCCCGCCCGCGCGACGACCTCAGGTGCGGTGCCGTAGATGTGCCCCAAGGCATCGGCCTTGTGCCGGCGCATCACATACAGGCTCGTGGAATCCAGTTCCGTGACGATGAAAAACGACCATTCGAGCCATGCGGCATAGTCGCGCGGAGACTCCGGGATCAGCGACGTTCGACCTTCGGAATAGGTGCGTGAGAGGTAGGCAACGATGGCCGCACTTTCCCCGATGCAGAAATCGTCGTCCTGCAGCAACGGAATCTTTTGCCGGGGATTGAGCGCGGTGTATTCCGCGGTCTGCGTCTCGCCGGTACGAGCGCCAATGGCGCGTGTCTGATAGGCGAGCCCGAGTTCTGCCATCGCCCAATGAGCGCGAATGGTTCGGCTGGTGCCTACTCCCCACAGGGTCAGCCTGGGTGCGTCCGGCATCTCACCATTTCTCCCCGAACGGTCGCAGGTCCAGTTCGTGCGTCCAGCCGTCCCTCGGCTGGTGGTGCGCGAACCAGTACGCCTCGGCGATCGATGTCGTCTTGGTCAGGCTGTCCGGGGGAATGTCCTTGGCGTCGATGCCGCTGGCGGCCCTCATCCGTTGATGGATCGCCGCGCTATCGACGCCAGCATCGATCAGCAGATGCACGACATGAATGTTTTTCTGTCCCAGTTCCCGCGCGGTCGCCTGGGCGAGCGCGCGGAGTCCGAATTTTGCCGATGAAAATGCCGAAAAGCCGGCACTGCCGCGAACGCTGGCGGTGGCGCCGGTGAACAGGATGGTGCCGCGGCCGCGCTTGAGCATGTAATGCGCCGCCTCACGCCCGACCAGAAATCCGGCAAAGCAGGCCAGTTCCCAGGCCTTGAAAAACAGAGTGGCAGTCGTCTCCAGCAGCGGTTTCTTCGCGTTGGAACCTGCGTTGAAAAGACAGACCGCGATCGGGCCGACCGTGTCTTCGACGCGCGTAAACAGAGTCTTGACCTCGGCCTCCTGCCGCGCATCGACGCTGAATGCATGAGCTGTGAATCCTTCGGCGCGCAGCTCCTCGACCAAGGCTGCGGATTTCGCCGCGTCCCGCCTCGCAATACAGACCTTGTAGCCACCGGTTGCAAATCGGCGGGCTACGGCCGCGCCGATCGCATCTCCCGCGCCGACCAGCAAAGCCACCTCATTGCGCTGACACACTTGGAACTCCCTGCGAGGCAGCAACCCTCACCACCTTGTCGGCGATCATCCTGTCGATATCGCCGGCGCTGTAACCGAGATCGAGAAGGACGTCGCGCGAATGCTCGCCGACCCGCGGTGCCGGGCCGCCGATTTCCGCTTCGCTTCGCTCGAACCGGGCCGCCGGTTTCGGCTGCCGCACCCGCCCGACGGTCGGTTGATCGAACTCGGCGATCAGTTGTCGCGCGACGACCTGCTCGTTGACGATGATTTCGCCGCGCCGAAGGATCGGCGCACAGGGCACATCATTGGCATCGAGCCGCTGCAGCCATTCCGCGGTCGACGCCTGCGCGATGTATTCTGCCATCTTGTGGATGCGCGCGGTCGCATTCACTGTACGCGAACGCTGCGTCGCAAACCGCGCGTCTTTTGCCAGTTCCGGATCGCCCGACGCCCTGCAGAAGCCTTGCCATTCGGAATCCGACAGCGTTCCGGCAGTGATGTAGCCATCGCTGGTCTTGAACACGAGGTCGGGTCGGTCGCTGGGCCCGACATCTGATGGCTCGGCCCCGACCACCGTGTATTGCGTCATCCCTTCGGGCCACAGATAAGAGATCATCACATCCAGCATCGCCACCTGGATGTGATCGCCGTGCCCGGTCTTTTCGCGGGCATACAGAGCCGACGACACCGCCTGCGCCGTGAAAACCGACGTGGTCTTGTCGGCGACAATGGTCCGGATCATCTGCGGGCGGTTGGTGACGGCCTGCGACTGGATATCGGCAAAACCCGAAAGGCCCTGAATGATCGGATCGTAGACCCGCTTTTTGACGTAGGGACCGGTGTCGCCAACGCCGCTGATGGAAACGTAGATCAAGCGGGGATCGCGGGCGCGCAGCTGATCCGGCCCGAGCCCAAGGCGCTCCATGGCGCCGGGGCGGAAATTCTGTACCACCACGTCGGCGCGCGCGACCAGTTTGGCCAGGACTTCACGGCCGGCATCGCTCTTCATGTCGATCGAAAGCGAGCGCTTGCCGCGGTTCGACGAAATGAACAGTGCGGAGAATTCGCCGGCCTGGTCGACGGGGACGCCGCTTCGCCGCACGCTGTCGCCGCCGATCGGCTCGATCTTGAGCACATCGGCGCCTTGATCGGCGAGAAACATCGTCGCGAAGGGTCCCGACACGACTGCGGTAAAATCCAGTACGCGTATGCCCGTGAGCGGACCCGGCATGAGTTTCTTCCCCCTGCAATGCGGTTATCGTTGCCCAGCTCCGGACGCATCCAAGCACGGCGCGTTGGCGGCAGCTAGGGCGCGCAGAGGACAAAATGAGCGGCGACATCGCTTTGGCGTGCGCCTTGCTGATGCATTTCAAATGCAAAGCGCGCCGCAACATTGCGCGTCCCAACTTGCGCGCGGGCATCCCGGGCGGTAACTATGCCCAAGTTTCTGAATTCACGAGAGGCACGGCGAGCGACAAGAGGCCCGGGCTGGTGATCTGGCTTGAATCGATGCTCACGGCGGCGCTCGTGGTGGCGGCCGACCAGGTCAGCAAGGCGTTTGTCCTGGCGCGCTGGCCGCTTGCCGGCGCCGTGCCGGCGCGTTCGTTCGTTTCGATCCGATGCATACTCAACCGGCAAGGCACATTGGCGGCGCTCGCGGGCACGCCGGCGCTTGCTGCTTTGTGGGCCGCGATGATCGTGTTGGCCGCGCTGATACTGCACACCGGCTTGCTCGGCCACGAGGCGCTTGTGCCCCTAGGCGTGGGCACGGCCATCGGTGGGGCGACGGGAAATGTTCTCGACCGGCTCTATCGCGGCGCGGTCGTGGACTTCGTCGCAATCGGGCGGTGGCCGGTATTCAATCTGGCTGACGCGGCGCTGGTGGCCGGCACGGGCCTCATCCTGTTGACGCTGCGCTGAAGCCGCCATGCGCAGGATTCTCATTAGCTGGCGCGGCCTCAACATCTACAGCTACCCGGCGATGCTCTATGTCGGCCTGCTCGCCGGCGTCTTCGCCGGAGCCTATGTCGCGCAAAGCGCAGGGTTGAGCGCCGACCGCTTTGCCATTGCCGTGACCATCCTGATGATACCGGCACTGGCCGGTTCGCGGCTTTATTTCGTGCTGACCCGATGGGACATCTACCGTCACGATCCGGCCCGGATCTGGCGGCGCGATGAGGGCGGGATGTCGATGTATGGCGGCTTCATCCTGGCCGTGCCGCTGTCGATTCCGCTGTTGCGTTCATTGGGCCTGCCGTTCGGCGGTTTCTGGGACGCGGCAGTGCTCACGATCCTGCTTGGGATGGCCTTTACTCGAATCGGATGTTTCCTCAACGGATGTTGCGGGGGCCGGCCGAGCGACGCCTGGTTTGCGCTTATCCTGCCGGACCACCACGGGATCTGGCAGCGGCGCATCCCGACCCAACTGATGGAGATGGCGTTTGCGATGATGCTGTTCGGCGCGGCGCTCGCGCTGCGAAACGTCGCGCCGTTCCCCGGGGCGATATTTTGTCTCGTGCTTGCCGGCTACGGGTTGGGGCGCTGGTATCTTGAAAGTTTGCGCGAGGACGAGACCGGAGGCCGCGACAGGACGGCCATGCAGGCCACGTCGGTCCTGCTGGTGATTGCCGCGCTGGCCGGGCTTGCTTTTGTCTGGGGATAGTTTGCGCAGCCGAATCGGGAGACCTATTGCGCGTTTCGCCAAAGTAGATCATTTTCGCGTCAATGCGTTTGCAACCTGAGCGATTACGAGGAGATTCCCGAAAATCTGCTCTGAGCCGTCAAAAATCTTTGAACCATCGAAAATCCCGGAGCACCAAACAATACTGAAGCTGGATCCCTCCGATCCGATCGCAGGCAGTCAATGATGCCGACAAAGCGGAGTTAATCGTGATGAGCATGTCGTTGGTCGTCCTACTTCCTCTTATATTGCTCGGCGTCGTCGGCATGCTTTGCTTTGTCGGCTGCGGACTTAATACGCAGGGGACCGGCGTTGGTACTCAGACGACCGTCACCACCTACAGCGGCACCACGGTGCTGTTGGACCCCGCGATCATGCACTATTGGCCGCTGTTCGAAGCCAAGGATACCGATCCCGCGGTCGACCTCATATCCGGAAACAACGGCAGCTATATCGATCCGAGCACGGCGCCTTCGCTCTATCCATGGCCGGCCTATACTCTCCAGAACCCGCCCGGACCGGACGTTCTGTCGGCCGATGCACCCGGCACCATCGCTTTTGCGCAGCCCGGAATCGTCAAGGGCGACGTCGTTCAGCTGGCGAACCAGCCTGCGCCGGCTTGCGTGGTGGTGAATGGCTGCTACGTTGAAGTTCCTTTCAAGGACAAACTTATTCCACCGACATCGTTCACACTCGAGGCCTGGGTGCGGGTCGACTGGGACGCGAACGCGACGCACGGGAACAGGTTTGTGCTGGATTCCCGCGATCTGAACCCAGGCACGGGCTTCGCACTATTCGCCGGGGCGGAAGACAATCAGCCCGGCGTGTATCGTTGGGCGGGCATGATCGGGAACGGTGGCTCCGGCGCCGCGGGATTCACGGTTGCTCCCAGCGAAGAGCTCACGATCACGCTGAGCAGCGCCGAACCCGTCTATCTTGCGTTGACTTACGAGGCTGCGAGCCAGACGCTGACTCTGTTTGTGAACGGCGTACAGCAAGGCAAGGCCACCTCCGCGGTCTACGTTCCGAACAGCACCCAGCCGCTATGGATCGGCGCGGCAGCGCCCTACGTGCCGCGGCGGCCGCAGCCTGCCGGCGTCGTTGCCAGCCCGCTGTTTCCATTCGTCGGCGCGATGCAGGATGTCGCCATCTACAGCGCAGCCCTCAAATCCGATGTCATTCTCACGCACTTCCACCACGGAAGCGGATTCGATCCGTAACGAATAACAACGTCAACAGCGCAAGAGTCGGCCAACGAGCGAAAGTCCGCCATGCCGTCTGCAGGCGACGTCGGCCCTGCCGGTGATTGCCGGCTGATCGGGCTTGCTTTTATTCGGGGATAATTAGTACATTCGGATCGGAGAAAGGGACTTCCCGTACTCCAGTATGACACTTCAAAAACTGAAATTGCTTCAATTCTCTGGCTTTCTCTAATTTTCGAAAAGTGCCGGAAATAAAATAATACTGATGATGGATCGGGCTGATCCAACCGCAACAAGTCATCGGTATTGGCAATGCGGTGGGTGTTATGAGCGCGTCATTGATCATTTTGATTCCGGTCGTATTGCTCGGCATCGTCGGGATGCTTTGCTTCGTCGGCTGCTTTCTCGACGTAACCGGGCTGCCCAGGACGCCCGTCACCGAATACACCGGCAAGACGGTACTGTTGACCCCTTCGATCATTGCCTATTGGCCGCTGTTCGAAGGCGCGGATACGGAGCCCGCGGCCGAACTCATCTCCGGAAACGACGGCAACTATATCGATTCAACCACGGCGCCTTCGCTTTATCCATGGCCGGCTTATAGTGTCGGCAACCCGCCCGGACCCGACATTCTGTCGGCCGATGCCGGCATGGGCATGGTCGCATTTGCGCAGCCCGGAATTGTGGCGGGCGACGTCGTTCAGCTGCCGAACCGGCCTGCGCCGGCTTGCGTGATGGTGAATGGCTGCTACGTCGAAGTCCCTTTCAATGACAAATTTATTCCGCTGACATCGTTCACACTTGAGGCCTGGGTGCGGGTCGACTGGGACGCCAACGCGACGCACGGCAACAGGTTTGTGGTGGATTCGCGCGACATAAGCCCAGGCACGGGCTTCGCACTATTCGCCAAGGCCGAGGACAATCAGCCCGGCGTGTATCGTTGGGCGGGCATGATCGGAAACGGTGGCACCAGCGCCGCGGGTTTCACGGTTATTCCCAGCGACGAGCTCACGATCACGCTGAGCGGAGCCGGGACGCCCGCTGAGCCCGTCTATCTCGCGCTGACTTTCGAGGCTCTGACCCAGACGCTGACTCTCTTTGTGAACGGCGTACAGCAAGGCAAGGTCGCCCCCGCCGTCTACGTGCCGAACAGCACCCAGCCGCTATGGGTCGGCGCGGCGGCGCCCTACGTGCCGCGGCGGCCGCAGCCTGCCGGCGAACTTGCCAGCCCGCTGTTTCCGTTCGTCGGTGCGATGCAGGACATCGCCATCTACAGCGCAGCCATCGAAGCCGGCGACATTCTCACGCACTTCCACCACGGAAGCGGATTCGATCCGTAACGAATAACGGCGCCAACAGCGCGAAAGTCGACCAACGAGAGAAGTCCGCCATGCCGTCTGCAGGTGATCTTTTCAGTCAACTCGCCGCCGCGCCGTGCCGGATGCAGGTGATTTCATGAGCACGTCGCTGATCGTTCTGCTTCCCGTTATGTTGCTCGGCATCGTCGGCATGCTTTGCTTCGCCGGCTGCATACTTCCCGCATACGAGGCAGCGCCGCCCTACACCGAATACACCGGCAAGACGGTGCTGCTGAATCCCGCGATCATTGCCTATTGGCCGCTCCGCGAAGCAGCGGATACCGATCCCGCGTCCGAACTCATATCCGATAACAAGGGCAGCTATATCGATTCCACCACGGCGCCTTCGCTTTATCCATGGCTGGCTTATAGTGTCGGCAACCCGCCCGGACCCGACATTCTGTCGGCTGATGCACCCGGCGCCATCGCGTTTGGGCAGCCCGGAATCGTCAAGGGCGACGCCGTTCAGCCTGCGAACGACCCCGCCATCGTGACGCCCTGTGTGGTGGTGAATGGCGGTTATGTCGACGTTCCGTTCAACGTCAAATTCATTCCGCTGACATCGTTCACGATCGAGGCCTGGGTGCGGGTCGACTGGAGCGCGAAGGCGACGCATGCGAACAGGTTTGTGCTGGATTCGCGCGATATAAATCCAGGCACGGGCTTCGCACTATTCGCCCGGGCGGAAGAAGATCAGCCCGGCGTGTATAGTTGGGCGGGCATGATCGGGAACGGTGGCACCAGCGCCGCGGGATTCACGATTGTCGGCATTGCCGATCCCGCGATTACGCTGAGCGGTACGGAGAGGCCCGGCGGAACGACCTGTTATCTGGCGTTGAGTTATGACGGTCCGAGCCAGACGCTCACCCTCTACGTGAATGGAGCGCAACTCGACAAGGTCACGTCCGCCGTCTACATGCCGAACAGCACCCAGCCGCTATGGATCGGCGCCGGCGCTCCGTACGTGCCGAGGCGGCCGCAGCCTGCCGACGTCGTTGCCAGCCCGCTGTTTCCGTTCGTCGGCGCGATTCAGGATGTCGCGATCTACAGCGCAGCCCTTTCATCCGATGTCATTCTCAGGCATTTCCACAATGGCAACGGAACCGATCCTAACGGGTAAGAACGTCGACTACGCGAAAGTCGCAATGAGCCTATCGGAGCTAAAACAGCTAAATGCCTCTGCGCCGGCCGCGAACGGCAAGCCGGTCGCCTGCACGCACTGCCGGCCGGGAGAAAGCATATCCGATCCCCGACCGGGCGACATTGTTCTGATCCGCGGCGCCGGCTGGCTCGGCAAGTCCATCCGCTTCTTCATACGCATGCGCTGCCGCAGGAATGGCGATCGTGCGCTCGCGCACTGGAGCCATGCTGGAATCATTGTCAGTCCCCAAGGTCATCTCATCGAGGTGGTCCCGACCGGTGTGGTTATCAACCGTCTCGAAAATTATCGCGACCAGGATTATCACTATGTGTATCTCGATCTGTCCGCCGCCGACCGGGCCAGGGCATCGAGCTACGCCTATTCCTGCCTCAGGCAGAAATACGGCCGATTGAGTTTTGCGCTCCTGGCGCTCACAATTCTGACAGGCGATTGGTTCGAGGTCCGCGATCGCGGCCAGCAAGGCTGTGTTGCTCTGATTGCGCGGGCGCTGCAGCGCGCCGGCGTGACCTTCGCACGCCGGCCGACCGACATGACGCCCGCGGATCTCGCCAAGAATTTCGGGGTGATGCCATGATCGGAGATCCGCATACGCCCGAACCACACGCTATCCTCATCCTGAGGAGCGCTCCTTTGGGAGCGCGTCTCGAAGGATGGCTACACGCTGCCATGGTTCGAGACGCGCCGCTTTGCGGCGCTCCTCACCATGAGGTCCGTTCCCTCGTCCGATAATGGGAGGCTTTCGTGCCGTCAACCAGTCAAGCCTACCGCGCCTATTCGGCGCGGCCGTTCAAGCGCGAAGAACGCGGGGAAGTTGAAATCCTGTTCGGCGGCCTGCACTGGCGCCTGGAGAAGGTGATCCAGGCTGCCATGGCGAACGTAGGTTACCGATCACGGCCGCTGCCGACCGCCACCAAGGACGATCTTCTTCTGGGGCGCGAACTCGCCGACATCGGACAATGTTGCCCGACGAGTTTTGTCACCGGCAATCTGGCAGGCTTCCTCAAGGGTGAGGCGTCGCGCATCGGGCCTAAGGAGGCCGCGGACAAATACATCTACCTGTCCGCCGGCGCCTGCGGCGCCTGCCGGTTCGGCCAGTATCATCAGAGCTACGAGCTCGCGCTGCGCAACATCGGATTTGAAAGTTTTAGGCTGTTCCTGATGGAACAGGACAAGCTGGAGCAGGAAGGCTTCGCCGGCGGCGGCATCGACGTCGACATGCCGTTCTCGCTCGGCGTGGTGTGGGCTGTGCTTTGCACCGATGCGCTGCAAGGCCTTGAATATAAAACAAGGCCGTATGAGGTCGTCCCCGGGCAAACCGATGCCGTCGTGCGGGAAAGCGTCGATTATCTTTGCGAGGTGTTCGGCAACCGGCCCCACAAGGGAAAAAAATGGGGAACGCTGGTCTGGCATCTGACCACCGACTATTTCCTCGCTGCGCTGCGCGAAGTGTTCCGCAAGTTCGAGGCGATCGAGGTCGACCGGCTACAGGCAAAACCGGTCGTGAAGATCACCGGCGAGTTTTATTTGCAGACGGTCGAAGGTGACCCGAATTACAACATCCACCGTTGGCTCGAAGCCGAAGGCGCGGAGGTCTATCCGGCCCCGATCGTGGTCTGGCTCGATTACTGGTTTCGCTTTTATGTCCAGCAGATCGAGGACTACGTCGGCATCGATCGCACCGCGCGTCTGAGGATCGCGAAGATCCGGACCTTACAGAAGATATTCGGCTGGACCTACAACCGCATGCGCGCCGCGCTCGGCGATATCCCGCACGAGACTCCGGATCAATACGAGTTGCGCCGCCTCGCCGCGCCGTACTTCCATCATCAATTGTCGGGCGGCGAGGGCGACATGCTGGTCGGCAAGGCGCTGTGGAGCCATCTTCACAAGAAGGCGCACATGATCTGCGAATTGTCGCCCTATGCCTGCATGCCGAACACGATGAGCGTCGGCGCCATGGCGGGCGTCATCGCCAAGCATCCCGATCTGCTCTACGCTCCGCTGGAAATCAAGGGCGACGCGGAGGTGCATGCGCTGTCGCGCTGCCAGATGATCCTGACCGAGGCCAAGAAGCGCGCCCGGTCCGAGTTCGACGGCGTGTTGTCGAAGACCGGCCTCACTCTCGAAACCGCGCGAGCCCGGCTTGATCGCAATCCGAAGTTGAAGAAGGCGACCTGGCGCGTGCCACATCGCGATGTAGCCGGCACCGCAGCCAACCTTGCCCTGAAACTGGCCCAAGGAGGCCGGGCGTGAAGGTCGTCGGAATGGATGTGGGCTCGACCACCGTCAAGGCGGTTGTCGTCGAGAACGACCAAATCGTGTGGCAGGACTATCAGCGCCACCATACGCGGCAGGCGGAAAAGGTGCTGGAGTTCCTGTTGCGCATGGAGAGCGAATGCAGCCTCGAGCGCGGCCGCGATGTCGTGCTGTTCACCGGCTCCGGCAGCGGGCTGATCGCGCCGCTGGCCGGCGGCAAGGTTATCCAGGAGGTCGTTGCCGTGGCAACGGCGGTGGAAAAACTGCATCCGGACGTTCAGTTCGTCTCCGAAATCGGCGGCGAAGACATGAAGACGATCTTTTTCACGCCCTCGGGTTCGGGCCGCAACAAGCAGGTCTATATGCAGTCGGCGTGCAGCGGCGGCACCGGCACCTTCATCGAAAAGACCGCGCGGAAACTGCAGATTTCGCCGGAAGCGCTGGCGAAAATGACGTACAGCGGACAATCGCTGCACAAGATCAGCTCCAAATGCGGGATTTTCGCGGAGACCGATGCCAACACGCTGGTCAAGGGTGGCGTACCGGTCGAGGAGATCATCGCCAGCCTGTTCGAGGCGGT
Source organism: Bradyrhizobium sp. (assembly GCF_036009065.1). Taxonomy (GTDB): domain Bacteria; phylum Pseudomonadota; class Alphaproteobacteria; order Rhizobiales; family Xanthobacteraceae; genus Bradyrhizobium. The sequence goes on along the minus strand of NZ_DASYMN010000414.1, from coordinate 46,494 downwards.
GGTCTACCAGAACCTCGCCACGCTGACCAAGGGCAACACGCCGGCGCCAAAAGTGCTGCTGCTCGGCGGGCCGAACCTGTTCTTCACCGGCCTGCAGCAAGCCTGGCGTCACCACCTCACGAATATCTGGACCGAGCGAAAGGTTGTTTTGCCCGATCAAGATCCCGGAGAGCTCATCCAGATTCCGGCGGAAGCGGTTTACTACGCAAGCCTCGGCTGCATCGATATCGGCAAGGCGGAGGTCGATGCGAAATCTTGCTACGGCGGAACGGAACGGCTGCGCTGGTGGATCGATCAGGGTCAGCACGAACAGAAAGCGCGCGAAGGCCGCGGCGGGCTAACTTCCGGAGAACAGGATCTCGCGCAGTTTTTGAAAGACTATGGCGCTCCGAAGCGCCAGCTTGCTACGCCGGACGAGGAACAGGAGGTCCGTCCGGCCGGCGAACCGGTACTGGTCGGATGCGACTTCGGCAGCACTACGGCCAAGGCCGTGGTGCTTTCGCCGGAGCAGGAGCTGTTGTTCAGTTGCTACGCGCTGTCGATGGGTAATCCGATCGAGGACGCCAAGGACCTGATGCGGCAGATCGCAGCGGCTGGATTCCGCAACATCGGCGCTCTGGCGCTCACGGGTTACGGCAAGGATCTGCTCAACGACATCGTCGGCGCCGACACAGCCATCGTCGAGACGGTGGCGCATGCGCGCGCGGCCCTGCACTTCTTTCCCGACGCGGACGTGATCTGCGACGTCGGAGGCACCGACGTGAAGGTCATGATCCTGCGTGGTGGGGCGGTCGCCGACTTCCGCCTCAACTCGCAATGCTCCTCCGGCAACGGCGCTTTCCTGCAAGGCGTGGCGGAGCGCTACGACGTGCCGCTGCAAGATTATGCCGAGCGCGCCTTCGCCGCCAAGTCGCTGCCTGCCCTCGCCATGGGTTGCGGCGTGTTCCTGCAGTCCGACATCGTCAACCAGCAGCGCAAGGGCTGGTCGGCGGAAGAAATCATGGCGTCGCTTGCGGCCGTGCTGCCGCTCAATGTGTGGGTCTATGCCTGTCAATTGACCAACCTGCGCGCTGTGGGGCGCAAGTTCGTGCTGCAGGGCGGCACCCATCGCAACCTCGCGGTGGTCAAGGCGCAGGTCGATTTCATCACCAGCAAGGTTCCTGACGCCGAGATCGAGACCCATCCCTATTCCGGAGAAGCGGGCGCAATCGGGGCTGCGCTATGCGCTTACGACGCCTGGCAAAGCGGGAAGCCCAGTCGCTTCCGGGGTTTCGAAACAATCGAGCAATTGTCCTATCGCAGCACCACCAACGAGAATACGACCTGCCGCTGGTGCAGTGTCGCCTGCAAGCGCACCTTCATCGACGTCGCCTTGCCCGACGGCAAAGGCAGGCCATGGAGCAAGGTGCCGGTGGGGGAGGGGTACGAGCGTGTCATCAGCGGCAACTCGTGCCCCAAGGGCCTCGTCGAGGACGCCGGCGAATTGCGGGTGGTGAAGGCTGGAATCGAGGAGCGCAGACATGCTTATCCCAACGTGGGAGAAATGGTTCGGAACCAAGCTTTCCGCGCCGCCAAAGTCACGGTCTGAACTGCGCGTCGGGATTCCCCGCGTCCTCAATATCTGGTCGACGCATCAGTTCTGGCTCGGCTTGCTGGTCGCGCTCGGCTTCGATCCGCGCCGCATCGTGTTCTCCGAAGCCACCAGCGACGAACAGGGCCGCGAATATGGCCGCGGCCGCGGCACCGTCGATTGCTGCTATCCGGTGAAATGCATATCCGGGCACTATGGCGAGCTGGTGTTCGGCCAGAAACACGGCATCGATATCCTGCTGTCGCCGATGATCCGTTCGCTGCCGTCGTTCCTGAACGGGCATGTGGTGGATTCGCTCGCATGCCCTCGCGTGATGGCGGCGCCGGAAAACATCAAGGCGGGTTTTTTGAAGGAACGCGACGTCTTCGCCGAACGGGGGATCAAATATATCTCGCCATTCCTCTCGCTTGCCGAACCGCTGATCGTCCCCAAGCAACTGCACCGCGCGCTGGAGGACGCGATTCCCGGCCTCACATTGGCGGAGGTTGGAAGCGCGGTTGGCGCCGGTTACAAAGCGCTCGCGGCATTCAACAAGCAGATGCAGGACAAGGGGCGCGAGATCCTGCGATGGTGCGCCGAAAACGACCGGCCCTGCATCCTGGTGCTGGCCCGGCCCTATCACATGGATCCCGGAATCGGTCATGAGATCGAAGCCGACCTGCAGGCCTATGGATATCCGATCCTGTGGGCCCAGTACTTGCCCGTCGACCAGGACCTCATGCAGTGGCTGTTCGGCGACGATATCCGGAGTGGCACGATCTCTTCGCCTTTCGATGTGCGCGACGTGTGGCCGTCGTCCTACAGCGGCAACACCAACGAAATCCTGTGGGGCGCCAAGGTCGCCGCCCGCCTGCCATGGGTGAGCTGCGTGATCCGGCTGGCGAGTTACGAATGCGGCATGGACCAGCCGACCTACACGCCGGTGCAGAAGATCGTCGAAGGTTCGGGAACGCTGTTCTTTTCGTTCCAGGACCTCGACGCGACCAAGCCGGCGGGATCGGTCAAGATCAGGGTCGAGACCGTCGCCTATTACCTGGAGTGTTCGTCGGCCGACATCATCGCAGCCAAGAAGCTGCAGACCAACGGTCCGTGTCCGCTGCTGGGCAAGGGGGGTGAAACGGCTGCTATGCCCGTCGATCCTGATCGACGCTTCTGACAATGAATACGGCTTACTCAATCAAGTACGGGCGCTTGTGGGCATCGTAATCGCGTTATTCCAGAATGGCGCCCCGGCAAACCGCTGCTCTATGGCGTAGATCGATGCCGCGGCTCTGCAATGATCGGGCAGGTTGGCTTGCGAGCGCGACTTCAGTTTGTCGGCAATGCTGTCGGCCTGCGATTGGAGGAAGCAGTTCGCGACCAGGGCGGCGTCATCAAGTGCCCAAAGAAGTCCCTGCCCGGAAAGCGGATCGGGGGCCATGCGCGCGTCCCCCAGAACGCACCACGTCCTGCCTCCGACACGGCGCGCCGCCGAGGCGCGGCTGTTTACGACAAACGGGCCCGCGGCCAGTGAGAGGCCTGCGACGGCAGGAGCGATCAGCAGGCTGCGTGCGATCGCCTTCCACCAGAATGACAGCCGCGCTTCCGCGGAGTTCGGAACCATGCCGGCGGACGTGGTCAATGCGACGACCGTCCGTTGGCCGGGGAGCGCGGCCGCGTAAATCCAACCGTCCCGCACGGCTTCGATAAGGGTTCTGCTATCGCCGGGCTCGCCCGACAGATACCCGACCAGGCACGCATGGTCATTGAGGTGATAACGGCGCTGATGAAAACGCCCGACCCCGGCGGAGCGCCCGACGGCGAGCGCCAGGAAGCGGGCCCGCTCGGTTTCTCCGTTCCGGAGTTGCAGTACATAATCCCCGCCTCGGTCCGCCGTTACGCTAACGCCAGTTCCCAAATGCACCGTCGCGCCGGCCTTTCCAGCCTCCAGCGCAAGCGCCCGGTCGAACTGTTGCCGGTCGAGGTGAACGGCGGAGGAATACGGGGAGACGAAATGATGCCGCTGCATCGGCTCGTCCTGCCCCCACACCGAAACGACCGCCGAGGCTTCACGGCTGATCCGCGGTGTATCGAGGATATGGTCGAGTTCAAGCTCGGCGATCGCACGCCGGAAAGACGGTGGCGCCGTCTCTCCGAAACGCGGTCGCTCGAAATTGCCACGATCGACAAGCAGAACCGACGCACCCCCACGTGCCACGCGCAAGGCAAGCGCCGAGCCGGCAGGACCCGCGCCCAGGATCGCCAGATCGTAGGCGCTCGCGCTCATGCGATTGCAGCGGCAGGCCCGTCGACCTCGAACAAGTTGCCGCCGGTATCGACTACGAAGCCGCGCGTCGCCCAGTCGTTCACCATGCCGCGTCTCCCTGCTATGTCCCTGTCCCAACGCAACCGGTTCGCCCCCCCTTCGTGTTGCACGAACACGACGTCCGGCCGTTGCACCGGCCACCACGCAATCATCGTGCTGAGTTTTGAATCGTCCCTGACACAATCATGGAAATCCGCATGCCAGGGTTGCGCCATCTGCTGCGAGAAGCTTCCCGCCCCGAGAATCAGGTCAAAGCGCTTGGGCTCCCCGGGAGAGCCGTCCGGCACGACGGGGATCGAGCCGACGGTGGTTCCGATGGCTATGCGAAATGGCGCCTTGAAGACTTCGGGTTTGGTGAACAGCCAGCCGCATTCGATCCCCGGAAAGAACGCACCGCCGACCGCTCCTTCCAGCGCCGCGCGCGTCAGCCCATCGGGCGTGATCTTGTCGGCAGGTTCAGGAACGCGCTTCCAGTCCTTCACGATGTTTCCGGCACGCCACGCCTTCAGCAGCGCGTATTGAAGCACGGAGACGGCGTGCAGGAATTGTGGGTCCCCTTCGCCGCCGCGCCCGTTGGCATCGTCGTAATAATCGCCGTATGCCAGCGGCATCAGGCTGGCATTGGGCGCCCCGGTCGCCTGCGGATCCCTGATCTTCCTGAATATCCTGTCGACTTCAGCCGTATCGAAATCGTCTTCGCCGCCCAGCACATCGTAATTTTTCGGGTTCAACCGCCGGTGATAATCGGGCTCATTCGCCACACTGTCCTGATGCAGCCGGATCATGCGTGATACCGAGGCAATGATCGGGTAGATGTGCCGCGTGAACGAAGGAAGATGCGGCGTAGCTGAGTCCTTCTTCTCGAAGAACAGCCGGAGTTCCTCTATTTCCGGCGACAGCTTTGCCAATGGGCCGCCCGCCTTGCTGTTGCGTACATAAACGTCGACCAGCGTGTCATACATCGTGCGATAGCTGCGCACACCCGGCGCAAAGTCCGGCGGCCCTACCGCCAGCCAGGCCGAATCCTCGACGGCCTTTGTCTTGCCGTCCACGGTAAGCTCGGCCGTGACCGGGCCATCGGACACGTCATCGAACCAGCCCGGATTGTTCACATAGGACCCCAACGGCGCGTTGGCATTCGGAAACGATTCCGCAAACCCAAAGCCCCCGATGACGATCAACCTGCCTTCCGGGTCGGACCTTAGTTGCCCGAGCGTCTTGATCTTCTTGAGCTTCGGCTGGGTGATCGCCAGCTCGACGACCGTGGCTGCGCCGGCGTCGATCGTCTTCGGGCCGGGATCGAGTTCGAGTTCCTTCTTGCGCTTCTGCAGTCCCGGGATTGCCGGGTTGCGCATCATGTCCGGCGTGTAGGATTTGAAGTACGGCTTGTCTTCGGCGCCCTGCTGGCCGATGAATTTGCAAAAGCTGGCCTTGCGGTTGGCAAGATGCACCGTCCATTTCACGGCGCTGATGCCGCGCTCGCCGAGCTTCACTTCACCGATCAGCTTGTCGGTGCCGTCAGCGGCCCGCTCATACTCAAAGATACGGAAGCGGACCGCCTGCGGCCGGACCTTGCCGTCGACCTTGAATGCGCCGAAGCTGTTCGTCGCCTTATCAAAGTTAGGCGGAAGGTCCGGAATCTCGGGTCCGATGAAAAAGAAATCGTCGCCGGACCGGTCGGCATCGCCCACGCGTGCGATACCGACCGCGGGATAGATCGAGAAAATCCTGTCTGCCATGTGTTCCTCCGTGGTCCATTACGAGCAGATCAACTTGGCTTCACTGGTGCGGCGTTCATCAAGCTCCTTGATCGCCTCGAACACGTCACTCTCCGCAATACCTGCCGCCATCGCCGAAGCGATGCATTTCGTGGAAGTCTCGATTGCGACCGTCATCCTGGTGCAGAGAGCCGCGGCCTCCAGCGGTACCGGTGTGTCCGGCAGATGGAAGAAGGGCGCGGCGGGGTCGAGTTTTGGATTGCCACCTGCTTTTTGCGGTTGCTTGACGATGAGCCTCAGCAGGATCGGTATTATGTTCTTCATTTCCTCAAGGCACCAATCCCTGCACAGCCGGGCCTCCGCCTCGCTGGCGTAAAGAAACGCCTGCTGAAGGTTGATCAGCAGAAGTTCGTAGCGGGCGTCGAACAATTGGCTCAGCGACCGGGCGGGCTCGTCGAAAATGGCACCGCTCAACGCCGGGAACGGGCGGGAGAGTTTCTCCAGCGGCACCGAAGTGTTTTCGACGTGCTGGTAGAGGCGGAACAGCCGCCGGAAATGACTGAGGTGCGCGGGTGCGCTGCCTTCCCCTTGCGCCGCGACCGCGTAGATCGCTTCACGCACCTCCTTTCGGGTTTTCGCGGCCAGCCCCAGGAACTCCTTGTCTTCCGATTTCCAGAAACCGCCGGCCATCTGCCGGCCGAGCTTTTCCTGCGAGATGTCGGTTTCATCGACGTGCCAGGCCGGTCCCCAATCCTTTGCCCTTGCCGCGGCGGTCCACGGTGCGGTCGCATTGTCGTTCTCCTGGAAAAGAAAAAACAGCCGCAGATAGAGAAGTCCAACCCGGTGGATAACCCCCTCCTTGATGCCGCCGGCGGCTTCGCTGCTGATCCGCTCCAGCGTTTTCCGCTCCGTCTCGTCTTCAAGGTCTTTCGGTTCGGGCGCTTCAGCCGCGACATATTTTCCGAGCGACGCGAGCGACAGCCGTTCGAGAGTGAACGGATATGGATCGTAAGCCGGCGCCGGATCCTGGTCCTGGCGTCCGAAATAGGGTTCGCCGCCAAGCGCCAGCGCGAGGTTCGTGACCGTAAGCAGGTGCCCCATTTCCTCGATGGCGATGCGGCGCAGTTCTACGCCTGGTTCAAAGCCGGTGGCATTGATGGCCGAGAAACCGGCATAGAGGTATTGCACCATCAGCGCGTGTTCGATCTTGGCGGCGTCCCTGAGAAGGGCCTCGGCTTCGGCGGATGCGCTGGTGGCGCCGAGGACTTGCGGTGCGCCGAACAACAGCAGGGCGCGGTCAATGGCGTCGGTGGGGGTTTCGGCAACGATCCGCCGCGCGCGTGCGACGTGCGACTCGGCAGCCAGTGTCGTGACATCCGGCCCCGTGAGCCCGACGTCGGCAATCGTACCGCCGAGCAGCTCGCCGAGTTTTTCACTTTCGACCGGCCGCCAGGAAACACGCAGGCGCCCGTGGTTGGGAGCTGTCGCCATCGTCCAAATCGCCCCAGCCGATTGGATACGCGAGGAAGTATGACGGCCTTCGGTTGTGCAAGCAAGTGATAGCGCGTCGCAGGCGTGACGCGGACGGCTGCAGCGGCGCTTCGAATTCTCAATCGGCCGGGCGGACCGGCAATGCCGGAACTTGAGCGGGCCGCAGCTCCGTCCACGAGGCGAACCATCTTCCCCATGCGATGCCGGGCCGCTCGATCCATCGCTCCGAGGCATAGGCGAACGGCAGCGTCGCCACCAACGCCGCGATGCCGACAAGCACCCCGGTTTCGAGGGCATGAACAGTCGGCGTTGACAGCTCGGGAATCGACCACAGGCAAAACAACACCAGAACATTCAGCAAATAAAGACTGAAACTCACGCGGCCAAGAAATTGCGCGGTCTTTGATTTCAAGACCGAATTGACGAGGGGCGCATCGGAATAGGCGATTGCCCCGATCAAGATGACGCAGGAAATCGTTTGCGCGATGAGCGCTGCGATGGACTGCCCCGGCACGATATGCCGGCACAGCATGAAAAAGCAGAGGCACGCGATCACGGTTCCAGTTCCCGCCCGGGCGAAGGTCGACTTGCTTTGCGGGAGAGCCAACAGCATTCCGCCGACGAACGCGCAGGCACTCGGCCAAAGGTTCGCGTAGCGGAAAATCAGCACCGGGTTCTGAACCTGTATGATGGTAAACAGGAAACAAAGCAGCAGCGCGAACGGCCCAAAACGGCGATTGACGAAAAAACACGCCAGCAAGATGGGAATCGCCGCCAGCTCGGTTTGTACCGAACCGGACGGTCCATGGATCGTGATCTGGATCAGAAGCGCATTTCGCCATAGCTGATCCGCCGTGATGTCGGGAAACCCGGAAAGCCCGAGCAGGGCGAATGTCTTCCACATCAGGTAGGCTGCGACCATGCACACGATCACCGCCGGCAGAATTCTGAAGAGGCGGTGGATCGTGAATCGCGCGGAGATCATCAGCGCCGGGCCCTGCGGTTCGCGCTGAAGCGATTGATGCAGCACCAAGCCGCTCAGGACAAAGAAAACCATGACCGCTGCTTCACCGTCAAAGATTGTCAGTGCGAGCTTGGTGACGATATCCCGGACCGCCGTCAGGTCCTGAATGGGCGTGTAGAGCACCCGGCCGACCAGGCTCGGATCGGCATGCAGAATGGCGTGGTAAAAGATGACGATGGTCGCGGCGATACCTCGCATGCCATCCAGCTGATGATTGCGGACTGTTATTGCCACGTTTTCAATATCGATGAGCCTTTGAGAGAACCGCAGCTTAGGTTGGAAGCCTGGCCACGTGAAGGGGTTTTGCGTGGAAATCGGATGTGCCGGACAGCGGCCCGGCGACGCATCTGAATGGCGCGCTTCTTCGCCTCCCTTAACGGGGACTTCAGCGCTCGCGCCGGTGCTGCGATAAAATCGCGTGGTAGAGATTGATGTAGCTGTCAGCCATCAGATCGGCCGTAAAATATCGCTGATATCGATGGTAGGCCCGGCGGCCCATTTCATGAGCCAGTTCCGGGTTCTCATAGAGTGTCCGTAACGCTTGTCTCAAAACGGCTGGATCATTCGGTGGGACGACCAGTCCGGTCTCGCCGTGAACGTTGATATAGCTGGTGCCGGTACCGATTTCGCTGGAAATCATCGGTTTGCCGAACATGGCGCCTTCAAGAAGCGAAATTCCAAATGCTTCGGAGCGCAGATGAGACGGAAACAAGACGGCATAGCTCAGTTCCAAAAGCGCGACCTTGTCGCTGTCCGACAAGGCTCCCAGAAAACGTATATTGGTCAAGCCGATTTGGGCGGCATGGCTGCGCAATTCAGCCTCGATTGGTCCGGCTCCCACCACCACGAGGGGATAACCGGTGCCGCGAAGCGCATCGAGCAAGATGTGAAGGCCTTTGTAATAGCGCAGCACTCCCACGAAGAGAAAAAATCGCTCGCCAATCTGCGTCCGCCATGCCGCCAACCGGGCAGGATCGGGATCGGGATAGGTCGAACGGTCGAGACCAATCGGAATGACCTCGGTCTTGTCGAGGTAGCCGCTAAGGGTGTCGCTGGTCTCCAGGTAATTTTGCGAGGTTGCGACGATGCGATCGACGTTTTTTAGAAAACGCTTCATCAACGGCTTATACAGCTTCAGCAATCGCTGCTGCCGGACGATATCCGAATGATATGTCAATATGGTGGGTTTAGAGAGCGCGGCGGCAAAATGCACGATATCTGCGAACGGCCACGGATAGTGGTAATGGACGATGTCGGCTTGACGGGCCAGAGCCGCGAACTTGCCAAACGCTGCAAAGGAGAAATCGGTAGAAGCGATTTCGAAATTTTTTCGAACGCGGTGGACCGTGTGGCCGTCAAAATGGCGCGTCTCGATGTCCGCGCCGGAGCTCAGTGAAAGCACATCGACGTCGATGCCGCGAAGCGTGGTCCCGCGGGCCAATTGATAGATGAACTGCTCGATCCCGCCATAAGAATCCGGAAAATAGGTCTTGAAGAAATGCAGAACCCTCAACGGCGCGCTCGATCCGTTTTGGCTTCAACCGGGCGCGCCGGAGCGCCGACATACGTGCCTGGCTCAACGAGCGACTTGATAACGACGCCGCCCGCCCCGACCGTGATGGAGTCGGCAATGGAAACCTTGTCGATCACCACCGCGCCGGCTCCCAGAAAGACGAAGCTTCCCAGGTGGCATCGGCCTGCAACCGACGCATTCACGGAGACATGCGTGTAATCGCCAATCTTGCACTCATGATCGACCACGGCGCCCGTGTTGATAATGCAGGCCTCCCCGATAATCGACAAAGGGCCGACATGAGCATGGTGGCCGATAAAACAGCCGGCCGAAATACTGCTTTGGTTTCCGATCGTTGCGGTCGGGGAAACCAGCGTGGCGAGCGGCCAGGAGCGCCCGGCAATGGCGGCGACCTGAACCTGCCGGGTTTGATTGTCTCCGGAAGCTGCAAACGCCTGCCAGCCGTCCGGCAATTGTTCGTCGAATGTTTTTCGCAGCGGGAACCCCCATAGACTCTCGTTTACGTGAGCTGCCTCATCGACGAAAATGATCTCTTCAATGCCGAGTGTCAACGCGATATCGGCGACGCTGCGCGCATGCCCACCGAAGCCGAAGACAACAAGGCCGCGCGGCACCGCGGTCATTTTTGACCCAACAGGGCCGCAGCGGGGCCGGCGGAAATGCGATTCAAAATCTCGATGTGGTCGGCGACGACGTCGTCCCAGGTTCGCAGCGAAGCCGCCTTAAAGGCATCCATCTGAACAGACCGCAGCCTGTCGCGGTTTTGAATCGCCCATTCGATGCGGTCAGCCATGTCCTGCCAAACATAAGGGTCGAACAGCATCATGGCCCGCAGTTCGGGGTCGGTGATGACTTCCTCGGTTACCGCAATTCTCGCCATGACGACAGGCGTCCCAACTGAAAGCGCCTCGCTAAAGGTAAATGGACAGCCGCCCTCGCTGAGACTGGGGTTTATTGCCAAATCCGCCAGCCGGTAACATGCCGCAAGCTCGGGCACGGTCAATCCATGAAGACAGAGAACATCGTTTGCGAGGTTATTGTTGCGGATGAATTCACCGATCTCGGGCATGTCCTTGGGATTGCCGGTCAAGATCAATTTGTGGCCGAGGTAGCGTTGCTTGAGAAGATGATGATAGGCGAGCAGCAAGCCGAGCACGTTTTTGGATGGACGAAATTGGCTTGGGTAAAAGAGAAACCGAGCCGAACGATTGGCAAATGAGCCAGCATACTCGATATTTGTGGCCTTGCCGAGCGCGGTACTGAACAGCGCTTCCGCGTATCGGCGTCCCGTCGCCTCGTTATCCGCAAAGCCGGTTATATTCACCCAGGCGTGCAAATCATTGACCGCGTGCGGTACGACGTCGACACTGTCCGGATTTACGCCGTAGTGATCGACCAGCGTACTCCATTTGATATCGTTGCTGTAGGTGATGAAACGGTTGCCTCCTTCGATGGCCTTTTCCACCATCCTGAAATTCTCAAGAAAGCGGTCGCCGCCGACGTGGGCAAACCCGACCGGAAAGTCTTTCAGAACAACGTCCGGAACGCACATCACATGCGGAGCCTTGATGGCGTTGAAGGACGGCCAGAACGCAGTCGGGCTGTACCAGGCCGCGACGTGCGTCAGCCGATTGATCTTCGCGATCAAGACGTCGGTCTCGTGCTGGGCCATGAAATGGTAGAGCCGCAGCACCAGAGCCTCTTCCTTGGGTTGCGCGGCCAGCGTTTGGAGCCTCAGCAGGTTCCGTGCGATTCCGGACCATCCCACGAAGCGGCTTCGCAAAGCGAGAAACAGCCGCGAGGCACCCTTCAAGGCGACCATAACAAGCAGGACCGGCAACAACAGAACGCCCAATGCCACGACATAGATCAGCCATGGAAGCAGGCCCAGCGCGCTGCGCGATGTCGCTAGTCGTCGTTCAATCGACAAGCGATGCTGCATGCATTTGGAGAGAAATGCCTGTCTCCATGCGGCAAAAATGCCGGGACGAAAGGGGCGCCGCTTATATTGCAGGTATCGCTCGTAGGCGCGCAGCAACAGGGGTTTATCGGGCAGCGAGATGATATCGAACGTGCCGGCGGCGAGCCCCTCGGACTCGCACAACTGCAACAGGCCTTCCGTGGTCCAGCTCGGGCATGCCACGACAAAGCGAACATCGGATCTCTTCGCCGCCGCCTTCAAGAAGTAGGCCAGATAACGTCCGAGGCCCTGATACTGAAGATCGATCGTCGGCGCATAGGCCAGATAGATTCCGTAAACTTTCACAGGCATTCCCGCACCACGGCCCAGTACCGGCCGGCAAATGCACTCACATTATGCTTCTCGAGGTGCTCTTGCGACGGCAGCATCGAGCGCTGCTCTTCGGCATGCTGTTCCATCCACTTCAACGCCCGGGCCATGCGACCTGGATCATCGCTTGGCGTCCATGCCAGGCCGAGCTCGAACTGGTCGTCGATTTCGTGCATCGCGGGGTAGTCGCTCGAGAGGGCGGGAACACGCACGTGCGCGGCGTCGACCACGCTGAACGTGCCGTTATCAATTTGAGCCGGATGCCAAAGAAACCGGGCGCCGGCCAGCTCGCGCTGGTACAACGCATCGGAAAGTTCTCCGTGCAGCCGAATTCTGGCGCGAAGCGCGGCTATGTCGTCGGCCGAATTTCCAAGCAACCTCAGAAACGGCAGCTCATCATCGAGCAGGCCGCTCGTACTGACCCCTGTGACGTGGCAGTCGAGGTTTCCTCCGAGTTCCTCCCAATAGATCCGGAGCGCTTTGAACGCGTTGACATGATTCTTGTGAGCAGCGGCGTTGGTCGGCCATATAAAGTATGGACGTTCCCGGGAAGTCTGAAGGTCTGCAACGGGCTCGAATTTCGGTGCCAGCATGGGCACGCGAAAGACCCTTTCCGGATCAAGGCCGGCATACTGCAGGGCGTCGCCTTCCGTGAATTTTGTCGTCACCAGCACCCGTTCCGCAACACGGGCGGCCGCCAGGAAAGAGTACTCCGCCAAGCCTGAGCCATGCGGCAAATATCGCTGCAAGTAATCGTGGACCAGAAGAACGTATGGCCGGATCGGCAGCAGCGGCGCGGCGAGGCGGTCGGATACCACCAGCCACAGGTCGCAATCGACAAACTGGCGCATGCCATCGTCCGGAAGCGAATATTTTTCCGAGCTAGGCTGCCAGGTTTCGAATCCCGCATACGTCATCGCCCGGCGCGCAACCGGACCATCGAGGGAAGCCCATGTATATGGCCGCCTGCTGATCGTCGGTGGAAGGTCTTCGAAATCACGCCGGCTGTAAAATGCGGGGTCATCGACGTGGCCGAAAATCACGTCGACATCCTCTCCCTCCTGGCGACTACCTTCCCAAAGCGCGATTGCGAGCAGCTTTGCGGCGCGAAGCGTTCCGCCGCGATACTGAACCGGAAGAATGACGGCGATGCGTTTTCGCTTCGGGGCAAGTGCGATCTGCCCGGCATGGCGGGCTACCTGCAACTGCGCGAGAATTTTGCCGAACTTCTCGACCCACACCGGTCGACACGCCTCAGGCCGCATCGGTTCAAGCAGCCGCGGCTGGGTCGCGCGAATCTCGTCGATCAGCTTCCAGTCGTCGTCAAGGATTCGGCGAATTTTAGCATGCGCCTCTGCGATCGACTCGCAGCGTCCCGGCAGACCGACCCCTCCCAAATGGTCGAGCAAGCCGCCAGCCATGAACACCAGCGGCATGCCGGCCCGAACCGCTTCAAACGGATGATAATGAACATGGTTGGGCTCGGATGAATGATAGAACATGACACGAAGCTCTCGCATGTTGCGCTGATGCTCTTCGGTCGAGACAAAGCCCAGAACCCGTTCATCCTCGACCGCAATCGGTTGCGAGCCGCCGATTACAAAATCAAATTCAGAGAACGCCTTTCGGAACTCGTCGTAGATTTTTTTATAATAAGGATTGAAGCCGATTTCAGGGCATACAAAGAACAGCCGTTTATGTTGACCGGACCAGACCAGCTTGGCTTCAGAGTCGCTCAATCCCAGAGGAAGATATATCGCCCGTTGCTTCAATGCAGGCCGTTCGATCTTGTCGAGATGCTGATACGCCTCTCCAAACCAGAAGCGATTGCCCATGCGACGGATGTCTTTCCATCCACCGCCGCCTTTCGTCATATCCAGGATACGACTGTAGCTCATGGACGCGTCGAGGCCGTAAGCGCGCCAGATTGCCGCCCCCGCGAAATGTCTCGCAGTGCTGGTCAGCATTTCCAGCCGATGGGCAATGAAAAATGCAACGTCGAAATATCTGTTGGCTACCTTCCACGCATCGATTCCCGGTTCACGATACCAGTCCGCGCCGTTCAGGATCGCCAGGTCATCGGCCGGAATGCTCAGATTGCCGTCTTCCGAGAAATCCACGGAAGCGCTGCGAAAATTGTGATCCGGCGGAATGATCTTGGGAAGAAAGATCTCCTTGATGCCGATCGACTTCAGCATCGGAATTTCGAATCGTCGCGCTGCGACATGGTTGAGCAGCCACATAACTCTATGATTGTTCTGCTCAGTCATCACCGGATGCCGTTAATTTCCCTGTATCGCGCGATTGCGCTGGAGATGGGGCCATCAAAGGCGACCTCGCCGTGATGGAGTACCACGCCCCGTCGGCAGATTCCAGCGAGGGAATTCAGGTCGTGAGACGCGAGTATGAGAATTTCAGATTGCTCGACAAGCTGTCGAATTCGCTCGCGCGCCTTGATCATGAAATTTTCATCGCCGGCGCCGATAACCTCGTCCAGCAAAAGAATGTCGCCGCCGACAGCGGTCGAAATGGCGAACGCGATGCGCACCAGCATGCCGCTGGAATAGGTCTTGACCGGATAGTCGATGAATTCGCCGAGATCGGCAAAAGCAACGATGTCGTCCTGGATGGCGCGCATGAATTTTGGCGTCATCCCGAGCAGCAGGCCGCGGTAGAGAATGTTCTCCCGGCCGGTGGCATCCGGTTCAAAGCCGAGGCCGATTTCAAATATCGAGCGAATGGTGCCTTCGACGATGCGGATGCCCGCCGACACCGGATAGAGTCCGGCGATCATTTTCAGAAGCGTGCTTTTGCCTGCGCCATTATGGCCCAGCAATCCGACGCGCTCGCCGGGTCCTATTTCAATATTGATGTCCTTCAGCGCGTGAATATCGCGTCGCTCCCCCGCGTCGCGCTTCAGCTGGGCGAAATTGGTCAGCAAGGATTTAAGCGAGCGGTCTTTGAAGGCGGTCGCCGAGTAATGAAGATTGACGTTGGCCAGCGATATGCGATTTTCTTTCATAGGTAGAATATGATTTTCTGTTCGGCCCTGCGTCCAACCTGCCAAGCCAGAATGGATACCACGATGAAGGTGGCCGCGCAGTAAGCAAAATTTTCCAGGCTGGGCCATTGACCCTGCAACAGCGGCGCCCGGACGATCTGCAAAATATGATAGATCGGGTTGTAGTCGACCAAGGCATTAAGGCCGCCGTTGCGAAATATCTGAGCATCAAAATAGATCGGCGATACGAACCACAGTGCCTGCAGGATCAAGCCCAGCGCGTGCGGAAGATCCCGGAAGCGGGTGCCGATGTAGGCAAGGAGCGTCGCCATCGGCCAGCAAATCAACCCGGCGATCGGAAAAATCAACAGCGCCGCAAGCCAGCACGATCCGAAATTTTCCGGCAATACGATCAGCACCCAGCCGATCAGGCTCAAGCTCGCCATCGCCATGACGATCAGATTGGCGAGCGCGGTGCGCAACGTGTAGATCGCAAGAGGATGGCGGGACTGCTTGATGTAAGCGTCGGCTTGAACGAAGGCAAGCGAACCGCCCAGCGCGGTTGACGAGATGTAATCCCAGACGATAATTCCCGAAAGTATGTACGGCGCGTATTTGACAATATCGGTCTTGAAAATTCTGCCGAAGACGATCGCAAGCAGTATGGTCAGGCCGAGAGGCTGAATGATCGACCAGAGTATCCCGAAAAACGACCTGCGCCATTTCGAGCGAAGGTCGGCCATCGCAAGGTGTGTCCAAAAGTATCTCGAGTTCCAGATATTTTCCAGATATTCGGCCATCGCCCGGTACTCTGTGTTGCCATGACTTCACGCGACGATATGATCGCCGGGAGGTTTCGCGAGTTGCGGATAGATCGCGCAAGGAGCAAGCGTTGGTTCCGCGGCGTCGTGCTAGCGGAACGGAACGATCTTTGAATCGCTGGCGTCGTACTGCGCGCGAATGGTTTGGCAGATCATTTTGACATCCCTCCGTTCCAGACCCGGATAGCTCGGTAGATTGATTCCGCGGGATGAGAGCGATTCGGCGACGGGAAAACTCAGTCCGGAGAAGTACGGCGGAAGCAGATGGACGGGATGGAAAAGCGGCCTGGTTTCGACGCCGGCAAGTCTGAGCGTGTTGCGCAGGCGGGAACATTCGTCGGGGTCGCGGGCCAGGATGGAATACATCCACCAGGAATGACGCATATTCTCGAACTCCTGGTGCCTCGTTAGAGGAAGGTCGGCGAGTTCTTCGTCGTACCATTCCGCAACCAGCCGTTTCTTGCTCAGGATTTGTCCCGCATGCTCGAGCTGCGCAACGCCAATGGCGGCGCAGATATTGGTCATGCGGTAATTGTAGCCGATGGTGTCGTGCCAGTATTCGCGGGTCGGCGAAACGCCCTGGGTTTTCAGATGATAGGCCTTGGTGAAAAGCTCGGAGTTGTTGGTAACGACCATTCCGCCTTCGCCGGTAGTGATGGTCTTGTTGCCGAAGAAACTGAAGGTGGCGATATCGCCGAACGTGCCGACATGCTTGCCGCGGTAAAGGGTTCCGAATGCCTCGGCGCAATCCTCAATGAGAAAAAGTCCGTGTTGCTCGCAGAGTTCGGTAAGGGAAGTCATGTCGCATGGCGCACCGTAAAGATGCACGGCCATCACGGCCTTGGTCCGCGGGGTAATCTTGCGTTGCACGTCCTTCGGGTCGATCTGCCATGTAGATCTCAGCGAATCGACAAAGACCGGAGTCGCACCTGCTTGAACCACCGTATTGACTGATGCGACGTAAGTCAGGGTCGGAACGATAACCTCGTCTCCAGGCCCCAATCCAAGCGCCATCATGGCAAGATGAAGTGCCACGGTTCCATTGCAGACGCTGGTCGCATGCCTGACCCCGGTGAATTTTTCAAATTCCGCCTCGAACCGGGAAACGAATTCGCCCCTCGACGAAATCCAGGTCGAATCAAAACAACTGGCTACGTATTCCTTCTCTTTGCCTGTCAGGTAGGGTTGATACACCGGAATCATTGATTTCCAACATTGGTCAATTGATTGGTCCCGCACGCATGCGGAGTCTGGTTAGCCGAGGCCTGACTGTACACGAACCTGTATCAGAGCGCCGAATCGATTCGCAGGTCCTTCCAAGGGGAGCGAGTCGCCTCCCGCTCCTTGGAATTCCGACTAATTGGGTGCCCTGTGGATAGAATCCACCATTACTAGTGCAACAACAGTCGATCTGTAAATGGCTTGGTCGTGTCCGATCAGCCGAGGGCGGCCATATCGGATTCGAAGAGCAGCTCGAAATGTTCTGATCTTCCGCGGCACCGCGCATTTATCGCGTCCGCTACCAGCGCCACACGCTTCGGAGCAGAGTGCTATTTCAATCGCTGCCGGCGAGAACTTGATGAGTGCGGTCGCGGGCAAACGCGATCCGGTGCATCGCGCCGCCGATGGAATTTCTTGCAGGAGCGGTATCCCACGCACGCGATTGATTGGCTTGCGCAGCAGCTTTTCTGATTTCCTCGATTTATGGCATTATGGTTCCTTGACATCGGTGTCCTAACCAGTTGACGAGCGGAAGTGGAATACAAACAACGGGCGGCGGGGCTTGACGGTTTGAGGGGCATGGCCGCCATCGCGGTGGTCGTCTATCAGGCGATAAATCTGTGCGATCTGACCATTCCGACTCGCATCATCGTCCCGAAGCTGGCCGATGTGCCGCTTGCGGATTGGCCCGGCCGCTTCGCGCTTAGCGTCTTCAACGCTGAGGCGGCAGTCAACATTTTCTTCATCATGAGCGGGCTGGTGCTATCGGCATCGCTCCAGCGCGAGCGCGAGTTCGACGCGCAGACGGCCGGCAGGTTCATTTTCCGGCGTATCCTGCGCATCTATCCGGCACTGATCGTGACGATTTTGGCCTTTGGCGCGGTGAGTTACATTTCCCTGCCGGCGCTGTTCGGCCTTCCCTTCGCGCCACGGCAGATGCTGCTCAACAGTCTTCTGCTCGAGACCGGCGTCAACGGCGAGACGTGGACGCTTCAGGCCGAAATGCTGATGGTCCCGGTGGTTCTGTTGGTCGTGTGGTTGCAGCGGCCCTTCGGCCCCGCCGTTCCGTTTGCCTTCGTGCTGTTCGCGCTGTTTTACCTGTTTAACGGGCCGCTGTTCGGAATGCTCATTCTGCGCGCCTCACTGCTCGCCTTCGCGCTCGGCATGCTGATCGCGACGGATGCTGCAAGGCAGGTGGCGGCCAAGCTCCCGGCCTGGCTATGGGGACTTTGCCTTGTGGCCGTCGCATTGGAACGGTTTTTTGCATTCGGCAACGAAACCAACGCCCTGCTTGGTTCGCTGGTGCTGTCGGCGATCGCGGTCACTTTGATCTTTTACAAAGCGCGGGACGGGGGCGTCCTGCGCAGTGCGCCGCTGCAATTTTTGGGCCGCATCAGCTACAGCGTGTATCTCTGGCACGCCGTGGCGATGTACGAGCTTTTTCCGTTCTTTCAAGCAACCGTCGGAGCCGACAGGATTACCCCGCACTATCTCTGGTTCGGGTTGGCCTACGCAGCCGTGGTGCTGAGCGTCGCCGTGCCGCTGGCCTGGTTGACCGAGCGATCGGTGGAGCGGCCATTCATAGCCTGGAGCAGGCAGATCCTGTCGCCGAAAGATTTCTACCGAGCGATGACCGATCCGCGCCGGTTCAGGTTCTTGAGATATTTGTGCGTCGAGCAACGCGCCGGTGGCTTGGCCTTGCTGCTGGCAATATTCCTGGCGGTCAACTGCATTTCCATTGCCACGGTAGAACATAGCGTCGGTATCGGACATCGGAATGCACTCAACGCGCTTGCCGGGATCGGTTTGGCGGCCGGCCTCATTCCGTTGTTCCTGTTGGCGCGCTTCAGCTTCGGATATCTTGTCGGCATCAGCTTTTACGGCGTGGTGGCCGGATTCGTCTGGATCACCTACTTCAGCGATCTCAACTACGATCGCGATCTGGCTCGGCTGTCGGCGATCGCCTCGCTTTTGATGTTTCTGCTGCCGCTGCTTTTTCAGACCGCGCCGCTGCGACGAACGATAGTGCTGTCGCCGCGAGCCATGCACCGGTTTCTGATGCTGGCGCTGGGTTTAGCTGTCGCCGTGCTGGTGTGGAATGGTTACTACGGCCGGGCGTTTGTCGGGATACGTGAGGGCGAAGAGCTACGCAGCACATTCGTCCGCCCGGCCATCCTGAACTATATTACGGGGTCCCTGATCGGCGCCGTACTGCCGTTTGCATTCGCGTATTTCAGCCTGCAGCGTCGCTACTATGCGGCTGCCGCCGCGCTGGTTTTGATCGTGCTTTTCTATCCGGTCCTGCTGAACAAGACCGTGCTTTTCGCCGCGGTCTGGCTGCCTTTCGTGTTCTTGATGTTTCGAACATTCGAACCGAAGCGGGCCACCGTGCTCGCGCTGCTGATTCCGATGACTTTCTGTTTGCTATTCTTCGCGGTGGCTCCGGCGGAAGGCCCGATAGCGGTGCTTGCGGCATATATGTTCGGATATGCAAACATTAGAATGTTCGCGGTTCCATCGATCGCGATGAATTATTACTCGGAGTTCTTTGCCAGCAATGAATTGACTAACTTTTGCCAGATCAAGGTCGTTGGGGCAGTCATTGGCTGCCCATACACCAGGCAGCTGAGTGTGATTCTCGCGGACCGCTATGGTCTGGGCAATCTCAACGCCTCGCTTTTCAGCACGGAAGGCATCGCCTCGGTGGGCCCGGTCTGGGCGCCGATATCGGCATTAGTATGCGGAATAATTATCTCAGTCGGGAACAGCGTGTCGGCGCGCCTCCCGCCGCCATTGATCGCGGCGTCTGCAGCACTGGTCGTGCAAGCCCTGCTCAATGTTGCGTTGTCCACGAGTCTGCTGTCGAACGGCCTTCTGGTGCTCTTGCTGCTCTGGTACATCACGCCGGATCCCAGCCCAAAACGCGCCTAGCCGGTTTTCCCCGTATGCGTCCGGCGCCGGTGCGGAGAATTGAGTTTTTAGTTAACCCGGCAGATAGAAATGGCCATCACGGAACTGCGCATTCGAGCAAGCGCCGTACACCGCTTAAGGGGCCTTGGCGGCGTTGGCCTTCTTCACGATCTCCGTCAGCGCGGCAACGAAGGTTGCAAATTTCTCCGCTGGCATCACCAGCCTGCCGACAATGGCCGAACTGAGCGACCTGCTTTCTGCATCAAATTGCCGGGCCAGAAGCTCGAGACGGACAACGCCGGATTCAATCGAGCCACCGAGCAAGCCGTCGGCAAAGAGAGTTGGGGTGCTATCGCGTCGTATGTTCGCCGGAATGTCTGATGCCGCGCTTTGCGGCTCGTTGGTATTTTTCGATTGTTCGGTCATCGCAACACCCCATGAGGCAACAGAGCAAAAGCCAGGAAAAGTCTTTTTCTGAGTAGCGATACGCAATCTCTCCCAGAATCATGAAGATTCATTTGCAATCATCAAAGTCGAAATGGGTTCGATGGAAGTTCCATCGAAAGAGGGCCGGGCACGGGGCGGCGTTCGATCATTTCGACCTCAGCTTCGAGCTGGCTGAGCGGAGGGGCCAGCGACTGAGTCCTGGCGGGGCGGCGTCCCGACTTCAGCCCCGGGCGGGATCCGGACGGCAGCGGGCGCGAGCGCCAGGTTTCATCTGGTGAATCGAATAGTACCCTCGCATCCCGCATACGCGGAAAATATAGGCGGGCGCGTGCGCCTGCTTTCGGCAGTACGCTTTCTGGTTGAAAAGCGCATTCTACTCTTGACTACAGAGGTTCCATTAGATTCGCGTCGGAACTATTGAGAAAATCACAGTAATAGAGAAAATATTAGTAACTGAACACTTCAAAGATTTGAACCTTAACGAAGGCTTACAGCGAAGGAAGAAAACCAAAGCCTGCGTAAAGTTAATAATAAGTTCCAAATAGGGCGGCGTCATCTTCACTAATCATTGACTCTTCGCATGTGCGGCGCATAAGAGTTAAAAAAGCGTAAAAAATAAGAAATTACCTATCTTTCAGGTTGTGGCGTGCATCATTTTCAATCTTAAGGTTCAGCGCCCCTGCCGTTGAAGGCAATATTCCGCCGCGTACATAGGGGTTTTTTGAATGTCCAATTTCACTTTGACGGCCAGTACCGACACGTTCACAGGTACCGCCGGGCAACTGAATACGTTCTTTTTTGTCCCGGCAAATTTACAACCGACCGACACCATAACCGGCGGCGCGACAGGCGGATTTATCGATGTCCTGTCCGTAACGGCGGGCGGCGCCATCACCGCCCCTCAATTCGCCGGGGTGACCAATATCGAAGAACTCCACCTGTCGGCGTCGGGCAATTCTGTGGCGCTGACGAATGGACTGGTCGCGGGCACCAGCAACGGCAATTTCAGCGTCATCGAAGCGGGCGGCGACAACGTTGTGGATGCAAGCGGCATCAGCAACAATATTGGCATTCTCATTCAGGCGGCCTCCGGCAACGACACGCTCAGCGGCGGCTCCGGCGATGACATCTTCTTTTTCGCGCCGTCTGGTCTGAACGGCGCCGATACCATCACCGGCGGCGGCGGTTTCGATATCGTATTCCTGAATGCAGCCGGCGGGCTCGGCCCTGCCGCGCTTAGCAACGTCAGCAATGTCGAGGCATTGGTGCTCGGCGGGGCGGGCAATACCGCAACGTTGACGAATAATCTGCTCGCAACATCGGGGAATGGCCAGTTTACGGTTACCTCGCTCGGCGGCGATAACGTCGTCGATGCCAGCGGTGTTGGAATCCCGAGAACGATCATCTTCAATGCCGGGACGGGCGTCGACAGCTTCACCGGCGGCGTCGGCAATGATTCATTCGTCTTCGCCCCGGCCAATCTCACTTCCGCCGATACGGTTATCGGCGGCCCCGGTATCGATTCCGTATTGCTGCTCGGCGGCGGCACAGTGGCCGCGTCCTCCTTTCAAAACTTTTCGGGACTCGAAGCGCTCGTCCTCAGCGCCGCCGGCAACAACGTCGCGCTCAGCAACCCGCTGGTTGGAAACTCGACCATTGGCGCATTCGCGGTAGCCAGCCAGGGCGGCACCAATACCGTCGATGCCAGCGCAGTTACCCTCAACGTTCCGATCATCATGGTCGCGGCCTCGGGAAGCGACACGTTCAGGGGCGGAGCGAGCACTGATGCATTCGTATTCGCCGCGGCGGATCTGACATCGGTGGATACCGTGCAGGGCGGTGGCGGCACCGATGCGCTGTACCTAACAACGGGCGGCCTGCTTGCCGCCGGTGCATTCACCAATGTGAGCAACGTCGAGACGCTGATCCTGACCGGCGGCGATATCAACGTGACGCTGAATAACGCCTCGGTGGCGAGCAGCGGCATCGGCGCGTTCTTCGTCGTCGACAACGCGGCAAACAGCAGCATCGACGCGAGCGGCATCGTCAGCACCACGGTTTCGTTCAGCGCGGCCGCCGGCAATGATGCCTTCAGGGGTGGTGGCGGCAACGACGTGTTTTCGTTTGCTGCCGCCGACCTCAATTCCGCTGACATCGTAATCGGCGGCGCGGGCGCCGATGCCCTGACGATCACCACCAACGGGACGGTCAGCCTCGCGAACAATTCCGGCATATCGCAGATTGAGGCGGTGCAACTGGCGGCGGGCGGCGAGTTTGATTTTGCAAATACGCTGTCGACCACGTCGCTGATTGCCGTCGGCAGCGCCGCAGTCGACAAGTTCGACGGCACCGCCGTCACCAACTACGCCCTGACGATTATCGGTAACGGGGGCGCCGACACCCTGATCGGCGGCAGCCAGGACGACACCGTCATCATCCCGGATGGAAATTTCGCGAGCATCGACGGGCGCGCAGGCAACGACACGGTTGCCATCGCGGGATCGCAGACCTTCGATGTCAGCGCCAGCGCGTCCAAGATGCATAACGTCGAGGTGATCAGTCTCGACAACACCCCGGCCACCGCCGTTGCGCTTTCGGTTACCGGCGCGGATGTCACGTCGATAACCCCCGGCAATACCCTCTACGTCGTCGGAGGCGTGAACGATCAAATTCGAATTGGTGACGGATTTACGCTCACCGGTTCCGGGATCGTGAATACCTCGATCGCGTCGACAATTGGCTATACGTTTGATCATTATCACAACCTCAACGGATCGGATCTCTACGTCGCGAGCAACATCATCCTTGGGCCTACCATTCCCGAAGGCGGGCATGCGCCGGTTGCAAGTCCGGTAACGCTGGCGGCGATTGCGGAGGATAGCGGCGCCCGCACCATCACGGCCGCCGAACTTCTGGTAGGGGTGAGCGATCCGGACGGGCAGCCGACAGCCATCACGTCGCTGACGATCCAGTCCGGCTTGGGCACGCTGACCCAGCTCAACGCCACCACCTGGAGCTATACGCCGGCCTTGAACGACGCCACCGGGGTGACCTTTGCCTACACGGCGTCGGACGGCTCGCTGACATCGTCTTCGACGGCTTCGCTGGATATCACGCCGGTGAACGATGCGCCGGTTGCAAGTGCAGTGACGCTGACGGCGATCGCCGAGGACAGCGGTGCCCGCACCATCACGGCTGCCGAGCTTCTGGCGGGCGTGACCGATGTTGACGGGCCTACGCCGACCATCACGTCGCTGACGATCCAATCCGGCCTGGGCTCGTTGACGCAGCTCAATGCCACCACCTGGAGCTATACGCCGGCATCGAATGACGCCACCGGTGTGACCTTTGCCTACACGGCGTCGGACGGCTCGCTGACGTCGTCCTCGACGGCGTCGCTGGATATCACGCCGGTGAACGACGCGCCGGTTGCAACGCCGGTGACGCTGGCGGCGATCGCCGAGGATAGCGGCGCCCGCACCATCACGGCTGCCGAGCTGCTGGCGGGCGTCACCGATGTCGACGGGCCCGGGCCTTTCATCACGACGGTGACCATTCAGTCCGGTCTGGGCTCGCTGACGCAGGTCAACGGCACGACCTGGAGCTACACGCCGGCCTTGAATGACGCTGCTGCTGTGATCTTTGGCTACTCGGCGTCGGACTTCTCGCTGTCATCGTCCTCGACGGCTTCGCTGGATATCACGCCGGTGAACGACGCGCCGGTTGCAAGTCCGGTGACGCTGGCGGCGATCGCCGAGGATAGCGGCGCCCACACCATCACGGCTGCGCAACTGCTGACGGGCGTGACCGATGTTGACGGACCTACGCCGACCATCACGTCGCTGACGATTCAATCGGGCCTGGGCTCGCTAACGCAGCTCAACGCCACCACCTGGAGCTATACGCCGGCGTCGAATGACGCCACCGGTGTGACCTTTGCCTACACGGCGTCGGACGGCTCGCTGACGTCGTCCTCGACGGCTTTGCTCGATATCACGCCGGTGAACGACGCGCCGGTCGCAAGTCCGGTGACGCTGACGGCGATCGCCGAGGACAGCGGTGCCCGCACCATCACGGCCGCCGAGCTTCTTGCGGGCGTGACCGATGTTGACGGGCCTACGCCGACCATCACTTCGCTGACGATTCAATCAGGCCTGGGCTCGTTGACGCAGCTCAACGCCACCACCTGGAGCTACACGCCGGCCGGCAACGACGACACCGGGGTGACCTTCGCCTACACGGCGTCGGACGGCTCGCTGTCATCGTCCTCGACGGCGTCGCTGGATATCACGCCGGTGAACGACGCGCCGGTTGCAAGTCCGGTGACCCTGACGGCGATCGCCGAGGACAGCGGCGCCCGCACCATCACGGCTGCCGAACTTCTGGCGGGCGTAACCGATGTCGACGGGCCCGGGCCTTTCATCACGACGGTGACCATTCAGTCCGGTCTGGGCTCGCTGACGCAGGTCAACGGCACGACCTGGAGCTACACGCCGGCCTTGAATGACGCTGCCGCTGTGATCTTTGGCTACTCGGCGTCGGACTTCTCGCTGTCATCGTCCTCGACGGCGTCGCTGGATATCACGCCGGTGAATGACGCGCCGGTTGCAAGTCCGGTGACGCTGACGGCGATCGCCGAGGACAGCGGCGCCCGCACCATCACGGCTGCCGAGCTTCTGGCGGGCGTGACCGATGTTGACGGGCCCACTCCGACCATCACGTCGCTGACGATCCAGTCCGGCCTGGGCTCGCTGATCCAGCTCGATGCCACCACCTGGAGCTACACGCCGGCCGGCAACGACGACACCGGGGTGACCTTTGCCTATACGGCGTCGGATGGCTCGCTGACGTCATCGTCGACGGCTTCGCTGGATATCACGCCGGTCAATGATGCACCGGTTGCAACACCGGTGACGCTGACGGCGATCGCCGAGGACAGCGGCGCCCGCACCATCACGGCTGCCGAACTGCTGGCGGGCGTGACCGATGTTGACGGGCCCACGCCTACCATCACGTCGCTGACGATCCAGTCCGGCCTGGGCTCGCTGATCCAACTCGATGCCACCACCTGGAGCTACACGCCGGCCGGCAACGACGACACCGGGGTGACCTTTGCCTACACGGCGTCGGACGGCTCGCTGACGTCGTCCTCGACGGCTTCACTGGATATCACGCCGGTGAACGACGCGCCGGTTGCAAGTCCGGTGACGCTGGCGGCGATCGCCGAGGATAGCGGCGCCCGCACCATCACGGCTGCCGAACTTCTGGCGGGCGTAACCGATGTTGACGGGCCCACGCCTACCATCACGTCGCTGACGATCCAGTCCGGCCTGGGCTCGCTGATCCAGCTCAACGCCACCACCTGGAGCTACACGCCGGCCGGCAACGACGACACCGGGGTGACCTTTGCCTACACGGCGTCGGACGGCTCGCTGACGTCATCGTCGACGGCTTCGCTGGATATCACGCCGGTCAATGATGCACCGGTTGCAACGCCGGTGACGCTGACGGCGATCGCCGAGGATAGCGGTGCCCGCACCATCACGGCTGCCGAGCTTCTGGCGGGCGTGACCGATGTTGACGGGCCCACGCCGACCATCACGTCGCTGACGATCCAGTCCGGCCTGGGCTCGCTGATCCAGCTCGACGCCACCACCTGGAGCTATACGCCGGCATCGAACGACGACACCGGGGTGACCTTCAACTACACGGCGTCGGACGGTTCGCTGACGTCGTCCTCGACGGCTTCGCTCGATATCACGCCGGTGAACGACGGGCCGGTTGCAAGTCCGGTGACGCTGACGGCGATCGCCGAGGATAGCGGAGTGCGTGTTATCACTTCGGCGGAGCTTCTGGCAGGCGTCACCGATGTTGACGGGCCCACGCCGACCATCACCTCACTGACGATCCAGTCCGGCCTGGGCTCGCTGATCCAGCTCAACGCCACCACCTGGAGCTATACGCCGGCATCGAACGACGACACCGGGGTGACCTTTGCCTACACGGCGTCGGACGGCTCGCTGACATCATCCTCGACGGCTTCACTGGATATCACGCCGGTGAACGATGCGCCTGCGGGCACGGCACCTGGGGCGGTGACGGCGACGGAAGACCTGTCGTTTGCGTTCACCGGCGTCAACGCGGTCAGCGTTGCGGATGTGGACGGCAACGTCACGGTAACACTGTCGGTGGATCACGGCGTGCTCAACGCCACGGGGGCGGGCGTGACCGGCAACGGCACCGGCACGCTGATCATCGCGTCCGACACGCCCACCGCGGTCAACGCGATTCTGTCGACGCTGCAGTATCAGGGCCTTGCCAATTTCAACGGCAGCGACACCCTGACCATGGTAACCTCGGACGGCTCGCTCAGCGATACCGATACCGTGTCGATCACCGTCAATGCGGTGAACGACAATCCGGTCGCGGTCGGGGATTCCACCAGCACCAACGAAGACAATTCGGTCACCTACAACGTGCTGGTCAACGACAGCGACGTCGATGGCGACAGCCTCAGCGTGACGTCTGCGGTCGTACAGGGCGGCGCCACGTTCGGCACCGCGGTGATCAACGCCGACAAGACCATCACCTTCACGCCGGCCGCCAACAGCAACGGCCCGGTGGTGATCAATTACACCATCGCGGACGGCCAAGGCGGTACCGCCTCGTCGACGCTCAGCATCACCGTCAATTCCGTCAACGACGCGCCGGTGGGGGTCGCCGACAGCTTCACGACCAATGAGGACACAAGTCTCACTGGTCTCACCAGCATGTCGGTGCTCGCTAACGACGCCGACGTCGAGGACGGTGCGCCTGTCGCGGTGGCGCGCATCAACGGCACCGCCATCGCCATCAACGGTACGGTTGGGGTCAGCGGCGGCTCGGTGTCGCTCAATGCGGATCAGACGCTGACATTTCAGCCCAATCCGGACCTCAACGGGGACGTGTCGTTCTCCTATACCGCGAAGGACAGTTCAGGGGTGGAATCCGCCCCGACGACGGTGGCGATCCACATCAACGCCGTCAACGACGCGCCGGTCGCGGCACCCAATTTCTTCACCACGGCCGAAGACACCGCGATCACTTTTAACCCGCTCGCGAACGATTCAGACGCGGAGAGCGGCAAGCCGAACCTGATCTCGAAGGTCGCCGGTCAGGCGATCGTGGTTGGAGGTACGGTTGCGGTGACCGGCGGCGTCGTCAAGCTCAACGCCGACCAGACGCTGACGTTTACTCCCAATGCCGACTACAACACCACCGGGGTCATGCCCAACCCATTCTTCACCTATGTGGCCAAGGACGTCATCGGCGGTCTGGAGTCGAATGCCGCGAATGTCAGCTATACGGTCACCGCGGTGAACGACGCGCCGGTGAACACGGTACCGGCATCAGTCACGGCGACGGAAGACACGCCACAGCCGATCGCGGTGAGCGTGGCGGATATCGACAGCAACGTCACGGTGACGCTGTCGGTGGCTCACGGCGTTCTCAATGTCACCGGTGCCGGCGTAAGCGGCAGCGGCGGCAACACGGTGACCATCGCCTCGACCACGCCGGCGGCGATGAACACGATCCTGACCAGCCTGACCTATCAGGGCGCCACCAACTTCAACGGCGCCGACACGCTGACCGTGGTGACCTCGGACGGCTCGCTCAGCGACACCGACACGGTGGCGATCACCGTCAATCCGGTCAACGATAACCCGGTTGTCGACCTCAACGGCGCCCCGGCGGGCATCGACCGCAACTCCGATCCTTACACGTCCGGGGCAACGGCCATCAATGTCGCAACGGCCGTTGCGACGGTGACCGACATCGACAATGCGATCAGCAAGATCACGCTTCATCTCACCGCCGATACCGGCACGACGGACGGCATGGGTACCGAGGGGCTCACATTGCCCCCCGGGGCATCGGCGTATTTGACGTCGATCGGCTTCACGGTAAGCGGCGAAGGCTCCGACAACCTCGAGATCATGGCAAACGATCCCGGCGGCGTGTCACCGTCGGTGTTCGAAGGCATCCTGAAGACCGTTCTTTATCACGACAACGACACCACCTTCAGCTTCAATCCGGAAGATCGCAGCATCGCCGTAACCGCGACCGACGCGGCCGGCGGCGTATCCAGCGCGGCTCATGTCCACATCGACCTGGCTGCGAACGTGACGGACGTGAATGGGCCAGGTGCGCTCAACCACTTTACTGGTGCCAACCTTGCCGACACCGTTCGCGGCAATGACGGCAACGACACGATGGAAGGCCGCGGCGGCGACGACATCATCTGGGGCGGCACCGAGGGCGGCGATTCCGGTCACGACACCGCGGTATTCACCGGCAACCAGGCGGACTACACCGTCACGCGCACGGGCCCCGGTGTCTATACCGTGGCGGACTCTGTCGCCAATCGCGATGGCACCGACACCGTGCACGGTGTTGAGACGCTGCACTTCAACGGCGATCCTTCAGACCTGGTGCTAGACGCGCCGGTGCTGGTGTTCAACGCAAGCGGCAACGTCCTGCTCGCCAGCTTCCAGGCGGGCGAGCTTGACCTCGCGGTCAACTACGCCAACTCGCATGCCGGCGCGAACATCATCGAGCTGCAATCGGCCTCGGGCCCGTTCACCGCCGGTACCTGGCCGGTCGACATCACCGAAGCGGTTACCATCAAGGCGGTCGGCGGCACCGCCACGGTCAATGCCGGCAGCCATAGCGGCTTTACGATCCAGCCAGGCGCAGTGTCTGGCGCCGGCGACGTTGTTCATTTCGAAGGTCTCAGCATTACCGGCGACGGCATCGCGCCTGACACGGTTGGAGTTCTCTTCAACGGTTCCTATGAGGGGATGAGCGATGGCGCTATCGAACTCGTCGCCACCTCGGCATCCGGCTTTGGCCAGGATGGCGTCGCCATCATCGGTGGCGGCAGCGGGCTAACCGTCACCATTGACGGCGACGACCCGGGCGTCGGTGGAACGCAGACCGCGACCTTCACCGCATCCGGCCACAACGCGTCAAGTGGTGGGTCTGGTGACCTGCTGTTCTTCAACTTCACTGGCTCGGCCGCGCTCAAGAACCTGAGTGTTATCGGAACCACCGGAACCGTTGCGGGCGCCGCCGACAATGGCATTCAGTTTGCCGGGTTCGACGGCACCGACCATTCAGTCGATCATGCGATCGGCACGGTAACTTTCGATCAGGTCACGGTGTCGGGCACTTATGAGAAGACGCTCGTCTACGTCCAGGGCTATGACAATTATAACGGCCTTAGCTTTGCCAACGGCCTGACGTTGGGCGGCGCCGGCAGCCAGACCTCCTGGACCGGTCTGTTTATCGACGGCGGTCCGCAGGGCGGAGCTTACGTCGCCGGCGGCACCAGCACGTTAAATCTGACTGGCGTGACGGTGAACGGCGGGACCTACGGGACGAGTCCGTCCTTTGCCGCCCTCGGCAGCAAGCCGATCGTCGTCAACGGTGTCGTGACCGGCGATATCATCACCGGCACCAATGCCGCGGAAGCATTCATCGGCTCGACCGGCGACGACACGATCAACGCCGGTGGCGGCAGCGATCTTGTGGTTTACGACACTGGCGACGGACATGACACCGTCGATGGCGAGGGTGGCACCGATACGCTTGCCCTTATCAACTTCACGGCCGGTGCGCCCAGTGCGACATCGGCGACGTTTACCGTCGCCCAAAGCGCCGGTCACCTGATCGTCAATACCGATGGCAGCGCTCCGGCGGAAGTCGATGCTCTTGGCATGGAGAGCCTGCAGGTTCAGCTCGGCAATGGCGGCGATACCGTCACGCTGACTGGAAATCTTGCAGGCGCGGGTATCTCGACCGGGGCGGGGGGCATCATCATTGCTGGAGGCACCGGGAGCGATACGCTTGACGCAAGCGCGCTCACCAGCGCCAACGCCATCACGTTCAGCAATCTTGGCGGCGGCAACGACACCTTCAAGGCGGCCAATGTCGTCGCCAACGATGTTGTCAATGGCGCCGGCGGAACCGGCGATACCGCGGACTATTCGGTAGCAACTCAGGCGGTTACCATCGATCTGACGGCGGGCACGGCGGTCGGCGCATCGGTTGGCAACGACGACATTCAGAATTTTGAAAACGCCATGGGCGGTGCCGGCAATGATACGCTGCACGGTACCAACGGGGCCAATGCCTTCACCGGCAATGGCGGCGTCGATACCGTGACTTATGCCGGCTTGATTACGGCCGGCATGATTACGACCAACGGATCGGGCGGCTGGACGGTTACCAGCGGCAGCGAAGGCACCGATACGCTCTCGACCGTCGAGGCCGTGCAGGGCCTCAACCCGGCCGGGACTCCGACCGGCAAATTCCTGCTCGTCGGCAATGGCGGTTATGCCTCGCTTGAGGATGCAGTTGCTGCGGCGCTGGACGGCGACACCATTCTGCTGGGCACGGGCACCATTGCGCTTGAGACCACGCCGAATGACGGCAAGGTAACGATCGACAAAGACATCACCATCATCGGCCGAGGCGCGGGATTCACCACCCTGCTTGCGGCGACCCCGATTGCGAATGCGCAGTCTTCTTCAACGGCGGCAATGATCACCGTCGCTAACGGCCACACGGTAAATTTCTCCAGCTTTACCGTGGACGGCAACGACCGGATGGCAGGCGGCGTCGATGTCTCGACAGGCATACTGTTCGACGGTGGGGACGGCTCCATCACCAACATGCGTTTTACCAACATCGGAGCCGATGTCGGCGACGAGCCGCGCGGCACTGGCGTCGTAGCGTGGGATGGCGCGCAGGTGACGGTGACCGGCAGCGATTTCGATCAGAACGAGCGGCGCGGGCTCGCGGCGTTCGACACCGGGACGCTGGTCACGATCACCGGTTCGCACTTCACGGCAAAGACGGGCCAGGACGAAGTCGGCAGCTTCCCCGGCACATTGGATTATGGCGTACAAGTAAGTGACGGTGCGGTGGTCGACATCAGCGGTTCGACCTTTGACAACTTCTCCGCTTCGGAAAACGGATTCGGCTCGGCGGGCGTGCTGGTCGCGCCGGTAACGGGGGGATCTTCCACGCTCAACCTCAATGCCGGCAATACGTTCACCGACAACTCGTCGGCGGTGGCGGTCGGCTTCAATCCCACCGATACCGACACCGTAAACTTCAACAATCCGGTAACGGTAAATTCGACCGTTCCTGGCGCGCTGGGGCTTCAGGCCTTCGGCGATGTCGTGGTCACCGGCGTGCCGGCAAACCTCACGGGCGACGCGGTTGCGGTCAACTGGATCGGCGGACCCAACGCGAATCTCATGGACGGCGACGACCAGAGCGACTTCCTGCAGGGCAATGGCGATGCCGATACGATCAGCGGTCACGGCGGCGACGACACGATCGTGTGGAACGCCGGCGACGGCGACGACACGATCGACGGCGGCAACAACGGCGCCCCCCATAGCGATACCGACACACTTCAGGTTGCAGCGAATGGTCACAACCTCACCCTGACCGCGGGTGCCGGCAACTTCACCATCACCGATGGCACCAGCACGGCGACGGTCTCGGAAGTCGAGGAAGTCAATATCACGCTGTCCGGCGGCGAAACCGTTACAATCAACGGCGACTTCACCGGAACGGGAGTGAACGTCAACACCTTCACGATCGACGGCTCGGCCGGCTCGCTCGGCGAGACCGTCGACGCCCGGAATCTGTCCAGTGCGCATGAGGTGGTGTTCACCGGGGGTTCCGGCGATGACACGTTCTACTCCGGCCACGGTAATGACACGTTCCATGGCAACGCGGGCAACGATATCGTCAACTACACGGTCGAGGCCGGCATCGATGTTCTCGATGGCGGCGGCAATAGCGATACGCTGAACGTATTTGGAACGGCCGGCAATGACACGATCCATGTGTCTATCAACGGTTCGCAGGCAATCACCTCGATCGAGGGGATGTCGCCGACCAGCATCGAGGTTCATACCGCGGATGGTCTCGGCGGCAGCGGCGACACGCTGGATTATTCCGGTTCGGGCGCCAACGCCGTTGCGGTCAACCTGCAAACCGGCAGCGCGACCGGTTTTGCCACTATCGCGAATGTCGAAAACGCGATTGGGACGTCCGGCGACGATACGTTCACGGGCGATGCCAACGTCAATACCTTCACCGGCGGTGCTGGAAGCGACGTCTACAATGTGCTTGCAAACGACGTGGTCGTCGAGCAGCCCGGTGGCGGTACAGCGGACGAGGTGCGCACCACCGACAGCTACACGCTCGGAAACGAGGTCGAGAACCTGACGCTGCAGGACAAGACCGGCACGCACCTGACCGATACCCAGATCTTCGACAACATGGGGCTCGGGCCGATCACCGACGGCGAGGACGGCTGGACGGTCAACGGTCCCAACGCCCCGCGCGATCAGGCCGTTGTCGACCTTGGCGGAGGCAACTACGCCTTCCACATGTCGAGCGATCCGTCGGTTGCGGACTTCGCCGGCCCGTTCTCGCCGCAACTGAGCGCGGCGGCGGGTGAACAGGCAACCGGTGCGGCATTCAACGGCCAGTCGATTTCGTTCGACTTCAAGGCTGTCAACTCGACGCCCGACAACTCCAGGCTTGAGATCGACTTCGGCAACGTGGCTGGAACCGACCGCAACAACTTCATGGTGATTGAGTCTATTGCGGGTCAGGGCATTCGCATTGCGGTCAATGAGCCGAAGCTTGACGGTAACTTCACTACCAATGACTTCACCGCCTTCAGTGGCAACATCACGCTTGCCAGCGGCGTCGATGCGAGCCAATCGCACCACCTCGAACTGCGGCTGAGCTATGTCGACGGGCAGGACAACGACATCATCAATGTCTACCTCGACGGCCAGTACATCGGTAAGACGACGACGTTCGAGAACTATCACGACGCGTTGGGCGGCACACACAACGCCAACGCGACAGCCAATCTGACCGACCGCGTGTTCTTCCGGCCGAGCGCCAATGGCGCGACGCAGGACGGCTCCGGTACAGGCCAGAACCAGGGCTTCAACTTCGATAATCTGACCACTTCGGTCTACAACAACACCTCAGGCACCGGTAACGGCCTTGCCAACGTCATCGCCGGCAACAGCGGCGACAACCTGCTGACCGGGCTTGGCGGCGACGACACCCTGAACGGCGGGCTCGGCATCGACACCGCGGCCTATCAGGATGTGCGGTCGAACTACGCCATCAGTGCGTCCACCGACAGCCATGGCCGGGTCACCGGCTTCAGCCAGGTGCAGGAGACCGGGCCGTCCGGCCTCGTCGCCGAGGGCACCGACGCTCTGAGCGGCATTGAACGGTTGCAGTTCGCCGACGCCACCCTCGATCTGACCCAGAAGGTGCAGCTGTTCCACGGCGGCAATCTGGTTGGAACGTTCAATACGATCCAGGCGGCTATCAACACCGGCGTCGACGGCGACACCATCAGTCTGGCCGCGGGCACCTACAATGAGGCCGTCAACCTGAACAAGGACGTTACGATCCTCGGCGCCAACAGCGGCACATCGGGCACATCGGGCGGTCGAGGGGCGGAATCCGTCTTGACGGGCGGCGTGCATATCACCGCCGCCGGCGTCACCATCGATGGTGTCAAAATCGATGGCAACGGCAATTTTGCACCGGATGTCACCGATCCGGCGGCCGTCTACATTTCAGCCAATGCCGCAACGATCACAAACTCGGTCCTGCAGGGTGACGACAACCTTGACGGATATGGTGTGATCACCAATGGCGGGCTGACCGGCCTGCAGATCACCGACAACCAATTCTCCGGCTATGGCGTCGCGACCTATATCGTGGCGGGCACCGCCGGTTCGATCACCGGCAACCTGTTCGATGACACCAACGGCAACGCCGTCAATACGGAATCCCAGTCGACGATTGTCACCGGCAATACCATCGAACAAACGATTGGCGGCGAAATCCAGGTTCTGTCCGCCGATCAGACCGTCGATGCCTCGGCCTTCGTGTACGGCAATACTTACACCGGCCTCCACGCGCATCCGGTCCAGATCTATCCCAACTACACCGGTGGCGCTGCGGTCATCACCGGAACCGAACTCGGGGATACCTTGAATGGCGATCTCGTGTTCCCTGCCAGTCCCGGCCCATTCACCTTCCATGGCCTCGGCGGCAACGACAGCGCCTATGGCTCGGCGCTGGGCGATACATTCGATGGCGGCGCCGGCAATGACGACCTCGAAGGAAATAATGGCAAGGACACCGCGAATTACGACGACGTGGTCAGCAACTACATGGTGGTCACGCATTCCGATGCGAACGGCTTTGTCGATGGTTTTGTCTCGGTCGCTGAAACCGCCGTCAACACGGGTGCCATTGATGAAGGCACTGACACGCTCTCTGGCATCGAGGTGCTGCAGTTCAGCGGCACCACGTTCGACCTGACCAAGGCCGTCCAGGTCTTCCACGGCGGCAACCTTGTCGGCACATTTGATGTTATTCAGGACGGTGTAAACGCTGCCGTTGCCGGCGACACGGTTCTGATCAACGGCGCTATTGACTCCAGCTTCAACGAGTCCGTAACGGTTTCCGCCGGCATCACGCTGAAGGGTATCGGCTCGGTCACCATCAATGGCGGCGCATCGTCCGCGCTTACCATCGCCAACGGCGGCGCCGTGCAGTCGCTGGTGATCGACAACATCGATCTGGTGGCGAACAGCTCGGGTACGCCGAACCATGTCGTTTCGGTCGCCAATACCGCGCAGTATGCCAGCGTCACCTTGAAGAACGGTAACGTCTCGGGCGGCGCCTATGCCGGCTTCTTCCTGAACAACGCCACCGGTGTGGCCGGCGTCACCATCCAGAACGCGCAATTCTCGGGCGCGGCCTTGGTGAACTCGGGGTCGTCCGGCGAGAGCGAAATCTACTTCTATCACTACAACGGCAACGTCACGCTCTCCGGCGTGTCGGTCACCAATCCGGGGCTGACCGGCCTCGAATATGGCATCCAGATGGTCGGCCAGTCGCCGGCCGCGCCGATGGGCACCGTGTCGTTCAGCAACGTCACCGTCAACGGCACCTATGTAAAGGCGGGCGTCGCGGCTGACACCTTCTCCAGCGCCAATCTGTCCTTCCTCGACCCGGATGCCGGAGGCCCGCTGTCCGGCCTCACGGTCAACGTCAGCGCAGGTTTCGCCGGCATCAACTTCGACAATATCGGCGGCACCATCGACCTGTCCGGCCAGCCGGTCAGCGCGACCAATTCGAATCCGTCGCCGACGGCATTCGACATCGACCTGCAGGGTACCTCCGGCAGCGAGAACTTCCACGGCACCAATAACGACAACTTCTTCAACGGCAAGGCCGGCGCGGACATCCTGACCGGCGGATCCGGCAACGACGTGTTCTTCCATGTCATCGGCGACGGCGCCGACACCATCTCCGGCGGCGGTCAGACCACGGCGGACGTGTTGCTGGTCGCAGGACAGGGCGGATTCACCGGTCCGCTCTCAGGCGCCAGTGAAACCGTCTCGGTCCAGCTCAACGGTTTGAGCCAAATCACCTCGATCGATACCGCGTCGGTAGCCGGCGTCGAATTGGTCGCGCTCGACATGGGCGGCGGCACCGACACGCTCGATTACACCGGCAATTCGGTGGCGGTGACGGTCAATCTCGCCGCTGGCACAGCCCCCGGCTTCAGCAACATCGCACCGGCAGTGCCGACCGCGATCGCGGGCGTCGAGAATGTAATTGGCGGATCGAATGCCGACACGCTCACGGGCTCCTCCGTGGCTAACGCGCTATCCGGCGGTGGCGGCAACGACACAATGACGGGCGGTGCCGGCAGCGACACGCTGTACGGCGGCACGGATGGAGCCGATTCCGGCAACGCCGATATCGGCGTGTTTGCCGGCAATCTGTCGGCCTACCATGTCGCCTTCGATCCGTTCGCGGCGCCCGGCGTCGCCGGCATCGATGCGACGGTTGACGACGGTGCCGGAAATGTCGACGCCACCCACGGTGTCGAGCTGCTGCAGTTCGACAACACCACCCTCGATCTCACCAAGAACGTCCTGCTGTACACCGGCAACGACCTGATCGGCACGTTCGACACCATCCAGGCCGCGGTAACCGCGGCGCATGCGAGCGGCGACACGATCAAGCTCAAGGCACTGACTTACAGCGAGAACGTCACGATCACGAGCAAGCAGCTCACGATCGACGGCGTCGACGACAGCGGCCCGTCCGCGACGACGATCGCGGGCCAAATCACGGTTGACGGCACCCTCAATGGCGCGCTGATCGTCAAGGACGTCAAGATCGACGCTACCGGCCAGCAATACGGCGTGTTCGTCTCCGCGAATTCCCCGATGAACACGGGATCGCTGACGCTCGACAACGTCACAATCCAGAATGCCGCCCAGGATGGCCTGGCGTATGTGCGCACCGGCAACGGCACAACACCGACGCTCACCGATACGATCGGGGCGGTGACGATCCAGCATTCGGAATTCTCCAACAATGCGTCGAATACGACCGGCGGCGGGCGTGGCGATATCCTGCTGTTCGGCTTCAACGGCAACCTGACGATCGATGACGTATCGATCCACGATCCGGCGGCTGGCGCCCAGAAGGCGATCCAGATGCGCGGTTCGCAGGATGGCAGCGACATCACCAATGTCGGGCCTTTCGATCCGGCGGGGAATGTGGCGATCAACGATCTCACAATCACCGGCGCCTATGGCCAGGACGCGATGGCGTTCTATCGGCTGGCGAGTTTCGCGAGCTTTACCGGCACG
Organism: Bradyrhizobium sp.; assembly: GCF_036009065.1. Lineage (GTDB taxonomy): Bacteria > Pseudomonadota > Alphaproteobacteria > Rhizobiales > Xanthobacteraceae > Bradyrhizobium. Next base: position 9,354 of record NZ_DASYMN010000414.1, on the reverse strand, counting down.
GGCAACAACGTAAATGTCACGCGTTCGCCGACTGCCAACACGAACGCGGGACTGGAGCCTTGGGCGGTTATCAACTTCGACGAAGTCGGCGGCACGATAAATCTGGCCGGTTTCTTTGTATCCGCCTCCAATCTGGCATCGCCGGATGGCATCGTGCCGGCGGTTCCTTCGGTAATTGCGACGCCGCAGGGACTTTCCACGCCTGACAACTTCACGGGCACGAGCGGGATGGACGTGCTCGACGGCCGTGGCGGCGCGGACACGATTCACGCCGGCGCCGGTGACGACACGATCACCTACACGGCGGGCAGTGGCCCCGACACCTTGATCGATGGCGGTGCCGATAGTGACACGCTGGCGATCGGCGGCACGGCGGCGAACGATACGATCACGGTCGTGCTCAACGGCGCCAACCAGATCGTGAGCCTGGATACCGGCACGGTCACGAGCGTCGAGAGCGCCACCATCAATCTGGCCGGCGGCGCGGGCGATACGCTCAGCTACGCAGGCACCAGTGTGGGCGTCACGGTCAATCTTTCCGGCACCCAGTCGGCGGCCGGCTTCACCACGGCCGCAGGAATCGAAAACGTCACCGGCGGCGCGGGCATCGATACGCTCACTGGCTCGTCCGGCAACAACGTGATCAATGGCGGGGGCGGCAACGACATCATCGTCGGCGGTCTCGGCGACGACACGCTCAGCGGCGGCACCGGTGACGACACGTTCACCTACACGGTCGGCGACGGCATCGACACCGTCGACGGCGGCGCGGGCGTTGAGGTTGACGGCGACGAGCAGATCGTCAACGGCACCGGCGCCACAGAGACCTTCAACATCAACCCGATCTCGAGCGGCTATCTCGGCATCAACATTCATGCCGGGGCGTCCGACGCGGCGACCGATGCGAACTACGAAGTCCGCACCATCGACGTCGAAGAGATCGTCATCAACACCAATGGCGGTGGCGACAGCGTCATCATCTCCGGCGATCTCGGCTCGACCGGCGTCGCCACGTCAACCATCACCGTGAATGGCGACGCGGGCAACAACACCCTCAATGCGTCCGGCGTTACCGGGCCGTCGCCGGTCGGCGTTGCCTTCCACGGCAATGGCGGCGACGACACGCTGTTCGGCGGGGCAGGCGACGATATCCTCGACGGCGGCGCGGATAACGACACCGCGGTGATCGGCGGCTCTGCCGGCGCCTCGACCGTTACCTACACCACCGATGGCAACGGCTTCGTGACCGGCTTCAGCCAGGTCACAGGTCCCGGCGGCACAGATACGCTGACCGATATCGAGCACCTCGCGTTCGACAACGGCTACCCGAACAATCCGGCAGCCTGGACCACGCTCGACCCGACCAAGGCGGTGCAGCTGTACGACCATAGCGGCCAGTTGATCGGCACCTTCGACCACATCCAGCAGGCGGTGGGCGCGGCTGACGGCTCCGGCGAGACCATCAAGATCAGGAACGGCATCTACACCGAGCAGGTGCACGTCGGCGCCGGCAAGGATGGGCTGCACATCGTCGGCCAGAGTGAGGCCGGCGTTATCGTCAAGGCGCCAGCCGGAATGCAGAGCTTCGCGAACGATGCCAATAGCCCGTTCGGCCTCCGGCCTCTGTTCAGCATCGTGACGGTTAACGGCTCGCTCAACGTCAATATTGAAAATCTGTCGATCAACGGTGACGAGCAAGGTAACCAGTCGCAGATCGGGATCGGGATCGGCGGAGTCGCAGGCGACTTCGACGGTATCGCCTATGTTAACGCGTCCGGAACCGTTGACCATGTGACGATCGACAAGATTCGCGATCCGCTTGTGAACGCGACCACGCTATCCGGCACGCAACGCGGCAACGACCTGGTTGTCTCCAACACCATCGGTGCGCCGCACGACTTCACGCTGTCCAACTCGACCCTCGAAGGCTTCCAGAAGACCGGCGCCGTAATCCGCAACGCCCATGTCACGCTCGACAACAACGACGTGATCGGTTTTGGCGTACAGACGATCATTGCTCAGAACGGTATTCAACTTTCGAGCGGGTCGACCGGCAGCGTCACGAATAATGATATTTCGGCGCTCGGCTTTACCGGGGCCAACACGGTGGTCGGCCTGCTGGTGTTCAACGGCAACGGACTGGCGATTTCCGATAACCACTATGTCGGCACCAGCACCAGCGACGCCGGAATGTGGCTGATCGACAGCAACGGCAGCACGATCCAGCACAATACCCTCGACACGGCGGATTACGGCATCCTCAATACGGGGGTCATGACCACGGAACCGACCGTCGTCAACCAGGGCCTGAACGCCAACAGCTACACCAACATCGAGTTCACCAATGACGATCTCGAACTCATTCCCGCCACCCAAACGACCGCCATTCATCCGGTCGGATCGGACGGGGCAGACTTCTACACCGGCGGCGCCGGGGCTGATGTAATCGACGGCCGGGGCGGCGGCGATTATATCGTCGGCAACGCCGGTGCCGACACGCTCACGGGCGGATTGGGCACCGACGTAGTCGATTACTCGGCCGAAACGGGCCCGAATGCGGTTGTGGTCAACCTGTCCGCGACCGCTTATGCGGGGATCGCGGCCCTGCACGCCACCGATACGTTCGGCGCCACCGATACATTGTCTGGTATAGAGAACATTGCGGCGAATGTTACCCGCTATGGCGACACCATCGCGCTCGACGGAGATCTCGATTTCGACTGGACATTGACCTTCACTGGCGGTCCGGAGGCACATTGGACGGCAACCGGCATAAACGCCCACGCGGGCGAGACCCATGAGTTCCGTGGCGTCGAGAAGATCGTATTCCAGTGCAGCGGCCCGGCGTTCGCCGAAACGGTGCATCTGGTCGATCAGAACCAAGCCGGCAGTGCGTATCTAAGCATCCAGGATGCGATCGATCACGCTTCGGCGGGCGATACCATCCTGCTGGCCGCCGGAACGTACACACCCACGGCTGCGCTCAATATCGACAAAAACGTGACGATCCTCGGCGCCAACCACGGCAAAGACGGGACCGACCTGACGCGCGGAGCAGAAACGGTCATCGACGGCACCGGGCTTGCACGCGTTATCGATCTTGGCGACCACGCCATTAACGTCGCCATCAACGGCGTTTCGATCAACGGCGATCACATCTTCGATGAAGGAACGCCCGACCAGACGCTCGCGATCACCGACAGTGTGTTCAGCCTCACCACCAACGCAGCCAATTCGTTCTACTTTGGCTACGGCGGCGGCTATGATTTCACCTTCGCGAACAACGCGGTCACGGCGACCGGCTACAATGAGATGTTTGAGTTGTTCGAGGGTGGTTCGGTCCACTTGAAGGACAACCATTTCACCGGCGTCGCGGGTGTCTACACCGGCGATGACAACAACGTTCCGCTGGTGTTCAACCTCAACAAGGCTACCGGCGAGGTCCAGGGCAACACCTTCGACCACGTCGATATCGGCGTGCTGGTCGCCGATGCGGCCGGTCCGCTGGATATCACCGGCAATACCTTCGAGAACATGCATCGGGTCGGACCGAACACGGCCGGCGGCCTCGCGGCCGGCGTGGTGTTCTTCTCGCCAGACCCCTTCAATGGCCTGATCAACGTCTCGAACAATACCTTCACCAACGCCGATGCCGGTATCCGCACTTCGTCCTTCGGTGCGCCGGCCACGACGGTCGCTGGTTCGTTAATTACGATCAACGGCAACCAATTCACCGATGTCGGTTTCATTGGCTACCAGCCGGTCGGTGGGGTGCTGCATTTCACCAACTCGACGCTTAATCCTGGTCCTATCACCGTGCCCAGCGAGTTCTTCGGCGGAACGAGCGATGACATGATCACGTCGACGGCGGCCAACGATATCGTTCACGGCAATGATGGGATCGATACGCTGGTGCTCTCGGGCAACCAGAGCGACTACACCATCGCGTTTGACGGCACGACGGTGACCGTGACCGACAACCGCGTCGACGTACACGATGCCATCGACACCGCCGACCATATCGGCAGGCTCGACTTCGCCGATCATGACGTGTTTCTGGTCGGAAGCGGAAGCGACTACACCACGGTGCAGTCTGCGGTGACTGCGGCAGGGGCAAGCGACACTGTCCTGCTCGCGGCCGGGACCTACAGCGAGAACGTAGTCGTCGACAAAGCTCTGACGATCCTTGGCGCCAATCACGGCGTGGCGGGCTACGCTTCGCGCGGCGCGGAATCGATCATCGACGGAGGCTTCCGGCTCACCGCGAGCGACGTGACACTCGACGGTCTCAACATCATCAACGGCCGCGCTGATTTCGGCCAGCAGCGGGCAGCCGTGTTCATCGACGGCGCCCGTGCCAACATCACGGTGGAGAATTCCATCCTGAATGAAACCGCAGCCGTGCATTCTGAGTCGACGCAGGCCGCGATCCTGACCACCTACAATGCCAATACGTCCAATCTTCAAGTGTTGCACAACGTGGTCGAGAACTGGGGTACGGCCATGTACCTTAATCCCGGCGTTCACGACTCTACGTTCGACGACAATACGTTCGCCGACAACGGCAACCACTTCATCATTGACGGTCTGGATGACCTCACCATCACCAACAACGACTTCGGTGCGTCCGGCGGCTCGAAGATTTTCGCCAACGTGTATGACAACCCAACCGACCTCGAGATTGAACTCGGGCTATCCGGCAACACGTTTACCCCGGATCACCCAAGACTGTCGGTCGCTCCGTACGGCGCAGCCGGCCAGGTTGTATTGGGCACTTCCGGCGACGACAATCTCCGTGGCGACTTCGGGGCTGCCGTTGCGCAGACCCTGGACGGCCGCGCCGGCAACGACCTGCTGGTCGGAGACGCCGGCAACGACATTCTGATCGGCGGCGCCGGTGACGACATTCTGACCGGCGGTGCGCATGATGTGGTCAATGCACTTACCGGGGTCGGCGGCGATACCGCGAACTATTCGTCAAGCAGCGTCGGCCTCAACATCGCCCTCACTTCCGGCGGTGCCAGTAACGTCGCCGACGGTCTCGGCGGCCTCGACACCCTCACGGGCATTGAAAACCTGATAGGTGGTTCGGCCGGCGACACGCTGACGGGCGACGGCAGCAACAACGTCCTGATTGGCAACGGCGGCGCAAACATCCTTAACGGCCTCGGCGGCGACGACCGCCTGGCCGGCGGCGATGTGCACGACGTGCTGAACGGCGGCAGCGGAAATGATGTGCTGATCGGCGGTGGCGGGTCTGACACGCTGAGTGGCGGCGATGACGCCGATCGGTTCGTATACAATCTGCAATCCGATGCCGGCACCGCCGTGAATGCCGGCGAAGACCAGATCTTCGGCTTCTCCCATGCCCAGGGCGATACCTTCGCGTTCAAGTCGTCGTTCTTCACGGCCAACGAGAATCTTGTTCTCGATGACGGTACCGGTCACGTGAAAGCCGACGGCCTATTGATCACCGACGTGACCGACACCAGCTATAGCGGCTTCACCGGGCAGCCGCTGTTCGTGCTCGACACCGTTGTCGGCGGCTCTGCCGGTACGCTATGGTTCGATGCGAACGGAAATGGCAGCTTGACCGATACGAACGATGTCAAGATCGCAACGTTCGACAATGCGACTTCTCTTGCTGGGATTAACGCCCACGATCTGTTGTTGGTCTGACGACCGCAAATTCGAAGGGGGCGGGCCAAGGCCCGCCCCTTGCGTTTGATGGGTTGCGCCATGACGCTGCGTCATCACACGAAATGCCAGTCGTTGGCGGTGATCGCGGCATGCGCTGCAAACGTGATCTGTTCGTGTACCGAACCATCGGCCGAAGAGACTTCCCAGTGCGTGTCGTCGATCTGGGTGAACTTGGCCCCGTCTTCCGCCGATCCATAGCCTGAGAACGCCAGCAGGTCGCCATGGTCGGTTCCCGAGAAGTCGGTAACCGTGTCTCCCGCGGCCTCGCCGCGCTTAAACACGAACGTATCGCTGCCGCCGCCGCCGGTCAGGATGTCATGACCGCCGCCGCCCACCAGCGTGTCGTTGCCGGCGCCGCCGATCAGCGTGTCGTTACCCTGGCGGCCCCACAGCGAGTTGCCTTGGTCGTTGGCACGCAACGTTGCGCCATCGTCGGACAATGCTGCGCCGGCCTCGACGTTGGCGGCGATGGTGTAATCGGCAGCCGACGAAAAGACCGTGTCGTATCCTTCGTTTGCATTTTCGAAGACAACTTCGTTCTGGTTGTCGACGATATAGACGTCATTTCCGGCGCCGCCGGCCAGCGTATCGGCGCCCGCGCCGCCGGACAGGAAGTCATTGCCGGCTCCGCCATGGAGCGTGTCGTTTCCTGCGTTGCCCCAGAGCCAGTTGTCACCCGCGTTGCCGGAAAGCGTCATTCCGGCGATGGTTGCGACCGCGCCAAGTTCAACGTTGTCGGCGAGGGTGTAGCCGCTGACGTCCACATAAGCGGTATCGATGCCTTCGCCCGGATGCTCGATGATATTGTCACTCAGATTATCGACGAAGTAGGTGTCGCTGCCGGCGCCGCCCAACATCATATCCGCACCAGCGCCACCGAAAATGATGTCGTTGCCTTCCCGACCGATCAGGGTGTCGTCGCCCGAACTTCCCCAGAGCACCGTATCGCAATGGCCGGCGATGAGCATTGCTCCGGCAGTACCGGTAACGACGCCGATTTCGACGTTGTCCGAGAGAACATAGCCGGTCATGCCGACGTAAGCGTAGTCCGTTCCTGCTCCGGGGTGCTCGACGATGGTGTCGCCGAGATTGTCGACCACGTACTGGTCATCCCCCATGCCGCCGATCATCGCGTCGGCGCCTGCGTTTCCGCAGATGTAATCGTCGCCGGCGCCGCCGATCAGCGTATCGTTGCCATGGCCGCCGATCAGGACGTTGCTCTCATCATTGCCGGTGAGGGTCGCGCCGGTATCGATGCCGATAACGCCTGTTTCAACGTTGCCAGCGAGCGTGTAGCCGCTTACCAGCACAAAGGCGGCGTCGATGCCTTCGCCGGGATATTCGACGATCGCGTCGCCAAGCGAGTCGACCACATACTGGTCATTCCCCGTGCCGCCGAACAAGCCGTCGTTGCCGCCGCCGCCGATCAGGGTGTCGTTGCCGGCACCGCCGACCAGGGTGTCGTTGCCGACGTTACCGCGCAGCCAGTTATCGCCGTCGTTGCCGGTAAGGGTTTGTCCGCTGGTCAGTTCAGCCGATGCGTTCTCGATATTCGCCCCTAGAACGTAGCTGCTCATATAGACCAGCCCCGTGTCCGTACCTTCATTCGCGTTCTCGACGACAACGTCGCCCGCGGACCTGATGGCATAGCTGTCATTGCCGATGCCGCCGACAAGGATGCTGCCATCGGGGCCGCCATCCAGGGTGTCGTTTCCGGCGCCGCCCTGAAGCATGTTGTGGCCATGTCCGCCGGCGAGGCGATTGTCGGCGTCGTTGCCGATGATCAGATCATTGCCGTCGCCGCCAAATACATTCTCGATCACGGTGCCGGCGCTGATTTCAATTGGACGGCCGGCGATGGTGGAGCTGTGACCCGGATTGAGATCCAGCACGAGGTCGGTCGTGGTGGCCGCGGCGTTGATCGTGTCGTTGCCGCTGCCGTCGCTGAGCACGCTGCGGTCGCCGGCCGCGGCGGCGAAATCGTCCGTGTAGAAATAGGTATCGTCCGCTCCGTGATCGTTGCCGTAAATTCTTAAGGCATAGGACACGATCGAATCGGTGCCGCTGGTGCCGGTGTCGTGAATGACGACCGTCCAGTTTCCGTTCGGTGTCTCGCCCCAGTTATGGTTGGTGGAGAAGGTGAAATTCAGGTTGCCGGAGGCGTTCGTTCCGCCGCCCGGATGATCAAGAAGCACGCTGTCGGTGCCGTCCGGGCTGATCAGCTCGATTTTGAGATCGCCGTTACGCGCATTCTTCAAAGTGACATCGATCTCCACCCAATCGATGGAAAAATGCTCATAGTTACCGGTTACCGTCGATACAAACGAATTGGAACCGGATTGCGCCAGCAACGTGTTCGATCCGACGTTCCCCGTGACGTTGATGACCTGTTCGTTTGCCGCGGTGCTGTGTTCGGTCCAGGTCTGCGCCAGGCGAACCGCCGCGTGCGCGTCGACCAGGCCAAATCCATAGTCGTGGCTGACGATGTTGCCGCCGCCGTTCCAGTTGGTGGCTCCGTTCGTCGTCCAGCCCGCTGAAGCCGGATCGAGCTTGTGGGAAGAAAGGGCGAGAATGTCCTGAACGTCGCGGTAGCCGAGGTCCGGATTTGCCTCGAGCATGAGGGCGACGATGCCGGAAACAACCGGCGCGGCGAAAGACGTTCCGCTTACGAAAGTGAAGTCGTTGGTCGCATCTCCGTCACCATTGTTCAGCGCCGTCGTCAGGATGGAATCGCCGGGGGCCGTCACCAGGATCGACGCGCCCGGCGTGCTGAAGTTGGCGATATGCCCGTCTTCGGTCGATGCCGCCGTGGTAATCACAAGCCGGCTATTGGTCATGCTATGGTTGTTGGTGTTGTCTCCATCCGCCGTGGTGTGAGAAATATTCTGACGGTCGTTGCCGGCGGCGAACACATAGATGGTTCCAAGCGAGCCGCGGCCGTTCTCCACGGCATTGGCGAGGGCGTTTTCGACGCCGTCCCAGGCCGGGTTCTTGAAATTGTCAGAGAATGCGTTGCTGAAGCCCCAGCTGTTGTTCGACACGTCGACATTGACTTGCAGCGCGAGCAGATGCGCGAGTTCGTCAACCGACGAACCGCCAAACCCGAACCTCGCATAGTAACCCACCAACGTTGCCTCCGGAGCAACGCCGACCGCTCCCAACTGGTTGGTTGCCGATGCGCCTATCACTCCGGAGACCCACGTGCCATGTGCCTCCGCGGCGCTGTCCGGCGCTATGCTCGTGACGCCCGTGGTATCCCGGGGATCGAAGCTGTTCTTGATATCGAACCGGCCGACCAGATCGAGATTCGAAATATCAAATCCCTGGTCGATAATGCCGACCTTGACTCCGGATCCCGAGTACTCGATCGAAATCTTGTCGACGTTTGCTCCGGATTCGTCGCCGCCGACTGTCAGATACCCGTCCAGGTACCATTGATAAGATCTGTAGGTATTTTCCGCAGCAAGGCTTGACGCATAAACCGGTGCTTCAACCGCCCCGGCCGTCGCCACATAGTCGCCGTCGGACGCATCGCCCCTGAGTGTATTTTTGCTTGGCATTTTCTTCTCCCCAACCCCGGGGAGACGATGCCAACAAGAAATTTAGATCACGGTGGAATTGGCGCTCAAATTGTCTGGTTTGGAATGATGATTT
>NZ_DASYMN010000413.1:0-2435 GCF_036009065.1 Bradyrhizobium sp. | reverse complement strand
AGAAGTGCAATACGCTTCGACATGGATCGTCTCCCGATGGATTGTGGTGGCCGGCGGACATCCGCCGGCGATTAAGGGGCAACAACGGCGCCGGTCGTTGCAGGCTTGACTGCGCCGTCGTTGGGCCGAGCTACGGGAGGGGTTTGCGGCGGTTTCGGAAAAAACTTTTTCGTGTTGCTTGAAACTATTTTCGGCGCACGCCGTGTCCCGGGTGCGATGCGGCATTCTTCATGCCGCTTTGCAGAACCGGGACCCAGTTTTCTTCATAGCAAGCAAGCTGGGCCCCGGTTCTGCTGCGCACCGCTGCGCAAGAGCTACGCGCTGCGCTGCGCCCGGGGAACGCCCGCCGTTAATCCCGGCTATGCGGCGTCTGGATGAATCCCCTGTTCCACGTCGGGCTGATCAGGATCTCGTTCATGCAGACCCGCGGCGGCATGCTGGCGACGAAGGCGATGGTGCGGCCGAGATCTTCGGACTGCAGCATTCGCGCCTGTTCTTCCTCTGACGGCACCACGGGGCGCAATTTGAGGATCGGCGTTGCGACCTCGCCCGGCGACAGGCAGCAGGCGCGCAGGCCGTTGACGCATTCGTCCATGTTGAACGAATGGGTCAGCGCCAGCACCGCATGCTTGGTGGTGGTGTAGGCCGGCCCCGGCATTTTCGACACATGGCGTCCGGCCCATGAGGCGACGTTGATGATGATGCCGTCCTGCTGCGCGCGCATCGCCGGCAGCACCGCGCGCATGCAATACAACACGCCGTTGAGGTTGATATCGACGAGTTTGTCCCAGCCTTCCAGTTCCATGTCGGCCCAGCTGCGCTTCGGGACGTTGATCCCCGCGCTGTTGACCAGAAGGTCGATGCGGCCATGCCGGCTAAGGATTTGCCCCGCGGCCTTGTTGACGTCGTCGGCCTTGCTGACATCGAGCGCGATCGCCTCGGCCTGGCCGCCGCTCTTTGTGACCTTCTCGACCACCGCATCGAGCGCGTCCTTGCGGCGGCCCGAAACCACCACGGTCCAGCCGTCGGCGGCGAGCGCTTCCGCGCCGGCCTCGCCGATGCCGCTGCCGCCGCCCGTCACCCAGGCCACGCGTTTCCCGTTCTTTGACATGCAAACTGTCTCCGTTGCTTTGTGAAGGGCGTTTTTGCTATTGAACCTTTGGATTTGCCGCCGATCTACCGCCCTCTCGGAATGATGCATGAACACATCCGCGAACGCCAACCTGTTTTCCCGCCTGTTCGATAATCTCGACGATCCCTCCCGGCTCGCGATCGAGACCATGGACGGGCAGCGCATCTCTTACGGCGATCTCGTCGGCCTCGCCGGGCGGATGGCGAATGTGCTTGTTGCACGCGGCGTCAAGCCCGGCGACCGCGTTGCAGCGCAAACCGAAAAATCCGTCCCCGGCCTGGTGCTGTATCTCGCCGCGGTTCGCGCGGGTGCGGTCTATCTGCCGCTCAACACCGCCTATACGCTGAACGAGCTGGAATATTTCATCGCCGACGCCGAGCCGTCGCTGGTGGTGTGCGACCCGTCCAAGGCTGAAGGCATCGCTGCCATTGCCGCGAAGGTCGGCGCCAAGGTCGAAACGCTCGGCGCCGACGGCAAGGGCTCGCTGAGCGATGCGGCCGCCCAGGCAAAACCGGAATTCGCAACCGTCGCGCGCGCCGACGACGACCTCGCCGCGATCCTCTACACCTCGGGCACCACCGGGCGCTCCAAGGGCGCGATGCTCAGCCACGACAACCTGGCGTCGAATTCGCTGTCGCTGGTCGACTACTGGCGCTTCACCGACAAGGACGTGCTGATCCACGCGCTGCCGATCTATCACACCCACGGCCTGTTCGTGGCGAGCAATGTCACGCTGTTCGCCCGCGCCTCGATGATCTTCCTGCCGAAATTCGATCCCGAACTGATCATCAGACTGATGGCGCGGGCCACCGTGATGATGGGCGTGCCGACGTTTTATACGCGGCTGCTGCAAAGCCCGGCGCTGACCCGCGAGGCGACCGCGCATATGCGGCTGTTCGTTTCCGGCTCCGCGCCGCTGCTCGCCGACACCCATCGCGAATGGGCTGCGCGTACCGGCCACGCCGTGCTGGAACGCTACGGCATGACCGAAACCAACATGAACACCTCGAACCCCTATGACGGCGACCGCGTGCCCGGCGCGGTCGGCCACGCGCTGCCCGGCGTGTCCGTGCGCGTCACCGATCCCGAGACCGGCAAGGAACTGGCGCGCGACTCCATCGGCATGATCGAGGTCAAAGGTCCCAACGTGTTCAAGGGCTATTGGCGGATGCCGGAAAAGACCAAAGCCGAATTCCGCGACGACGGCTTCTTCATCACCGGCGATCTCGGCAAGATCGACGCCGAGGGCTATGTGCACATTCTCGGCCGCGGCAAGGATCTGGTGATCTCCGGCGGCTTCAAC
>NZ_DASYMN010000412.1:0-2109 GCF_036009065.1 Bradyrhizobium sp. | reverse complement strand
AGCGTGACATGACGGTCGGTGCCGACCGGGCCCGGATTGATGCCGACCACGCGGATGTTGTCGGCGAGGCTCTTGCCGCCGAGCGCGCGGGTGAATGCCATCAACGCCGCGTTGCCGGCGCTGCCGCAGATATAGTTGGCGTCGAATTTTTCGCCGGCGGCGCCGATGTCGTTGACGATGACACCGTGGCCGCGCGCCTTCATCTGCGCGTAGATGGCGCGGGTGAGGTTGATGTAGCCAAACACTTTCAGTTCCCAGGCATGCCGCCAGGTCGCCTCGTCGATCTTGTCGATCGAGCCGCCGGGAATATCGCCGGCATTGTTGACCAGGATGTCGATATCGGCGGCGTCCTTCACCAGCCTCGCAATATCCTCGGGCTTACGAAGATCGGTGACGTGAACGGAGGCGTCTATCTGATGCGCCGATCGCAGGCGGTCTGCCAGCGCCTTCAATTGATCGCCGCTGCGGGCGGCGAGGCGGAGATCGCAGCCTTCTTCCGCAAACGCTTCGGCGGCGGCGGCGCCAATGCCCTTGGAGGCGCCGGTGATCAGGACGCGTTTGCCGCGCAAATGAAGGTCCATGGGATGCTCTCTTGATTGGAAAATTGAATCTTGTAGCCCGCGGTCGCGCGAATGCGCGCCCGATGATGGTGAAACCCGGGGCGGTGCTTGTCCCGGATTGCGCCATCGGACCGCGCATTCGCGCGACCCGTTGGCTCCATCCGGAGCTACAGAACCAATCGAAATCGGTCAACATTGCACTGCAGCGTTGCGCCATGGTTTACTTTGGTCCATTGCAATCCGATAATTCTGATGAAGGCGCTGACGCCGCAAATCTTGAAGGACTCTCCTTGTGAGCACAGAAAAAAAATATCGAATAGCAGTCATCCCCGGCGACGGCATCGGCAAGGAAGTCGTCCCCGAAGGTCTTCGCGTGCTGGAGGCGGCCGCGAAGAAACACGGCGTCAACGTGCATTTCGACCACTTCGACTTCGCCTGCTGGGATTTTTACGAAAAGCACGGCCAGATGATGCCGAACGACTGGAAGGACAAAATCGGCAAGCACGATGCGATCTATTTCGGCGCGGTGGGCTGGCCGGCGAAAATCCCCGATCACATTTCGTTGTGGGGATCGCTGATCAAATTCCGCAGGGAGTTCGACCAGTATGTGAACTTGCGCCCGGTGCGGCTGATGCCCGGCGTCCCGTCGCCGCTCGCCAACCGCAAGCCCGGCGATATCGATTTCTGGGTGGTGCGTGAAAATACCGAAGGCGAGTATTCTTCCGTAGGCGGCCGCATGTTTCCGGACACCGAGCGCGAATTCGTCACCCAGCAGACGGTGATGACGCGCATCGGCGTCGACCGCATCTTGAAGTTCGCGTTCGATCTTGCGGCATCGCGCCCCAAGAAGCATCTGACGTCGGCGACCAAATCCAACGGCATTTCCATCACCATGCCGTATTGGGATGAGCGGGTGGAGGCGATGGCCAAGACTTATCCCAAAGTGAAATGGGACAAGTACCACATCGATATTCTGACCGCGAATTTCGTGCTGCATCCGGACTGGTTCGATGTGGTCGTCGGCTCCAATCTGTTCGGCGACATCCTGTCCGATCTCGGGCCGGCCTGCACCGGAACCATCGGCATTGCGCCCGCCGCGAATATCAACCCGGAACGGCATTTTCCGTCCGTATTCGAGCCGGTGCACGGCTCCGCGCCTGACATCGCGGGGCAGGGGATCGCCAATCCGATCGGCCAGATCTGGTCTGGCGCGATGATGCTCGATCACCTCGGCGAAAAGGCCGCGGCGGCGTCGATCGTTGCGGCGATCGAGCGCACGCTCGGCGAACGCACGCTGCGCACGCGGGATCTCGGCGGCAACGCCGATACGGCCGCCTGCGGCAAGGCGGTGGCGGAGATGGTGGAGTAGCAAAAGCAAGTACCGCGTCATCCTGAGAGCTTGTGAATCTATTGATTTTTGCGTTTTCCGACATGAGTCAAATCAAAGACTTAGGACCCGCAGAAACGTCGAAATTCGAATAGATTCACAAACTCTGAGGTGCTCGCCGTTCTTTACGGCGAGCCTCGAAGGATGGGCCACGGCTGCAAG
>NZ_DASYMN010000411.1:0-3692 GCF_036009065.1 Bradyrhizobium sp. | reverse complement strand
TTCAGATGCGACTTGTTGAAACCCGTTGGAGCATCGCAATAACTGCAGATTTGCCTGAGGTCAGATCCCCGCAACACCGTCGTTCCTAAGTAGTTGAAATGACTCGGATACATTTTTGGATCAGGCTCTGAGGAGCCGCGCACTTGCGCGGCGTTTCGAAGGATCGTCGCACGCACTTGTGGCCATCCTTCGAGGCTCGCCGTAAAGAACGGCGAGCACCTCAGGATGACGGCAGTGTTGGTGTGGCCGTCCGCCCCACGCTTTCATACGTAAAACCCAGCGCCGCCATGTCCTCGGGCCGGTAGATATTGCGCAGGTCGACCACCACCGGCTGCGCCATCTCGCGCTTCAGGCGCGCCAGATCCAGCGTGCGGTACTGCACCCACTCCGTCACCACCACCATGGCGTCGGCGCCGCGCACGCAGGCATAAGGGTCGTCGCAATAGTCGATATCCGGCAATTCGCGGCGCGCCTGCTCCATGCCGACCGGATCGTGGGCGCGCACCTTTGCGCCCATGTCGAGCAGCCCGGTCACCAGCGGGATCGACGGCGCCTCGCGCATGTCGTCGGTGTCGGGCTTGAAGGTGAGGCCGAGCACGGCGATGGTCTTGCCGCGCAAGGAGCCGCCGACCGCATTGGAAACCTTGCGGGCCATCGCGCGCTTGCGGTTGTCGTTGACCGCCACGGTGGCCTCGACGATCCGCAGCGGCACGTCGTGATCGAGCGCGATCTTCACCAGCGCGCGGGTGTCCTTGGGAAAGCACGATCCGCCGTAGCCCGGCCCCGCATGCAGGAATTTCGAGCCGATGCGGTTGTCGAGGCCGATGCCGCGCGCGACCTCCTGCACGTCGGCGCCGACCTTCTCCGCAAGGTCGGCGATCTCGTTGATGAAGGTGATCTTGGTGGCGAGGAATGCGTTGGCGGCGTATTTGATCAGCTCCGCCGTGCGCCGCGCCGTGAACATCAGCGGCGCCTGGTTCAGCGACAGCGGCCGGTAGATGTCGCCGAGCACTTTTCGCGCGCGTTCGTCTGAGGTGCCGACCACGATGCGGTCGGGAAACTTGAAGTCGCGGATTGCGGCGCCCTCGCGCAAGAATTCCGGATTGGACGCGACCACGAACTCGGCCTTAGGGTTGGTCTCGCGGATCAGCCGCTCCACCTCGTCGCCGGTGCCGACCGGCACCGTCGATTTGGTGACCACCACGGTAAAGCCCTTGAGCGCCGCAGCGATCTCGCGGGCGGCGGCGTGGACGTAGCTCAGATCGGCGTGGCCGTCGCCGCGCCGCGACGGCGTGCCGACCGCGATGAACACCGCATCGGCCTCGGCGACCGGAGCCGAGAGATCGGTCGCGAAGTCGAGCCGCCCGGCTTTGGCATTGGCCGCGACCAGCGCGTCGAGGCCGGGTTCGAAAATGGGGATTTCGCCACGGCGCAGTGCCGCGATCTTGTCGACGTCCTTGTCGACGCAGGTGACCTGGTGGCCGAAATCGGCGAAGCAGGCGCCGGACACCAGCCCCACATAACCCGTGCCAATCATGGCAATTCGCATGAAAACAGCCTGTCGATGATGGTTAACGCGATCGAGCGTTGTGAGCGGGTCTTAGAGCATTTTCGCTCGGAGGGGAAACCGCAAAAGGATACGGAAACCGGCACATCATTTGAATGAATAAAGGAGAATGAAACCCTCAAGGGGCGATGATGCGACAATGCCGCGCCGAAAAGACACAGCGATGACCGTAAACGGCACATCCGCCGGGCATTCCCAGCGGATCGATTGGGTCGATTACGCCAAGGGCATCTGCATCGTCATGGTGGTGATGATGCATTCGGTGCTGGGCGTCGAGGCCGCCGCCGGCCAGACCGGATTCATGCATGCCCTGGTAGTGTTCGCGAAACCGTTCCGGATGCCGGATTTCTTCCTGCTCTCCGGGCTGTTTTTGTCGGTCGTGATTGACCGCGGCTGGCGCACCTACCTCGATCGCAAGGTGGTGCACTTCGCCTACTTCTACGTGCTGTGGGTGACCATCCAGTTCGGCTTCAAGGCGCCTTCGTTCGCCGCCGAGTCGGGCTGGAGCCATGTCGGCATCCTGTACCTCGAATCGTTCATCGAGCCGTTCGGCACGCTGTGGTTCATCTATCTGCTGCCGGTGTTCTTCGTCGTCACCAAGGCGACACGCCGCGCGCCACCGCTGGCGATCTGGTTCGCGGCTGCGGCGCTGGAAATGCTGCACGTCACGACCGGCTGGACCGTGATCGACGAATTTTGCGCGCGCTTCGTGTATTTTTATTCCGGCTATCTGTTCGCGACTTACGTGTTCGCGCTGTCGAATCGCGCGCGGGTGCGACCCGCGTTCGCGGTCGCCGGATTGGCGCTGTGGTCGCTGGTCAACGGCGGCCTGGTGGTCTCCGGCTTCAGCGAATGGCCGGTGATTTCGCTGGCGCTGGGTCTGGCCGGCGCCTGCGCCATCATCGTCATCGGCACGCTGCTGGCGCAAGCGCGCCGGCTCGAGTTCTTGCGCTACTGCGGCGAGCACTCCATCGTCATCTATCTGGCATTCTTCCTGCCGATGGCGGTGACGCGAACGCTACTGCTGAAGTTCGGCCCGATCCACGACATCGGCACGATCTCGCTGATCGTCACCATCGCCGGCATTTTGGGCGCGCTGGCGATCTGGTGGGCGGTTCGCGGCACCAGGGCAAACTTCCTGTTCGAGCGACCGGCGGCATTTTGGATCGCGCCGAGGAAGGCGCGTGCAGGGCTGCAGGCGGCAGAGTAACGCCAGCCGTCATCGCCCTTTCCAGCCACACATTCAGCCGTCATCCTGAGAGGATGTGAATGTTTGCGTCATTGCGAGCCAACGGGTCGGCGCAAAGCGCCGCCCCGATGACAGGCTCCGCGAAGCAATCCAGAAAGCCACAAGCAAGGACTGGATTGCTTCGTCGCCTCGCTCCTCGCAATGACAACGAGAACGCCGTCCTCCTGAGGAGCCGCGCGCTTGCGCGGCGTCTCGAAGGATGGCCGCGGGTGCTTGTGGCTCATCCTTCGAGGCTCGCCGAAGACGGCGAGCACCTCAGGATGACGAGGGTGCTGTAGCCATCAGCAAAAATGAGAAGCCCTGCGGCAATGTGGGCAGGGAGAGCACAAAAGATTCATTCGATGGCTGAACCAGTTGCTCGGTCCGGTGTTGGGGATGTTCCAACTGTGAAAGGGATTCAAGACATGAGCGTGACGAAGGAAGAGAAAACGGTGACTGTCGAGAAGCGGAGCGGATCGTCTGACGCGAATGCGACCGTGACGGAGAACGGCAAGAGCGGCTCTGCAAAGGGCGGATCGGCCCGAGAGGCGCTCGAACGCGCCAAGGACAAGGCGAAGGGCTGATAGCTATCCACGGGTAACGGCACGTGAGTGAAAAAATTTAATGTTTCGCCGCTTGACATATAATCCTTTTCAGCTACATTCCTAGTCATCCCATCCTACCTTGAGGGAGCGTTACCTGGGACGCTTTGGAACGTGGGGATGGGAGCGGCGCCTGAGGGCGGGGGCTAACGTGGCTCACGCTCGCGGGAGTACTTGGGTATCCGTCCGGCCCCACTCTCGGGGTCTGCCACCGAAGCTGGCTGGACGGGGACAGGCAGCGGCGCGAAATCGCCGTGCGCCAAGTCCCCGGAAGCGCGGACCAGGGCTACTACGC
>NZ_DASYMN010000410.1:0-3748 GCF_036009065.1 Bradyrhizobium sp. | reverse complement strand
CTACAATTACCGGCAGTGAGCGGCGTCATGCACCTTCTCACCTCTCCCCGAAGCGGAGGCGTCGAAACCGGAGCGCAGCGCTCTTCACCTCTCCCCGAAGGGGAGAGGTCGACGCGCATCGACAGATGCGCGGCGGGTGAGGGGCTCGCCACACACTCAGCACTCGCGAAAGGCCCCTCACCCGGATGGCATCTGCGATGCCATCCGACCTCTCCCCTGCGGGGAGAGGTGGAAGGCATCACCTAGATGTCCGGCACACTCGAAGTCAGCGATCTGCACAAGCAGTTCGCGATCGGCCGGCCCGCGGTCGACGGCGTCAGCTTTGCGGTGCCGGCCGGCGAGATCGTGGTGCTGCTCGGGCCCTCCGGCTGCGGCAAGACCACGACGTTGCGCTGCGTCGCGGGCCTCGAGCATCCGACCGGCGGCGCCATCAGCATCGCCGGCAAGGTGGTGTCGCAGCCGTCGCGCGGCATCCAGGTCGCGCCGCGGCAGCGCGACCTCGGCATGGTGTTCCAGTCCTACGCGGTGTGGCCGCATATGACGGTGCGGCAGAACGTGGTCTATCCGCTCAAGCACCGCGGCGTTAACCGCACCGAAGCCGCGCGCCGGGTCGACGAGGTGCTGGCGCTGGTGGGCCTGTCGGAATACGCCGAGCGGCCGGTGACCGCGCTGTCCGGCGGCCAGATGCAGCGCGTGGCGCTGGCGCGCAGCATCGTCTACCGCCCGAAATTGCTGCTGCTCGACGAGCCCTTGTCCAACCTCGACGCCAAGCTGCGCCTGCGGCTGCGCGACGATCTCCGCCGCATCCTGAAAGCCGCCGGCATGACCGCGCTCTACGTCACCCATGACCAGGCCGAAGCCGTCGTGCTCGGCGACCGCATCGGCGTGATGCGCGACGGCAAGCTGCTGCAGATGGGCAGCCCGGACGAGATCTATAACCGCCCGGCGGATCTGTTCGTGGCGAATTTTACCGGAGCGACCAACGAGCTCACGGGCACGCTGGTGGCGCGCAACGGCGCGTTCGGGACGGTGGATTTCGGCGACGGCAGGCGCGGCGAGGCGTCGCTGCTGCATGAAGTCGGTGTCGGCGACAAGGTGCGCCTCGCCTTGCGCCCGGAAAACATCCGCATCGGCGGCAATGGCGCCAACACCTTTGCCGCCCGCGTCACCGACCGCCGCTACCAGGGCACCCAGACGGTGTACGACGTCGAGCTGTTCGGGCGGCGGCTGGAGGCGCTGGAGCTCGGCACCGCGGCACGGCACGAGGTCGGCGTCGAGACGATGGTGTCGCTGCCGCGCGAGGGGTGCTGGGCGTATCGGGATGAGGGGAAGGGCGGGGAGGAGTAGGGGGTCCGTCATTGCGAGACTCCTGAGCTCGACTAGCCGGTGAGTTCTTCGATCACTGCCTTCAATCTCGATTCATTGCCATCAAAACTGGCAATCATAGCGTCGAGCATCGCGTCAGGATCAAGCTTTTGGAAATCAATCGGGTGGTCGGCGCGATCGGCCAATAGCGCGAAGAACGTCAACTGTGCACGTCCATTGCCTTCGCGAAAGGCGTGGATCGCATTCAGCTCCGCGAGAAAATGCGCAGCGCGGTCGGCGAATTCGTTCGCTGGCAAGTTCTCCAGATGCTTCCTGGCTTTCAGATCAGCGAACAACTTGTCTGCCTGAGCATGGATGTGCTCGGGAAAGCAGAACGGATTGCCCTGCTTTGAGACGCGTACCGTGCGCGGCGTGCCGGCCCATTCGTATACATCTTGAAACAGGTGACGATGGACCGCACAGTAGTGTGCGAAATCCAGATTTCCCTCGGGCAGAGGGTCGTTGGCGCGGGCACTAGAAATCTCCGCTTCGAAATCATCGAGTTCGGCTTGATCGCGCAAGTCGAGCTTGTTGATAAGGACCGTCGAATTTTCGTATGTGTATGGATCGTCGACCGCATCATACATGCGACGGCAACTCAGCCCTTGCGATAGGTACGAATAATCGCCTGGCGGGTCTGTTCGGCGGTTAGACCCTTGCGGCCGGCTTCCTCAGCGCGTTTTTTCATGGCCGGGTCGAGGCGGATTCCTTCAACCGCGCTGATTTTCGCAAAACCGGCGGCGCCGACGACGAAGCCCGTTTTGGTTCCTTTTCCGGTGGTGCGCTTTTGTTTTGGCATGGCCGCAGCATACTAAATTTTTGCGCTTTTCGCCATGTCCTCTGAGCAGGCCCACGGCGAGCGCCGATCTGCTGGCTCACAATGGCAAAAGAACTCTAGCCTCCCAAAAATCCCTTCAGCTTCTGCGCCAAGGCCTTGGCCGTCGCCTTGTCCAGCTTTCCGGCCCGGCGTTCGATCCGCGCGGGCTCGATGCAGGCGATCTTGGCAGCGCGCACCACGGATGGCGCGGGCAGGCCCGCGCGCGCGAGGTCGGTGATCGCAACGTCGCACGACCAGGGCGCATTGTGCGAAATCGCCGTGCCAAGGCCCAGAGGGCGGCCACGTCGCCGGACACGCGGCTTTAGGCCGCGGTTCTACCGCCGTCCCTTCTTCCTCCGCCACTTCTCCCAATCCACATCCTCACTGCTCACAAGCTGCAACTGCCCCGGCTGCGAAACACGGTCCGTGAACACCACCAGATTATTGCACGCAAACCGCGCGCTCGGCACCAGCAGTCCGTCGAACTCAAGAAAATGCGCAGCCGCCGCGATGGCCTGCGTCGCGCTGTAGTCGAAGGTTTCATAGCGAGCGATATCGACGCCGAGCTTCTCAAGTTCGCGCATGTCGACAAGCCGCAGCAAGCGTTCCGTCTTGATCGCCAGCACATGAATCTGGTGTTGAATGCGGCTCGGCCATACCGGTTCGAGCGAGAGCCGGAATCCGACTTCCGCCAAGGCGCCGTCGCGCGCTTCGCTGGCATAGAGAATTTCCAGTTCTCCCGGCGCGCCCCAGCGGCCGTTTGCCGAAGAGCCTGTCAACGGCTCGCGGCCCTTGCGGGCGACGCGCCATACATCTGAGTCAAAAGGCTCCGGGCGCAGCTTCTCCAAGGCGTCGAGCACCGACCGGTCATGTACGCGCCCTGGCGAAGCCATCAGGTGTAGCTTGCCTCGTCCAGGCTTTCGATCACCGCGAGGACCTTGTCCGCGTCGCCCTGGTTGATGAGGTCGATCGCGCGTACGCCGTTCAGCAGGCGATGTTTTGAATACAGCCACAGACGGGTTTCGTCGGGCGTATAAAATTCGGCAAGCCGGTCGACAACGTAGCGCAGGTCGGAAATCACGAGCTGCGTCTTGGGATGGGGCAGTGCCTTGCCGGCGGTCCAGCGTGACACCGTGGCGGGAGACACCGACGTGATGTTTGCGACGTCGGTGCCCTTCAGCCCGCCGCGGCTTCTCAGGTCTTCGATGATTTTGGCAACCGCGTTGGTCATTTTCCGCCCGCCGCTGGATCCTTGAAGTGAGAGCATAGCATTTTTTCGTTGCATAGATATCAATTTTGAAATCTAAGAGGAATGTATTCACGATTTGTTGATTATATGTTCTTGACATGTTCTGAATATGGTGTATAGTCCTAGCCATCTCATCCCAACTTGAGGGAGCGTTACCTGGGACGCTTTGGAACGTGGGGGTGGGAGCGGCGCCTGAGGGCGGGGGCTAACGTGGCTCTTCGTTCGCGGGAGTACTTGGGTATCCGTCCGGCCCCACTCTCGGGGTCTGCCACCGAAGCTGGCTGGACGGGGACAGGCAGCGGCGCGAAATCGCCGTG
>NZ_DASYMN010000409.1:0-4517 GCF_036009065.1 Bradyrhizobium sp. | reverse complement strand
GGTGTATTTCTTGGCGATCGAGATCACCAGGCGAAGGTTGGCCTCGACCATTTCCTTCTTGGCCTGACGCGCCTCGCGCTCGCCCTTCTGCACGCCGTGCACGATCTTGCGGAATTCGCCGATCTCAAGCCCGGTCAATGCGGCCAGCGACTGGATTTCGTGGCGCAGTTCCTTGATGCGGTCCTTCTCGTTATGGACGAAATTCTTCCAGCCCTTTGCCGAGAGCTTCGAGACGCGGTTGAGCCAGCGCGGATCGAGCTCCGAGCCCTGATAGTTCTTCAGAAAGTCTTCGCGCGCCACGCCATGGCTGTCGCCGAGCCGCAGCAGGCGGCCTTCGAACGACACCAGCTTCTTGTTGATGTCGTAGAGCTGCTCGACCAGCGAATCGATGCGGGCCTGGTTCAGCCGCAGCGACTTCACCTCGACGATGATTTCGTCCTTCAGCTTCTTGTATTTGCGCTCCTGCGAGGGCGACAGCGACTCGCTCTGCAGCTGGTTGGCGATATCCTGTTCTTGAAGACGCCGCAGCTTCTTGTAGTTGTCGGCGATCTTGTCGAAGGTCTCCACCACCTTCGGCTTCAGCTCGGCCTCGATGGCGGCAAGCGACATCTGGTTTTCGAACTCGTCGTCGTCCATGTCGGATTCGGCGGCGGCCTCGGCCGGATCCTTCTCGGCTTCGGGCTCTGTCGCGGGCGCGGGACGGAACGGGGTCGGCGACGGCGGCGCCGCCGGCGGTGCGATGTGCGAGGGCGCGGACACTTTTACGTCGCCGCCGTTGGCGGCGGCCATCGCAGCACCATTGTCGCTGCCGTTGTCGTCCGCGGCCGGCTGGCCGTCGGCGCCGAGGGGGGCTGCGATCAGCGCCGGATTCAAATTGTTCTTGGCGTCGGGGCCGGCATAGGTGGCTTCCAGATCGATGATGTCGCGCAGGAAGATTTTTCCTTCGTTGAGTTCATCGCGCCAGATGATGATGGCCTGGAACGTCAGCGGGCTTTCGCAGAGTCCTGCGATCATCGCCTCGCGGCCGGCCTCGATGCGCTTGGCGATGGCAATTTCGCCTTCGCGCGAGAGCAGCTCGACGGTGCCCATCTCGCGCAGATACATTCGGACGGGATCGTCGGTGCGCTCGCCGGGTTCCGACTTCTTGACCTCGGTGACGGCCTTTTGCGTGACCTCGACCAACTCGTTGTCGGTCTCGTCCTCGGCCTCTTCCTTGGTCTCTTCCTCGGTGTCGGCTTCTTCCGCCTCGGAGACGTTGATGCCCATGTCGGAGAGCATCGACATGATGTCCTCGATCTGCTCCGGCGAGGTGGTGTCGGAGGGCAAGACTTCGTTGAGCTGATCGAAGGTCACGAAGCCGCGCTTCTTGGCCTGCTTGATCATCTTCTTGACGGCGGCGTCCGACAGATCGAGCAACGGCGAGGGCGCGTCCGGAGAATCCTTTTCAGGGGCGTCGCTGGCCTTGTCGTCTTTTTCCTTGTCCTTCACCTGCAGCGTCTTTGCCTTGCTGGCCATTCATTGCTCCTGGAACGCGCTCATGCAGGGAACGTCGCCGCGCCCGCTTTTGTTCTGATGTCATCTCGACGCGGAAAGGGCGGCGGAAATGATCGCCACCCCCCATTCTGTCTCGCTGATTTGCCGTTAGTCTTGGCCTTGCGGCCGTTAAGCTTCAATTAACCCTGTTTTTGCAGCCAAACCATGGGTTTGGCGAGTCTTTTTGCGGTTCCGGCGGCCGCAATCCGCATGATTTATTTTATCACATGCTGCGCTGGAACCGGCCTGACGACTCGCCAAATCCCTCGATCAGGGCTTCGGTACCGTCTACTTCCGACAGGCGGGCTTTGACATCGCGCAACCAGGCGTAATTCGCCTCGCTCGCCACCTCGCCCAACGCCAGCTCCGCATCCTTCAATTCCCTAAGTAATGAGTGCCATTGGCGATGCAAGGCAACCAGCTGGTGCCAGGTGGAAAGAACGTCCTCCGATGCGGCGCCGGCTTGCGCGCCCCACACCGCCGAGGTCGTGATCGCCCGTTCAACCCTTTGAAGAGATTGAGATAACCCACGCGCGCCGAGATCGGCTCGCATTTTCGCGCTGGCCTCGATGGGGTCCGCGCCGTGGTGATGATCGCCGGCGAAGGCGGCGATGATGCCGGCCCGCAATTTGTTGGCCTCGGGATGGGCCAGTTCCAGCGCCGCCACCTCCTCGAGGTGGTCGTGCAGCAGCCAGGGGTGATTGATCAGGGATTGCAGGATCAGCGCCTCGCGGCGCGACAATGCGCTGCGCTGCCCGCGCATGATCGGGCTCAAGGCGAGCTGCGGACTGGCGACCTGATAAGGTCCACGATTGATGGTCTGGCTGCCGGCCGAGGGTTGCGAACGGCTGCCGCGGGGCTCGAATCGCCCTGCCGCGCCGGGGGTGAACGAGCCGCGCGGCTGATAGCGCCGGCCTGATTCGCTGAAATTACCGCCGCGAGTTCCGCCGCGGCCATAGTTCCCGCGCACGCCATCCGGCGCAAAGGTCCGCTGCAGGCGCTCGGCCAGATCCTGGCGATAATAGCGCCGCACCACTTCATCGCGGATGCCGCTCGAAAGTTCGTTGATGCGCGCTTCCAGCGCCGCGCGGCGCTCCGGCGTCGCAAAGCTGCCGCCTTCGATCTCGCGCGACCAGATTACGTCGGCGAGCCCGCGCGCGGCGCCAATGACTTCCTCGATCGCGCCGCGCCCACCGGAGCGCGCGAGATCATCAGGGTCCTGCCCTTCCGGCAGCAGCGCGAAACGCAGACTCTTTCCGGGTTTTAGATGCGGCAGCGCCAGATCGGCGGCGCGCCACGCCGCTTTCTGGCCGGCCCTGTCGCCGTCAAAGCACAGAATCGGCTCGTCGGCCATCTTCCACAGCAGCGCCAGCTGGTTTTCGGTGAGCGCAGTGCCGAGCGGCGCGACGGACGCCGCAAAGCCAGCGCCGACCATGGCGATGACATCGACATAACCTTCCACCACCACCAGCGGCGCGCCATCATGCGCGGCCTGCCGCGCGGTCGCCAGGTTGTAGAGATTGTCGCCCTTGTGAAACAGCGGCGTTTCCGGTGAGTTGAGATATTTCGCGGAGACGTCCTTTTCCAGCGCACGACCGCCGAAGGCGATCACGCGGCCGCGCAGATCGGTGATTGGAAACATCACGCGGTCGCGAAAGCGATCATAGGGCACCGGTATATCGTCGCCCGCGATGAGGAGTCCGGCCTCGACCATATCGTCGGTCGAAATGCCCGCACGGCCAAGATGCTCCTTCAGTGCGAAACGTTCGCCCGGCGCATAGCCGATACGAAACTGGACTTGCGTGGCCGGTGAAATCGCGCGGTCGCCGAGATAGCCGCGCGCCTTGGCGCCGCCCCGCGAGGCCAGCGTGTCGGCGAAAAATTTTGCCGCCAGTTCCATTACGTCATGCAGCGTCTTGCGGCGCTGCTCATGCCGCGCGGCGTCCGGCGTTACCGCCGGCAGCGGCATGCCGGCCATCGAGGCGAGCCGTTCCACCGCCTCGACGAAATTGACGCCTTCGGTCTCCATCACGAAATCAAAAATGTTGCCGTGCTTGCCGGTGGAGAAGTCGTGATAAAATTGCTTCTGGTCGTTGACCGTGAACGACGGCGTCTTCTCCTGCTGGAACGGCGACAGCCCCTTGAACTCCCGCCCCGCCTTCTTCAGCTTGACGCGCTGGCCCACGACTTCCGAAACCGGAAGCCGGGCGCGCAGCTCATCGAGGAATTCGGGCGTGAAGCGCATGGGTTGAGTGTGCGGTGAGTCGCGGGTGGGTGCCAACCGATTAGCCATATAGGGATGGCGGGGGAAAAACGAAGGATCGGCGCGTTCTTCCCGGATATACACAGGCGAGAACACGGGTTGGCCTATTTTTCCTTCGCGGCCGTCCGTGGAACAATCACCAAATGCGCCCTGCCGCTATCATCGAAGGTACGCTTCTGCGGGGCGGGATCGCAATCATCCATCCCGTCCTCGTCAAAGACCATCTCCGCCACCGGGTAAGGCGGACCGCTGTACCACCAGGTGTCGTGATCGAGATCGAGCCGGATTGCCACAATGGTGCGCGTTCCGACATCGGTACAGCGCCAGCGGCCGGCCGCGGTCATGAACTCCATTCCGATTTTGAAATCCGAGTGCTTCATCTGAGCAATATCGCTGCAGAGATTCCAAAATGCTACAATCTGAAGCGAGAGCAAGTGGTCAGTAGCCCGCGATGAGCGCACTGACATCCGGTGCCTCTAAATCTCCGTCGTCATCCTGAGGTGCTCGCCGCCTCTTGCGGCGAGCCTCGAAGGATGCGCCACAAGCACCCGCAGCCGATCCTTCGAGACGCCGCGCAAGCGCGCGGCTCCTCAGAGCCTGATCCAAAAATGTATCCGAGTCATTTCAACTACTTAGGAACGACGGTGTTGCGGGGATCTGACCTCAGGCAAATCTGCAGTTATTGCGATGCTCCAACGGGTTTCAACAAGTCGCATCTGAA
>NZ_DASYMN010000408.1:0-2553 GCF_036009065.1 Bradyrhizobium sp. | reverse complement strand
CTGGAAGGCCACTTCGAACTGATCGTCGGCAACGCGCATCACATCAAGAACGTGCCCGGCCGCAAGACCGACGTGAAGGACGCTGAGTGGATCGCGCAGCTGGTGCGCCACGGCCTGGTCGCCAAGAGCTTCGTGCCCCCGCCGGCGATCCGCGACCTGCGCGAGCTGGTGCGGCACCGGCGCACCCTGATCGAGACGCGCACGGCGGGGCGCAACCGGGTTCTGAAGCTGCTGGAGGGCGCCAACATCAAGCTCTCGGGCGTGGCCAGCGACGTGTTCGGCGTCTCGGGCATGGCCATGCTGGAGGCGCTCGCCGCCGGCACGAACAACGCTTCCGAGATGGCGGGCCTGGCGCGCGGGCGGATGCGGTGCAAGCACGCAGCCCTCGAGGCCGCGCTCGACGGCCGCATGCGCGAGCACCAGCGTTTCCTGCTCGGCATGCAGCTGCGCACCTTAGGGACGATCGATCAGGACCTGGAAGCACTCGACGCCCGCATCAAGGCTCAGCTTGAGCCCTATCAGGCGCAGCACCGGCTGCTGATGCAGATCCCCGGCGTGGACTGGGTCACGGCGGCGTCCATCATCGCCGAGATCGGCGCCGACATGGACGTGTTCGCCAGCGCACGCCGGCTGGCCGCATGGGCGGAGCTGGCGAAGGTTCCGCTGGCGAAGCCAGTGGAATGCCAGCGGAGGGCGGGGTCGCACCGGGCAACTATGAAAGTGCCGGCAAACCGAAGGGCACCGGCACGCGCCGGGGCAACGTGTTCCTCAAGTCCGCGCTGTTCGCCGCCGCCGCCGCGGTGCGGACCAAGGGCAGCTACTACCGCGACAAGTACAACCGCCTGCGTGCCCGCCGCGGCCCGGTGCGGGCGATCATGGCCATCGCGCACAAGCTGCTCATCGCCGCGTTCCACATGCTGAGCACGGGCGAGGCTTTCCGCGACCTTGGCGAGAGCTATCTCGACCAGGTCGCCCGCAAGCGCTCCACCGCCAGGCTGGTCCAGCGCCTGAGCAACCTGGGCTACGATGTCATGCTCGTCCCAAAGGCAGCGTAGCCTCCCTGCCCACCCGTCCGAGGTTTATTTCCTTAACAGTGTCCGGAGGTTTTTGAGACAGTATTTTAGAGCCCGTTTGAAAAAGGTCACCGGATGCAACAGCTAGCGCATTGCAGGCCGCAACGGCCCAAGATTTTGTGGCGGTCGAGCCTTTTCAAACGGGCGGCGGATTCGAGTTTCGTAGCGAACACCAGCGTTGCCCTGAAAGGTTTACGGTGGTGCGATGGCAGTTCAGAGACGTCGGCTGACGGTGGTTGATCGCACGATCATCGAGTTGCGGCGGCGGGACGGCTGGAGCATCCGCTTGATCGCGCGGGAGCTGGGCCGCTCGTCGGGCACGATCTGCGATGAGATCGGGCGGCACGGCGATGCCGCGGGCTACCTGGCGGCAACGGCCGAAGTGGATGCCGCGGCCAGCCGCCGCCGGTCCGGCCGCAAGCCGCGGCTGATGCCGGATGGGCCGCTGTTCGCCGAGATCGCCGGTCTATTGCGGCTTGGTTGGTCGCCTGAGCAGATCTCGGGTCGGCGCAAACGGATTGAGAATGGCATGGAGCAGCCTTCCGGCCTGCGGGTCTCGCACGAGGCGATCTACACCGCGCTCTATGCTCTGCCGCGTGGCGAACTGCGGCGCGAGCTGTTGTCCTATCTGCGCCAGGCCAAGCCAGTGCGAGGCCGCAAGCCGAAGGGTTCCGAACGGCGCGGCAAGCTCTGCAACATGACCAACATCAAGGAGCGGCCTGAGGAGATTGAGGGCCGCCTGGTGCCGGGGCACTGGGAGGGCGATTTCATCCTCGGGGCCGGGGGCGCCAGCGCCGTGGGCACGCTGGTGGAGCGCACCACCCGTCTGGTCGTGCTGGTGCATATGCCGACCCGCAAGGCCGAGGTCGCAGCCTCGGCCTTTGCCGGCGCGCTGAACGCCATCCCCGCCCCGCTGCGCAAGACGCTGACCTACGACCAGGGCAAGGAAATGGCTGGCCATGCAGGCCTGGCCGCGCAGACCGGCATGCGCATCTTCTTCGCCGACCCGCACTCACCCTGGCAGCGGGGCGCCAACGAGAACACCAACGGCCTGCTGCGCCAGGACCTGCCGAAGGGCAGTTCCCTGGCCGGGCTGGGCCAGAACGACCTCGACCTGGTGGCCGCCTGCCTCAACGATCGGCCCAGGAAGACACTCGACTACGCCACGCCGAACGAGGCCTTCAACAGCCTGCTTGCCAAACTGGCCAGCGGGCGCGAGACATCAAACGCCGATACTGTTCGCTTTGGAGGTTGAATTCGCCGAGCTTTTGCTACGCATCTATATAAAAACCGAAACGAGCGGCAGCGGCTTTGTTACCGGCCGAAGAAATTACGCCGGTTTGTGGCGCCGCTGGCGAATGGTATTGGACGATTGGAACCATCTGTTCTCAATAAATCCTCTGACACCAAGGAATAGGACTTTACGTGGGTCAGAAGGTCAGTTCGTTAGTTCGCGCCTGGTCGGTGGGGGAATTACTCC
>NZ_DASYMN010000407.1:0-6847 GCF_036009065.1 Bradyrhizobium sp. | reverse complement strand
ACGAAAATCAGGTTGTCGAATATGACCTCGTGGAAAATCGCGGCAAGTCATCCGCGGAAAACCTGAAGGTCTCTTAAACTTCGCCGCGATCGCTTAAGCGGTCGTGATTGGTGATGGCCCCCGGCGAAAGCCGGGGGATTTGTTTGTGGGGCGTCGCATTTCCCGGATCAAATGACTTCCGGCGAAATCAGGCTGTCGTCGGGACTGCCATATGCGTCAGTCTTGCAAATCCCGTGCTCGAGCCGCGTCCCGCCGCCGGCGACCAGCCGTAACGCATCCGGGTAGATCCGATGCTCGATCTCGAGCACGCGCGCGGCCAGCGTCTCCGCCGTATCGTCATCGCGCACCGCGACCGCGCCCTGCATGACGATCGGCCCTGCGTCGGTTTCCGGAATGACGAAGTGCACCGTCGCTCCGGAAATCTTCACGCCGGCTCGCAACGCCTGGCCGTGCGGATCGAGGCCAGGAAACGACGGCAGCAAGGAGGGATGAATGTTGAGCATGCGGCCGTACCAGCGCTGTACGAACTCGGCGGTGAACAGCCGCATGAAGCCGCCGAGACAAATCAGCTCGACGCGATGCTCGTCCAGCACCGATTGCAGCTTCGCTTCGAAACCCGCGCGGTCCTTGCCGAGCGGTTTGCTTTCGATCGTCACCGTGGGAACGCCGCTGCTGCGCGCTTTTGCAAGTCCGGCCGCATCCGCCCTGTTGGAGATGACGACGACGATCTCGGCGGGAAAATCTTGCGCCCTGGCGGCCTCAAGCAGCGCCGTCATGTTCGATCCGCGCCCGGAAATCAGGATGGCGACGCGGCGCTTCATCGCCTTACCATGTCAGATCGAGATGGCCGTTATAGATCACGCGGTGCTCGCCGGCAGCGGGAATGACCTCGCCCAGCAGCACCGCGCTTTCGCCGGCCGCGCTGAAGACGTCCATGACCTGATCGATCGCGTCAGGTTCGACGATGGCGATCATGCCGATGCCGCAATTAAAGGTGCGCAGCAATTCGAGTTCGGCAATGCCGCCTTGCCCGGCCAGCCACTTGAACACCGGCAGCACCGGCAACCGCGCGAGATCGATCCCGACGCCGAGATGCTTTGGCAGCACGCGCGGGATGTTGTCGGTAAAACCGCCGCCGGTGATGTGCGCCAGCCCCTTGACCGCGGCGGTCTCGCGGATCGCGCGCAGGCATGATTTTACATACAGCCGGGTCGGCGTCAGCAGTGCGCCGCCCAGCGTCATGACCGGCGAGAATGGCGCCGGTGCCTCGAAGCCTAGGCCGGACATCGCAACGATCTTGCGGACCAGGGAAAACCCGTTGGAATGAACGCCCGACGAGGCGAGGCCGATCACCGCATCGCCGGCTGCGACGTCGGGGCGCGGCAGCAGCGTGCCGCGTTCGGCGGCGCCGACCGCGAAACCTGCAAGATCGTAGTCGCCGTCCTTGTAGAGCCCGGGCATCTCCGCGGTTTCGCCGCCGATTAGCGCGCAGCCGGATTCCCGGCAGCCTTCGGCGATGCCCGCGACGATGGTCGCGGCGGCCTCGGGATCGAGCTTGCCGCAGGCAAAATAGTCGAGAAAGAACAGCGGCTCAGCGCCCTGGACCACGAGATCGTTGACCGACATCGCCACCAGGTCGATTCCGATGCCCGCATGCAGGCCGGTTTCGATCGCGATCTTGAGCTTGGTGCCGACGCCGTCGGTGGCGGCGACCAGAACCGGGTCCTTGAAGCCCGCGGCTTTCAGATCGAACAACCCGCCGAACCCGCCGATTTCGGCATCCGCGCCGGCCCGGGCGGTGGCCCGGACCATCGGCTTGATGAGATCGACCAGACGGTTGCCGGCGTCGATATCGACGCCCGAGTCCGCGTAAGTGAGCCCGTTTTTTCGGTCCGTCATGCCCGATTCCAGATGATGGCCGGGCTGGTTACGTCGGATTTCACCCGCGTGCAATGGCTCGCAAGCGCCCCCGGCATATACTATGTAGACGGAAAGCCGGTCCGGGCGCGAAGCTCTGATCTTAAGCGAAATCGGGCCGGGAGCCGGGAACGCCGCGTGAGTATTCCGAACATCATTACGCTGGGCCGCATCCTGCTGGTGCCGGTCATCGTCTGGGCGATCGCTTCCAATCAGATGGAAGCCGCCTTCGCGCTCTTCATCGTCGCCGGCGTCAGTGACGCGGTGGACGGCTTTCTTGCCAAGCGTTTCAACATGGCCAGCGAATTGGGCGCGCTGCTCGACCCCTTGGCCGACAAGGCGCTGCTGGTCTCGATCTATGTGGCGCTCGGCATCTGGGGCGCGGTGCCGCGCTGGATCGTCATTCTGGTGGTGTCGCGCGATATCATGATCGTCAGCGCCGTGATCGTGTCATGGGTGTTCGGCAAGCCGATCCCGATGAAGCCGTTGATGGTCTCGAAGCTCAACACGGTGGCGCAGGTCGCATTCGCGGCCCTGGTGCTGGCGGCGCTGGGTTTCGGCTTCAAGTCCACGCCGTACGACCTGATTTTGATGGGTTTCGTGACGGTCTTTACTTTGGTTTCCGTATCGCTCTATCTCGTGGAGTGGGTGCGGCACATGAGCACCATCGAAACAAGTTAGCGCGTCGAGTGCGCCGGCCCGCCGGCATGGAGTGACTGCGTGGCAGCCCGCGTTCAACCCCGCCAGCTTGCGTTCGTGCTGCCGCACGCGGAGAGCCTCTCGCGCGACAATTTTCTCGAGGGCCCGGCAAACGCCGCGGCGCTCGCGCTGGTGGACAGCTGGCCCGACTGGCCGAACCGGGTCATGCTTCTGGCGGGGCCGGAAGGCTCGGGCAAGAGCCATCTGGCGGCAATCTGGGCCGAGCAGGCGGGCGCGCGATCGACCGCCGCGCATGCGCTGACCGCAACCGCCGTGCCCGGCGCGCTTGCGACCGGCGCGCTTGTTGTCGAGGACCTGAACGTGGCTGGTTTCGACGAGCGTGCGCTGTTTCACCTGATGAATCTCGCGCGCGAAGACCAGGCGTTCGTCCTGATCACGGCGCGGGTCCCGCCAGCAGCCTTTCAGGTTGAGCTGCGCGACCTGCGTTCGCGGCTCCGCGCCGTCCCGGTGGTGACACTGCTGCCGCCCGACGATCAGCTGTTTCGCGCGCTGATCGTGAAATTCTGCGCAGACCGGCAATTGAGCATCGACGAGCCCGTGGTGAGCTATCTTGCGACCCGGATCGAGCGGTCATTTGCCGCCGCCCGCCGGGCGGTTGAGCTGCTCGACACCGCGGCGCTGCAGCTGGGCCGGCCGGTGACGCGCGCGCTTGCGGCCGAACTGCTGCGGGATGCCTGATCAGCGGGCCTGCTGACAGCCGATGCGGCTTGACGGGGAAGCTGCGAGGAACATCAATGTCATTGAAACGTCATCGCGATAACACATGCTCTGCGCCGCATTGCCGCTGACGACGCTGCTTTCTGATCTGAATGGATCGACACTCCATGGATGCCGCCCAAGCTGTTGTTTTTAAAGAAAAAGATGTGGAACCCCACCCGGGTTCCGCGATTGGAACAAGTCCGGAACGTTTCATCAATCGCGAGCTGTCCTGGCTGCACTTCAATCGCCGGGTGCTCGAGGAATCCGTCAATCCGGGCCATCCGGCGCTGGATCGGGTGCGATTCTTGTCGATTTCCGCCAATAACCTTGATGAGTTCTTCATGGTCCGCGTGGCCGGCATCAAGGCGCAGGTGCGCGAGGGCATCACCGAGCGCAGCCCGGACGGCCTGTCGCCTTCCGAGCAACTGGTCCTCATCAACGAAACCGTCTCGAGGCTCGCCAGCGACCAGCAGGCGATCTGGCGCGATCTGCGCGGCATCCTCGCCGAAGTCGGCATCATCCTGGTCGATGGCCGCGACGTGCCAAAAGCCGAGCGGGCATGGATCGAGGATCATTTCCTCCACAACATTTTCCCGCTGCTGACGCCGCTGGCGATCGATCCGGCCCATCCGTTCCCGTTCATCCCCAGCCTCGGCTTTACCGTCGCGCTGCATCTGGCGCGCGTTTCCGACGGCAAGCCGATGAATGCGCTGATCCGCATGCCCGGCAAGATTGATCGTTTCATCCGTCTGCCGGCGGGCAAGGACGGCGCGGTGCGGCTGATTACGCTGGAACAGGCGACCGGCCTGTTCATCGGCCGGCTGTTTCCCGGCTATACCGTTAAAGGGCAGGGCGCGTTCCGCATCATCAGGGACTCCGAACTCGAAATCGAGGAAGAGGCGGAAGATCTGGTTCGCCTGTTCGAGACCGCGTTGAAGCGCCGGCGCCGCGGATCGGTGATCCGGCTGGAGATCGAGGCGACGATGCCGGAGGAACTGCGCGCCTTCGTGCAGCGTGCGCTCTCGACCGCCGACGACGAGGTGCTGCTGGTCGATGGCGTGCTTGCCATGAACGAGCTGTCGCAGCTGACCCGGCTCGACCGGCCCGATCTCGAATTCGTGCCTTACGTCCCGCGGCATCCCGAGCGGGTTCGCGACCACGGCGGCGACATCTTTGCGGCGATCCGGCAAAAGGACCTGATCGTCCATCATCCCTACGAATCCTTCGACGTGGTCGTGCAATTCCTGCAGCAAGCGGCGCGCGATCCCGACGTGGTCGCGATCAAGCAGACGCTGTACCGCACGTCGCGCGACTCGCCGATCGTGCGCACGCTGGTGGAGGCCGCCGAAGCCGGAAAATCCGTCACCGCGCTGGTCGAACTCAAGGCGCGGTTCGACGAGGAGGCCAACATCCGCTGGGCGCGCGACCTGGAGCGTGCCGGCGTGCAAGTTGTCTACGGTTTCCTCGAATTGAAGACTCATGCAAAGCTGTCGCTGGTGGTGCGTCGCGAGGGCGCCACGCTCACGACCTACGTTCACACCGGCACCGGCAATTATCATCCGGTGACGGCGCGCATTTATACCGACCTTTCCTACTTCACGTCCGACCCGATCATCGGCCGCGATGCCGCGCGCGTCTTCAATTACATCACCGGCTATGCCGAGCCGAGCGACATCGAGAAGATGGCGGTCTCGCCGCTCACGCTGCGCAAGCGAATGCTGGAACATATTCGCGGCGAGACCAACTATGCCCGCCACGGCAAGCCGGCTGCGATCTGGCTGAAAATGAACTCGCTGGTCGATCCCGATATCATCGATGCATTATACGAAGCCTCCCAAGCCGGCGTTTCGATCGAACTGATCGTCCGGGGCATCTGCTGCCTGCGGCCGGGCGTGCCCGGCCTTTCGGATCATATCCGGGTGAAATCGATCATCGGCCGCTTCCTCGAACACGGCCGGATCTACTGTTTCGGGATGGGACATGGCCTGCCGAGCGCCAAAGCGGCTGTATATATCTCCTCGGCCGACATGATGCCGCGCAACCTTGACCGCCGCGTCGAAATCCTGTGTCCATTGCAAAATCCCACGGTGCATCAGCAGGTTCTCGAGCAGATCATGGTCGCAAACCTGAAGGATACCGAGCAAAGCTGGCAGTTGTTGCCGGATGGATCGTCAACGCGTATGAAGGCCGCGAAGGGCGAGGAGCCCTTCAACCTGCATAATTACTTCATGACGAATCCGAGTCTGTCAGGCCGTGGAAAGTCGCTCAAGGAATCTTCGCCACGCCGCCTCACGCGCCGTAACGAGCGTCAGCAGTCGTCATAAGGAGTTGGCACGGTGAAGCGGCGGCGCAAACGCGCATCCAGCGTCGCGGTCATCGACATCGGCTCCAATTCGGTGCGTCTCGTCGTCTATGAGGCGATGGAGCGCAGCCTCGTATCGATCTTCAACGAGAAGACCCTGTGCGGGCTCGGCCGCGAGGTGCAGACCACCGGCCTGTTGGCGCCCGACGCGGTCGCCAAGGCGCTGACGTCGCTGCGGCGTTTTCGCGCGCTGTGCCGGGTGATGAAAGTCGGCCGTGTCCATGCGATCGCCACTGCGGCATGCCGCGACGCCAGCAACGGGCCAGATTTCATCGCCAGGGCCGAGCGCATCTGCGGCGTTCCAATCGAGATTCTGTCGGGGCCGCGCGAGGCGAAACTCTCGGCGCTGGGCGTCATTTCCGGCATTCACAGGCCGGACGGCATCGTCGGCGATCTCGGCGGCGGGTCGCTGGAATTGATTGACGTGCGCGGCAATCGCGTTCGGCAGGGCGTGACGCTGCCGCTCGGAAGCCTGGCGTTGCAGGATACCTCGTACAAGTCGCTGAAGCGCGCCGAGCGCATCGTCAAAAACGAGTTTTCGGGAATCGCTCAGCTCACCGCCGGCCGTGGCCGGACCTTCTACGCGGTCGGAGGAACGTGGCGGGCGCTGGCGCGCATCCACATCATCCAGAGCGAATATCCGTTGCAGGTGATGCACGGCTATTCGATTCCGGCGGTGGGCGCGCTGGATTTCGCGCGCCGCCTGCGGCGCCTCGTGGCCACCGACATGCTGGCCAACATCGAGGCCGTATCGGAGGCCCGGCGCCCGCTGCTTACCTATGCGGCGCTGGTTCTCGAATACATCATTCGCACGGCGCGACCAAAAACGGTGGTGTTCTCCACCTATGGCGTGCGCGAGGGCCTGCTCTATTCGATGTTGCCGGAGGCGGAGCGCAAGGAAGACGGATTGATCTGCGCCGCCCAAAAGCTCAACGAGCTATTGTCGCGCTCCGCGCGCCATGCGGAAGAACTGATGGTCTGGACCGACCGCCTGGTCAGGGTCGCCAAGCTGCGCGAGAGCGACGAAGACCGCCGTTTGCGCCACGCCGCCTGCCTGTTGTCCGACATCGGCTGGCGGGTTCATCCCGACCACCGCGGCGAACAGACCATGAGCCTGATCACCAACGGCAATTTCGGCGCGGTCAGCCA
>NZ_DASYMN010000406.1:0-8626 GCF_036009065.1 Bradyrhizobium sp. | reverse complement strand
GATGGCCAGGTGGAGCGCCGGGAGGCGCAGCGCCTGCCTTGGGCGCGCGCGGTGCCTTGCCGCGCGAGGTGGGTACGTTAATCCCGCCTCCAAGGGTACCCGCTGGTGCCCTGGCGCCTCCCGCCGCTCCATCCCCTCGCGGGGTTCGCGAGGACTGGCAAACCTCGGACGCAGTGCGCCGCGAGAACACGGAAGCTTGGCTGTTTGAAACTGTGGATTAAAAATTTAACGCAAGACGCTGCCATATCCTCAGCGTCGCCCCCGCAGGCGGGGACCTGTGTCGCCGATGTTCTGGTTAGCGTCAGTATCCTTGTTGAACCGCCTCGCTGAAATCATAACCGCCAGGGGGTATGGTCCCCGCGCAGGCGCTAGGGCATGCACACATCTTTTTTGCTGACGAAAAGACCAACGCTGCCGTCATCCTGAGGTGCTCGCCGTCTTCGGCGAGCCTCGAAGGAGGGCCACAAGTGCCCGCGGCCATCCTTCGAGACGCCGCGCAAGCGCGCGGCTCCTCAGGATGACGGTTGAATGTGTGGCTCGGAAATGTGCTGTAACGATGTGTGCATGCCTTAGCGCCTGCGCGGGGACGACGTAAGATCCGGCAGCCCGCACCATAGCCCCGGACTCAGACATGCCGACCCGCGGCATGGCCGGATGACCAGGCCCACTGGAAATTGAAGCCGCCGAGATGGCCGGTGACATCCACCACCTCGCCGATGAAATACAGCCCAGGCACGGATTTCGATTCGAATGTCTTCGAGGACAGTTCAGTGGTGTCGACGCCGCCGAGCGTCACCTCCGCGGTGCGATAACCCTCGGTCCCGTTGGGCCTGACGTGCCACGCCTTCAAAGCCGCAGTCACCCTCGACAAAAGCTTGTCGGAAAAATCCGCAAGCCGATCAGGACCGCCGATCATGTCGGCGACGGTCTGGGCGAGCCGCTTAGGGAGTAGCCCGGCCAGCGCCGTCGCCAGTTCCTGCCGCGGATGGTCGCGGCGCAACTGTTTCAGCATTGCGAGGACATCGCGCTCCGGTGCCATGTCGATGACAATGTCCTCGCCCGCACGCCAGTACGACGATATCTGCAAAATTGCCGGGCCGCTCAGTCCGCGATGCGTGAACAGCAGCGCCTCATCGAAACGGGTCTTGCCGCAACTCACAACGCAATCGACCGAAACGCCGGACAGATCCCTGAATTTTCCAAGCAGGTTCGCGTCAAATGTCAGCGGCACCAGCGCCGCGCGCGGCGGCACGATCTTGAGGTTGAACTGCTCGGCGATCCTGTAGCCGAATCCGCTGGCACCCATTTTCGGAATCGACGGCCCGCCGGTGGCGACCACCAGCGAGCCGCCGCGAAACTCGCCTTGATCCGTCGTAACGACAAAGCCCTCCTCGCCTTTCGCGATGGCCGAGACGCGAACGCCGAGGCGCAATTGCGCGCTTCGGCATTCTTGTCTTAGCAGGTCGATGATCTGCCGCGACGAGCCATCGCAGAACAATTGCCCGCGCGTCTTTTCGTGCCAGGCGATGCCGTAGGTCTCGACCAGCGCGATGAAGTCGTACTGGGTGTATCCGTTGAGCGCCGAATGGCAGAACCGCGGATTGTCGGACAGAAAATTCGCAGGCGAGGTGTGAAGGTTGGTGAAATTGCATCGCCCGCCGCCGGAGATCCGGATCTTTTCGCCGGGATGCCTCGCCTGCTCCAGTACCAGCACCGAGCGGCCGCGCCTGGCAGCGATGCCGGCACACATCAACCCCGCCGCTCCCGCGCCGAGGATGATGACGTCGTAGAAGATCGACGGGCGAGCCAGGCTCATTCCACCAGCAGCACATCTACCGCGACGCCGAGCTTCTGCCTGCGCGATCCCACGATCACGCCGTCCACCGGCGAGACGTCGCAAAAATCCCGCCCGACAGCGAGCACGATGTGGTCGTTCGCGACCAGAATATCGTTGGTCGGGTCGAAGCCGACCCAGCCGATTTCCTCGCCGCACCACACCGATACCCACGCATGGGTGGCGTCGGCGCCCTGCAGCCGCGGCTTGTCCGGCGGCGGGATGGTGCGCAGATAGCCGCTGACATAGGCCGCCGGCAGCCCGAGTCCGCGCAGTCCTGCGATCATGGCATGGGCAAAATCCTGGCACACGCCGTGGCGCTTCTCGAACACTTCCCTTAGCGGCGTGGAGACCACCGTCGCCTTCTTATCGTATTTGAATTGGGTGCGGACGCGATGCATTAGATCAACGGTGCCGGCCAAGATCCCGCGCCCCGGAGGAAAGCTTTCCGCGGCGTAAGCCGTACCGAGATCGAGCACCGGCACCAATGGACTCGCAAAGACGTAGCCGATCGGCGACGCAGCCCCCAATGTGTTGGCCTCGAAGGCGGCTTCGCGGACACTTTCCCATGCGGGGCTGTCGGCGTTGCGGCCCGGCGCACGGCGGGACAGAGTTATCCGCGAACGGGAATCGATGCGCAGGGTACGATGCGGCGTTTCGATCAGCACGGTTTCGATGCGCGTTCCGAAGAAGTCGGAGCGCGCCGTCCGGTCGGCGGGCCGCGGCCTGATATCGACCACATGCGACACCAGTTGCTGGCCGTCGCCGCTTTTCGGCTCCAGCCGCAGCGAGCACCGCGCGAAGCTGACCGGACTCTCATAGCTGTACGTCGTGACGTGGCGGATGTCGTAGATCACGCGAGGCCGGTCAGTTTTTCGGGCCGACTCGCACTGGCGCCGTGCGGGAAATAATGCGAGCCGATGGCGTCGGCGAGCGTGAGCAAGTCCTGCTCCAGCGCGAACAGCGATTTGCTGTCCAGTTCCGCGGCTTCGCCGGTCGTCAGTGTCGCCCGCAGCGCAACCGCAAGCCGGTGCGGGCGCTCGATCAAGCCGCCCTCGTTCAACGCCGGCAGGCCGGCGATGTGATCGTTCAGCGCGGAAACCTGAAACGCTACCGATCTCGGATTATAGGGATCGAGTATCACGAGATCGCGCACCGGGGCCAGCAAGGGCGCGACCAGATAGCGCGAACGGTAGGTGATCTGGCAATCCACCAGCGTCAGCAGGATGTCGAGGTCTTCATCGCCGGCTTCTTCATAGGCAAACTGGCGCGCGAGGCGCGCCGTGTTGATGGCGCGTTCGGCGCGGCGGCCCATATCGAGAAAGCGCCAACCGGCGGCGCGGTTCATGTTCTCCTGCGAGAGGCCCGAGAACGTCGCAAGCTCGCGCAGCGTCAATTCGGCGGCGCTGACCACGCCGTCATCATCGTGGACTTCCTCGGACAGCCGCGCCTCCATCTCGGTGATGACCTGCCAGGCATCCGGCGACAGCCGTTCGCGCAATGAGGCCGCCGTTCGCCGCGCGGAGCGGATCAGGGACAGCGCCGAGCCGAACTTGTCCGCGGCCTGCAGCGCTTCCGTTGCGATCCTCGCCGTCTGCGACCGCGCGCCCGATGACGCCGCGCCCCAGGCCACCAGCAACCGCACAATGCGGTCCACCGAATGCTGCGAGGTCGCGGCGCGGCTGTGATCGCGCTGCAGGCCGAGCGCGCGCACCAGGCGCAACGTCGCCTCGGCGCGCTCGAGATAGCGCCCCAGCCAAAACAGGTTGTCGGCGGCGCGGCTCGGCAGCACGCCTGCGACGCGCCTGATCCGCACGCTATCCGAGGCCGGCAGCAGCGTGGTGGTCGAAACCGCCTTGTCGGAGACGACCCAGACGTCGGCCGCGCGGGTGCCATCGCCCATCGAAACCGCACGCGCATCGAGCTGGTCTGCGATCCGGCAGAAGCCGCCGGGCATAACGGTCCAGCCGTCCTGCGTGGCAGCCGCGAACACCCGCAGCACGAACGGCCGCGGCGTGATGTGGCCATTGTCCCACACCGGCGTGGTCGACAGCCGCACCAGTTCCTGGCCGACAAAATCGAGGCCGCGATGTTCGATCGCCGTCTTCAGCCGATCGCGCTCGCTTGGCGAGAGCTCGGAAGCCAGCACCGGGCCGTTGCCGGGAAAGCCGGGCACGCCCCTGACATAGGCGCCTTCGATGGCGAAATCGTCGAGCCGCGACAGCACCTGCTCGCGCGCGGACTTTTGGCCGCACCACCACGTCGCGATGTGCGGTATCTTCAATTCCTGGCTGAAAAAGCGCCGGCTCAGGCTCGGCAGGAAGCCCAGCAGCGCACGCGCTTCCATCACGCCAGACCCCGGCATATTGGCGACGACGACACCTTTCTTGCGGATCACATCGATCAGGCCGGGCACACCGAGTTCCGAGTGGGCGTCAAGCTCAAGCGGATCGAGAAAGTTGGAATCCACCCGGCGCAGCAGCACATCGAGCCGCTTCAGCCCGGCGACGGTGCGGATATGGATACGGTCGCCGCTGACGGCGAGATCGTCGCCCTCGACCAGCAGGAATCCGAGATAGCGCGCCAGCGTGGCGTGCTCGAAATAGGTTTCGCTGAACTGGCCCGGCGTCAGCAGCCCGATGCGCGGTTCGTCGCGGTCGGCGCTGGCGCGCAGGCTTTCGCGAAACGCCTCGAAGAACGGCGCCACCCGTTCGACATTCATCGACTTGTACAGAGAAGCGAAGGCGCGCGACAACACCAGCCGGTTTTCCAGCGCATAGCCGGCTCCCGAGGGCGCTTGCGTGCGATCGTTCAGGACCCACCAACCCCCGTCGGGGCCGCGGCCGATGTCTGCGGCATAGAGATTGAGGTATCGCCCGCCGGGCGGCTTGACGCCGCACACCGAGCGCAGATATTCCGCACTGCCGGCGATGGCCGCCGCCGGCACCGCGCCTTCCGCGACCAGGCGGCCCTCGCCGTAGAGATCGTTCAGCACCAGCTCCAGCAGCTCCGCGCGTTGTACGATGGCCGCGCATAATTCCTGCCATTCGGCGTCACCGATCAGCAGCGGCAGATGGCTGAGCGGCCACAGTTTGTCGGCGGCTTCGCCGGGCGCGCGATAGGTGACGCCGGCTTCGCGCAGATGCCGGTCGGCGGCGCCGAAGCGCCGTTCGATATCGGCAGGCGTCAGTGCCGCGAACGCCTCGAAAAACCGGGTCCAGACTTCGCGCGGCGCGCCGTCCTGCGCGATGTATTCGTCGGGAATTCCGGGCAGGCGGACGTAGTCGCGGGTCCATAGCGCCACGCGGCGATGCCCCGGACGGGCCTTGCTTGCCTGACTAGTTCCGGCTTGCCTCACCATGCGATTCTTCTAGCACATCTCAATGGCGGAGCGGCGTCCGCAAGTCGAGGGTCAACGGGAATTCGATCGTGCGTTCCTCGCGCGGCGGGTCGATCTTGCCCGGTGTATGGCCGTGGTCCTGAAACCGTGCCAGCCGCCGCGCCTCGGCTTCGTAGGAATTGACGGGTTTGGTCTCGTAAGTGCGCCCGCCGGGATGGGCGACGTGATAGACGCAGCCTCCCAGCGACAGGCCATTCCAGATATCGACAATGTCGAATGTGAGCGGCGCGTGCACCGGAATGGTCGGATGCAGGCCCGACGCCGGCTGCCAGGCCTTGAAGCGGACCCCCGCGACTGCCTCGCCGGAGCGGCCGGTCTGCGTCATCGGCATCCGCCGTCCATTGCAGGTGACCACATGGCGGCCCTCGACAAAACCCGAGGCCTTGATCTGCAAGCGCTCGACCGACGAATCGACATAGCGCACGGTGCCCCCGGCCGAGCCCTCCTCGCCCAGCACATGCCAGGGCTCCAGCGCTTGGCGGACTTCCAGCGCGACGCCGCCGTGCTGAACCCGGCCGAACGCCGGAAAGCGAAATTCGAGCTGCGCCTCGTACCAATCAGGCGAAAAATCGTAGCCGCATTGCTTCAGTTCGGCGAGCACGCCTAAAAAATCTTCCCAGAGGAAATGTGGCAGCATGAAGCGGTCGTGCAGCGTGGTGCCCCAGCGCACGAACTTGCCGTCCTGCGGCTCGCGCCACAATTTGGCGACCAGCGCGCGGATCAGCAGCTGCTGCGCCAGCGACATCCGCGGGTCGGGCGGCATCTCCAGCGCGCGGAATTCGACCAGGCCGAGCCGGCCGGTGGCGCCGTCGGGAGAGTAGAGCTTGTCGATGCAGATTTCGGCGCGGTGGGTGTTGCCCGTGATATCCACCAGGATGTGCCGGAACAGACGATCGACCAGCCATAGCGGCGCCTTGATTCCCGCCGGCGGCACATGCGCCAGCGCGATCTCCAGTTCATAGAGGCCGTCGTGGCGGGCCTCGTCGATGCGCGGCGCCTGGCTGGTCGGCCCGATGAACATGCCGGAGAACATGTAGGACAGCGATGGATGCCGCTGCCAATACAAGACAAGGCTCTTGAGCAAATCCGGGCGGCGCAGGAACGGCGAATCCGAAGGCGTACCGCCGCCGACCACCACATGATTGCCGCCGCCGGTGCCGGTGTGTCTGCCATCGACGAGAAAACGATTGGCACCGAGCCGGACCTGCGCGGCATCTTCATAAAGGCCGAAGGTGATATCGACGGCTTCACGCCAGCTTTGCGCCGGCTGGACATTGATTTCGATCACGCCGGGATCGGGCGTCACCTTGATGACTTCGACGCGCGGATCGAATGGCGGCGGATAGCCCTCGACGTGCACCTGCATCTGCATCTCCTCGGCGGTCGCCTCCACCGCCGTGACCAGTTCGAGATAATCCTCCAGCTTCTCGACCGGCGGCATGAATGCGCACAAAATGCCGTCGCGGATTTCGATCGACATCGCCGTGCGCACGCCGCCGCCCCTGAGTTGCTGCTCCTGCACCTGTTGAGGCGGCGCCGCGCCGGTTCGAGCCGTCGCGTCATATACCGGAAGCGCCTCGCGCGGCTCCAGCGGGTCCTGCTCGACGACGTAAGGATAATCTTCGGCGGGAATATGCGGCAGCGATGACAGCGGCAGCCGCAATCCCATCGGGGAATCGCCGGGGGTGAGGAACAGGTTGCCGCGGCGCAGTTTCCAGCGCTCGCTCTTCCATCGCGCGGAGGACCGGCTCGCTTCCGCGTTCCAGCGCTGGATCGGCAACACGAACCCCTTCGGGATGTTGAGCCCCTGATCAAACACCCGCGCCATGCGCGAGCGCTCTTCGGGATCGGCGAGCTTGGAGTCGCCGGGATCGACATTCGGCGGCAGGCCGGCTTCCTTCTGCAGCCAGTGCGAGGGATCCTCGAACGCCGGCATGATGAACTCGGAATCCACCCCGAGCTTTTTGGCAGCCGCTTCCGCGAAGCGTTCGGCCTCGGCGATGCCGGCCTTGCGCGGGCCCTCGACGGTGGCAATCAGGCTGTCGTTCTTCCAGATCGGCACGCCGTCCTTGCGCCAGTACAGCCCGAAGGCCCAGCGCGGCAGGCTTTCGCCGGGATACCATTTGCCCTGCCCGTAATGCAGCAGGCCGCCCGGCGCAAAGCGCGTGCGCATCCGCCGGATAAGATCATCGGCAAGGCCGCGCTTGGTCGGGCCGACCGCGGCGATATTCCATTCCGGCGACTCAAGGTCATCGACGGAGACGAAGGTCGGCTCGCCACCCATGGTCAGGCGCACGTCGCCGGCTTTGAGATCGGCATCGACCTGCTCGCCAAGCTTGTCAAGGCGCGCCCAGGCTTCGTCGGAGAAAGGCTTGGTGATCCGCGGCGCTTCGCGGATGCGCTTGACGTTCATCTCGAACCCAAACTCGACTTCCGCAAAGCCGGCGCTGCCTGAGATCGGCGCGGCCGAACGATAATGCGGCGTGGCGGCGACGGGGATATGCCCCTCACCGGTCAGCATGCCCGAGGTGACGTCGAACCCGATCCAGCCGGCGCCGGGAAGATAGACTTCGGCCCATGCGTGCAGATCGGTAAAATCGTTTTCGACCTCGCGCGGTCCCTCGACCGGATCGATATCGGGACGCAATTGAATGAGATAGCCGGAGACGAAGCGCGCCGCGAGACCGAGGTGCCGCAGCGTTTGAATGAGCAGCCACGCCGAATCGCGGCACGATCCCGCGCCGGATGCCAGGGTGTCCTCCGGCGTCTGGATGCCGGGCTCCATGCGGATGATGTAGCGGACCTGGTCGCGCAGTTTTGCATTGAGGTCGACCAGGAAATTGACCGTGCTCGGCGCCTCCCGCGGAATGCCCGCGAGATATCTCGCGAACAGCGGTCCAGGCTCGATGGTCGCAAGATACGGCGCGAGTCCGGTCTTGAGATCATCGGTGTAGGCAAACGGAAAACTGTCGGCATAAGGCTCGACAAAGAAATCGAACGGATTGATCACGGTCATCTGCGCCGTGAAGTCGACTTCGATCTTCAGTTCCGTCGCCTTTTCCGGAAACACGAACCGCGCCAGCCAATTGCCTTGCGGATCCTGCTGCCAGTTCACGAAATGATTGGGGGGCGTGACTTTGAGCGAATAGCTCAGGATCGGCGTGCGCGTGTGCGGCGCCGGACGCAGCCGGATGGTTTGCGGGCCGAGATCGATCGGACGGTCG
This sequence comes from Bradyrhizobium sp., assembly GCF_036009065.1. Taxonomy (GTDB): domain Bacteria; phylum Pseudomonadota; class Alphaproteobacteria; order Rhizobiales; family Xanthobacteraceae; genus Bradyrhizobium. The sequence continues at coordinate 168 of NZ_DASYMN010000406.1, read as the reverse complement.
TATTTGTAATGCGTAACGTGACGTAGTGCGACGAAGATCGACAAGGTGAGGCAACTCCAGCAGCTTTTTTAAGCAGAACACCGCTGCAGGCCCCGATCAAGCACTAACAACGGGCATGGAGTGCCTATGAGAGATGCGGGGGCAAGTATCGTCGTTCCGGGATGGTCC
>NZ_DASYMN010000405.1:0-3353 GCF_036009065.1 Bradyrhizobium sp. | reverse complement strand
GATGCAGCCCGCGCGTTATTGCCAGCGGTTGATGCTTGCATCCTTGCCATTGACCTGGATGATCGCCGCCTTGGCGCCGTTCTTCAGCCAGGTCTCGCAAATCTCTTCCGGCTGTATCGGCGCAAGCGTGCGGCAGACCTGCGCGCCGTTGAGTTTCCACGCGCCGGTAACCGCAATTGCCTTGTCGCCGGCCGGTGTCAACGTCCCTGACAGTTGGCCACCGACGCCAAGGTTGATGCGCGCGGTGAATGTCTTGCCACCTTCCAGATCCGAAGAGGCCACCACCAGGCCCTTGCCGAGCAGCGCCTGCATCTCAGCGGCGGAATATGCCGCGTTTTGTCCGGCAGCGCTGCCGGAAATCAACATTCCACCCACGATAATCCATGTCGCACGAATCATTTCAGCCCCCAATTCCGTATTATCCGCGCCGGAATCCGGCTGGTTTGAACAATGGATCAGATAATGGGGCGCCGAGCGAGACCGACCGGGTGCGACACGACAGCACCCATGCTGCGCGGCGATGCGTTCCGCTAATGCGGAATATCGCGCACGTCCTCATAGAGCGCGCTTGCCGCGGATGCGTCGCCGCGCCGCTCCGCAAAACCTACTACCTTGAGAACCCGCACGCCGCGGTCGAGGCCGATGGTGACGACGTCGCCTATCTTGACGGAATGACCGGGCGCCTTCTGTCGTGCGCCGTTGACGCGGACGTGGCCGGCCTCGACCAGCGCAGCGGCGCTGCTGCGGGCCTTCACCACCCGCGCATGCCAAAGCCATTTGTCGAGACGCTGGCGCTCCAAGCAACACCGTTTTCAAAAGCGTACCGCGTTAGAGGCGTGATTCAACACGCCGATTGATACGCTAAAGATATCGTAGCGGAAATCATTAAGCCGCGTGCACTGCACTGTTCATGGACGCTTGCAGCAGGAAACGATAGCGTCGCCGTTTCAAGCAGAGGAGGAGGCGATGTCAACCCGTTACCTGACCGTGGCCCTCATGGCCTCAACTTTCGCGTTCGCAAACCTGTCCCATGCCCAGACCCTGCCGTTCGGCGGCAACCTATCCGCCGGACCCGGTGAACGGTCAACGGCTGTCAAAAGCAGCAAATCCAACACCAGCGACCGGATGGGCGGTGGAGGTGGGGCTAAGGGCGCCGCCGGAGTGACCAGCGACCGAATGGGCGGTGGAGGCGGGGCTAAGGGCGCCGCCGGAGTCAGCAGCGATCGAATGGGCGGCGGAGGCGGCGGCAAGGGCGCAGTTCGCTAAACCGGCCGCCGCTAGAACCGTTTCGGTCATGCTCTAAAAAGCATGACCAATTTAGATTGAGCGGCCTCTCCTCACCTCTCCCCTGCGGGGGAGAGGTGAGAACGCCTTAGCGCTGGTCCTTGCGGCCGGCGGTGAGATGCTCCTTGAGCGCCGCCAGTTTGGCGAACGGCGAATTGGGATCAGCCGGGCGCTCGCGCTCGCGCGGCGGCGCGCTTGACGCATACTGGCGGTGCGAGGGGCCGCCACCGGGGCGGCCGCCGTCGCGATCGCCTTTCGGCTTGCCGGCGAATTTGCCCTTGTCCCTGTTGTCGCGGCCCTTGCCCTGGAAACGCTCGCGCGGCGGGCGGCCTTTGTCCTCGCGCGGGACCGCCGGTGCGGCATCAGTGGCAACGGCGGCGCTTGCGGCCTCAGCCGGCGCATCGCTGCGGGGTTTTCTGAAATCCTTGTTGCGCTCGCGCCGTCCGCGTCCATGACGTTCGCGCTTGACGCCCTCGCCTGCTTCGCCTTCGGCTGCGACTGGCTGTGCGCCTTCCAGCGGCTTATTCTGGTTTTGATGCCGATGGCGGTTGCGATCGTGACGCGGCCGGCGCTCTTCCGATCGGCCGCCGGGCCGCCACACTTCGACCAGTTCGGGAGCCGCGGCAATAGCAGGCGCAGCGTCATTCGCGGGAGCGGCTTCCGCCGGCGCATCTGCGGCAGCACCGGCCGCCGCTGTGACGTCTTCGGTCGCGATGGGTGCCACCTCGCCTTCAGCAGTCGCCGCCGGCAAGTCGGCTTCCGGTACGGTCGCTCCCGATTCATCCAGAACTTGCGGCGTGTCGCTGGGCACGGCTGCGGTCTCAGCGCTCTCAGCTTCGGCCGCCGCCTCCGCAGCCGCGGGTTCAGCGGTCGCACCAGACTCATCCAGAACCTGCGGCGCGACGCTCGCCTCCGCGGGTGTTTCAGCCAGCGCGGTTTCCGCGCCGGCTTCCGCCGCGACGGCTTCGACTGCGGCGGCTTCCGCAGGCCCGGCTTCAACTACAACCGGCACCGGCGCCGGCGGCGGCCGCTTCTCCATCCGGTAGCCGAGCGCGCGCAGGATCGACGCAAAATCCTCGCCGGCCGAACCGGTGAGCGAGGTCATCGCCTGCGTGACCACAAAACCGCGGCCGTCGAATGCGCCCGCAGGCTTCTCGCCAAGCGCGCCCGCACGCCATGACAGCGCCGGGCGAATGAGGTCGGCGAGACGCTCCAGGATGTCGACGCGCACGGCGCGCTCCCCGCATTGCTTGTAGCCGAGCACGCGGTAGGCGTCGCGGTCGAGCGCCTTGTCGACCGGGAACGAGGTGCGGCCGCTCCCTGCAAGATGCTGCGCGCCCGACAGCGCCGAGAGGTCGACATTGTCCAGCTTCAGCGCCCACAGCAGCGACGCCAGCGCGCGCGCCGCCGGCTTCAGCAGCGCCGGAACATAGATGTGATAGGCGCCGAAGCGCACGCCGTATTTGCGCAAGGACGCGCGCGACGGCTGATCGAGGTCCTTCATCTCGGCCGCGATCCTGGCGCGCTCCAGCACGCCAAGCGCCTCGATCAACTGGAATGCAATGCCGCGTGCAATGCCCGTGACATCCTCGGCCTTGTTAAGATCGAACAGCGGCCCCAGCAGTTTTTCGATGTGCGTCTTCAGCCACAGATCGAGCCGCGCCTGCACCGCTTCGCGCGGCGCGCCGGAGAGGCGCTCGTCGGCAATGATGCGGATGCGCGGATGCAGCGCATCGTCTGATGCAACCAGCTTTGCCACGGCGTCGCCGGTCCAGCGGATGGTGCCGTCCGAGGTCAGCACCAACGAATCGTCCTTGGCCGCGGACAATTTTTCGGCGCGCGCCTCGATCTCGCCGGCCAGCGCTTTCAGTGCGGTGGCCTGCAGCGCCTTGGCATCGGAGCCGGCCTCGGCCGCATCAGGCGCAAACGTGAATCCGTCGAGACGGCCGATCACATGGCCTTCTACGATCACTTCGCCGGTCTTGCCGATTTCCGTATTCAACATGGTGTTTTCCCGCAGGCGGCGCATCAATACACTGGTCCGGCGATCAACGAAACGCTCCGTGAGC
>NZ_DASYMN010000404.1:0-1878 GCF_036009065.1 Bradyrhizobium sp. | reverse complement strand
GCGGTCAAGTGGACCGGCACCCGCGTCGACCTGATCTTCGGCTCGCACTCGCAGCTTCGCGCCCTGGCGGAGGTCTATGGGTGCGCGGACTCGCAACCGAAGTTCGTGCAGGATTTCGTGGCGGCGTGGACCAAGGTGATGAACGCGGATCGCTTCGATCTTGCCTGATCCGTCATCCTGAGGCGCCGCGCGCTTACGCGGCGTCTCGAAGGATGGCCGCAGGAGCTTGTGGCCCATCCTTCGAGGCTCGCCGCTGCGTGGCGAGCACCTCAGGATGACGGTGGAGTTGGTCTCCGGCAGCAAAACAGATGTGTGCATGCCATAGCGCGAAGGCGGGGACGACTCGGCAATTGTCGAAGCGCTTCGCCTTTACTCGGCCTTCAACTCATCCGGATGCGGCGTCGAGAGGATGTTGTAGCCGGAATCGACGAAGTGAATGTCCCCGGTGACGCCGGTGGATAGCTCGGACAGCAGATACAGCGCCGCGCCGCCGACTTCCTCGATGGTGACGGTGCGCTTCAGCGGCGCGTGGCGCTGCTGAAAGGCGAACATCTGCCGCGCGCCGGCAACGCCGGAGCCGGCCAGGGTGCGGATCGGTCCGGCCGAAATCGCGTTGACGCGAATGGCGCGCGCGCCGAAATCGGCGGCGAGATAGCGCACCGAGGCTTCCAGCGCCGCTTTCGCCACGCCCATCACGTTGTAGTTCGGCATCACCCGGGTCGAGCCGCCATAGGTCAATGTCAGCATCGCGCCGCCGGAAGCCGGCATCAGCTCCGCCGCGCGGCAGGCCAGTTCGGTGAAGGAAAAGCACGAGACCAGCATGGTGCGCAGAAAATTATTGCGCGTAGTGTCGGCGTAGCGGCCTTTCAACTCGTTCTTGTTGGAGAACGCGATGGCGTGCACCAGAAAGTCGAGGTGCCCCCATTTTTCGCGCAGCGTCCGGAAAACCTGATCGACGCTGGAGAGATCTTCGACGTCGCAGGGCAGCACCGTCTCGACGCCGAGCGTTTGCGCCAGCGGCCTGACGCGCTTTTCCATCGCGTCGCCCTGATAGGTCAAGGCCAGTTCGGCGCCCTCGGCTACCACCGCTTTGGCAATGCCCCAGGCAATCGAGTGGTCGTTGGCGACGCCCATCACCAGACCGCGCTTGCCTTTCATCAGGTCCTGCATGCTCGCCGCTCTCTTGTTCGTCGTGCCCGGGCAATGCCCTTGCGTCATGGCCGGGCTTGTCCCGGCCATCCACGTCCTGATCCACACCGGGTGCGAAAGACGTGGATGCCCGGGACAAGCCCGGGCATGACGATGAACTCTAATAATTTGCCGCGCGCGGCCTCACGCGTCCATCCGCTTGAACACCAGCGTGGCGTTGGTGCCGCCGAAGCCGAATGAATTCGAAAGCACGGTCCCGATCTTGACGTTGTCGATGCGCTTGCGCACGATCGGCATATCCGCGAACACCGGATCGAGCTCGGTGATGTTGGCGCTTTCGCAGATGAAGCCGTTATCCATCATCAGCAGGGAGTAGATCGCCTCCTGCGCGCCGGTGGCGCCGAGCGAATGTCCGGTCAGCGATTTGGTCGCGGAAATCGGCGGGCACTTGTCGCCGATCCCGAACACCTTGCGGATCGCTTCGATTTCCGGCGGATCGCCCGCCGGGGTCGATGTCGCATGCGGGTTGATGTAATCGACCTTGGTATTCACCGTCGCCATCGCCATCCGCATGCAGCGCTCGGCGCCCTCGCCCGAAGGCGCCACCATGTCGTAGCCGTCGGAGGTGGCGCCATAGCCGACGATTTCTCCATAGATGCGCGCGCCGCGCGCCTTGGCGTGTTCAAGCTCCTCGAGCACGACGACGCCGGCGCCGCCCGCGATCACAAA
>NZ_DASYMN010000403.1:0-20565 GCF_036009065.1 Bradyrhizobium sp. | reverse complement strand
ATCGCGTCCGAGCCGAGATACATCTCGCCCTCGCCATGGCCGATCGCGAGCGGCGGCCCGTTGCGCGCGCCGATCAGAAGGTTGTCGTCGCCGGCAAAAATGAAGCCTAGCGCGAAAGCGCCACGCAGCCGGGACAGCGTCTTTCTGACGGCATCCACAGGCTTCAAACCCTCGGCGAGATAGCCGTCGACCAGATGCAATACGGTCTCGGTATCGGTTTCGGTCGTGAACGCCGCGCCTTTTTTCTCCAGCTCTTCGCGCAATTCGCGAAAATTCTCGATGATGCCGTTATGCACCACGGCGACACGCGCGGTCGCGTGCGGATGAGCGTTGTTCTCCGTCGGTCTGCCATGGGTGGCCCAGCGCGTATGGCCGATTCCGATGTGGCCCATGAGCGGTTCGATTCTCAGCCGGGCTTCCAGATTTTTGAGCTTGCCTTCGGCGCGGCGGCGTTCCAGACGCGCGCCTTCCAGCGTGGCAACGCCGGATGAATCGTAGCCGCGATACTCAAGGCGCTTGAGCGAATCGACCAGTTCTTCCGCGACCGGACCGCGTCCCAAAATCCCGACAATGCCGCACATGCGGGTCAATAGCTCCAAATCGACGAAAATCACCCGACCGGGCGCAGGCCCCTCTTAACGAGAATCCCTGAAGCCTTGATACTCAATAATTATTGCGGATTACGACAGCGTTAAGCGGCAGGCTTAATTAACCCTTCGTCAATGTTTCTGCTCAACGCTCATGGCCCCCGGAGGCGAAAGCCATGGCGGATACGCGTGAACCGAAGCCCGGTACACGGAGCTTTTTGGCTCCCTCGCAAACTCGGCCCGAGCGGACCAAGCTTGCGCACTGGCCGCCGCCGTTCCGCAGCGGGCAAACCCAACCGAAAATCATCCGGCATGAGGCCGGCGAAAAGCCGAAGCTGGCCCATCCGCGCGGCTGGCGTCTCACCCGCGCGACATTCTCGGAATTTTCCGACGACTAGGTCTTCGGCTGCTTGTCGCGGGTCTTCATCTCGCGGTAGCGCGCCGCCCAGCCGTCGCGCGTCGTCTGTGTGCCGCGCTCGATCGCCAGCGCATCGTCCGGCACGTCGCGGGTGATGACCGACCCCGAACCGATATAGGCGCCGCTGCCGATCTTCACCGGCGCCACCAGCGACGAATTCGAACCGACAAAGGCGCCGGCGCCGATCGTGGTCTTGTGCTTGCCAAAACCGTCATAGTTGCAGGTGATGGTGCCGGCGCCGATGTTGGCGCCCGCGCCGATATGGGTATCGCCGATGTAGGAGAGGTGATTGACCTTGACGCCGGCTTCGAGAACCGCGGCTTTGGTCTCGACGAAATTGCCGATCCGCGCCCCCTCGCCCAGCGACGTTCCCGGCCGCAGCCGCGCGTAAGGACCGACCGAGGCATTCTTGCCGATCGTTGCCTGCACGATGTGGGAGAATGCGTGGATCACGGCGCCATCGGCGATGGTCACGCCGGGGCCGATCACCACGAACGGCTCGATGGTCACGTCGTTGCCGAAGGCCGTATCGGCGGCGAGGTAGACGGTATCCGGCGCGATCATGGTCACGCCGGCATCGAGCGCCGCCCGGCGCAGCCGCGCCTGCATCACCGCTTCGGCTTCGGCGAGCTGGGCCTTGGTGTTGATGCCGCGCACTTCATCCTCGCTGGTTTCGATCACGGCGGCCTGCAATCCGAGGTCTCGAACGATGGCGACCGCGTCGGCAGATAATACTCGCCCTTGCCGTTGGCGTTGCCGATTTTTTCCAGAATTTCCAGCGCGCGATGGCCGTCGAAGGCCATGACGCCGGCGTTGCACAGCGTGACCTTCTGCTCCGCGGGGCTGGCATCGGCCTGTTCGCGGATCGCTACCAGCCGGCCGTCCTCGACCAGCAGCCGGCCATAACCGGTTGGATCAGCGGCGCGAAAGCCAAGCACCGTCAGTGCCGCGCCGTTTTTCAGCGGTTCGCGCATCTGTTGCAAGGTCGCGGCCGAAATCAGCGGTGTGTCGCCGAACACCACCAGCAGATCGTCCGCGCCGCGCTTGATTGCGTCCCTGGCCGCAAGAACCGCGTGCGCCGTGCCGAGCCGCTCGCGCTGCTCGAAGGTCGCGGCGTCCGGTCGCGCGCGCAAGGCTTCCTCCGCGACAGATCGATGATCCGGTCCGACCACGACGGCAAGCGACGCGTTGGCGCCATTGGGGGCGGCCCGAAGCACGTGGGCCAGCAGCGATTGACCGGCCACCGGATGCAGGACTTTCGGCATCGAGGAGCGCATGCGCGTGCCTTCGCCGGCCGCGAGCACGATGGTGAGGCTGGTCCTGCCCGTCATCCCAATCCCTTAAGCTTTGCTGGGCGCACAGACCGCGCCGCCGCCGTCATAAAGCGTTTTCAACCGGAGAGGAAACCGATTCGCCAGCGTAAAAGCGGCCGGCTTCAAGCCTCAACGCCATTTCCTGATAATGTTCGCGGGGTGATTCGCGGGAAGGCCTGGGAGGGCCGCAGACGTCGCATGGCTGGAAAACCCGATCATTCGACCGACGCCTTCGACGCCGACAGTTCCGGCGGCTGGCTGTCGGGTTTTTTGGCTGAGGAGGACGATCTGGATCGGCATGCGCTATGGCGGCTGGGGTCGTGGGGGATCGGCTCGGTCGCCGCGGTGGTTGTCGCGGTGATGGCCAGCCAGTCGTCGATCGGATGGCGGCGCGACCAGATCGCGTCCGCCGATCTGGCCCGGCAGTCCCAGCAGATCCAGGGGGTGGCGAGGGAAAGCCTGGCCGAGGCCCGCCGGCTGGCGTCCGCCATCGACACCCTGAATGGCGACCGCGACCGGCTGTATTCGCGCGTCACCGTGCTCGAGCAGGGTCTGGACAGCGTGACCGGCTCGAGCGCGCGTCAAAATTCCGCCGCGGGTTCGCCGCAAGCCGGCGCATCGCTGTCAAGTGCGCCGGAACCGCAATCGGCTTCATCGGATCCGCCGGTTGCTGCCGCGCCTGCGACCACGCTCGCCGCTCTTACCGACAGACCGCGCGACCTCGCCCCGCGCCAGCCGGAATCAACGCCTGCAAGTTCCGCGGCCGCCACCTTGAACGCGCCGGCGGAGACAAAGGCCAAGGCGCCCGCCGCGACGCCGGCAACACCGCTGATGCCGTCCAGGTCCATGATGGCGCCGCCCGACCCCGCCGCGGCAAAACTGATCGAACCAGACCATCCGCCCGAAGTCATCACCGCAACGCCGATGCCGGAAGCCTTGGCCCCGGCGCCCGATCCGGCTTCATCGAAAGCGCCGTCTGAAATCGCCGTGCGGCGAACCGAATTCGGCGTCGATCTCGGAGCCGCGAATTCGATCGAGGGGCTGCGCGCGCTGTGGCGCGGGCATCTCAAGTCAAGCGCCGCACTGACAACGCTGCGGCCGATCATCGTCGTAAAGGAACTCGATAGCGGGCTTGGCATGCAGTTGCGGCTGGTTGCAGGACCACTGAGCGACGCCGCGGCGGCGGCTAAAATCTGCGCGGCATTGATTGAAAGCAAACGTTCCTGCGAGACCTCCGTGTTCGACGGCCAGCGCCTCGCCGTCCAGAGCGACGATCCTGCGCCTTCAGCGCGGCCGCCTCGCAAGCGGAATGCCGCAAAGCGGGTGAGCAGCGGGGAGCCGCCGCCAAAGCCCAAAAACCCGGCGCTATCATCGGTGTTCGGTACGCGATGAAGGTGGCTGACAGCTTCATAAATTCAGTGAGTTAGATTGATCAGCTCAGACATTGAGCAAGCGCTCTCCCGGTCGAGAATTATGCGCGGCTTGTTCCGCCGCGCGATCCAAACCATACTCGCCGCATGAAAAAAGATCCGTTCCGGCTGACGCCGTATCAGGTGCAATGGGTGCTGATCGTCGGATTCGTCACCGTAGGTTACGCCCTGTATTTGCGTTATCTCGCTGTCGAATTTTCGACCGTCGCATTGGCGTGCGATGCCGGGCTTCAGACCGTGCTCTGCAAGACCAGGCTTCTGGTTACCTATTTGTTTCGCAACTCCGTGTTCGGCATCGTCGCGCTGATCATCGCGATGCTTCACGTGATCCGGCCGTCGATCGTGCTGCTGACCGGCGGCCTGATCGCCGCTGGTTTCGGCATCGTGCTTTACAATGCCGGTCTGTCCGGGATTGCGATCGGCCTGCTTATTTTGGGATTTGCGCGGCCCGCGCCTGCCACAGCGTAACGGCGAGCAGGAAATACAGCGCGCAGGTCCACAGCGATTGCCAGTTGTCCGGTCCCTCGTTGACCACGGTGTAGAGCGCCGCTCCGACCAGCAATCCTGCAAAGGCTGCCTCCGCAATCGGGCGCGTCCCGCTCTGCGGACGGTTGAGAAGCATCAGCGCTGAGAAAGGCACCACCGCCATCGTCAGCGCGGCGAACGGAAAGTCGCGATAGCGCGGATCGAATGCGAAGCCGAGCGCGGTCTCCGCCGCGATCAGCGTGGTCACGATCAACGTCAATCCCAAGGCCATCGTCAGGACTGATCGGGTTCTTGCCTCGCGCGGACCGACAAGCTCAAGAAACGTCGGCAGCGCCCGCCCGGACATCAACGCGTTGGCCGACAGCAGCGGCGCGGCCATGCCCGCGGCCAGCAGCAAGCCCCATTTGAGCCAGCCACCAAACCCGTAGCTTTCATAGAGCATCTTGTCGACGGCCACGCCCAGCAGGGTTCCGCCCGCGGTCGCGGACACCGCCACCGCCACCCACGACAAGAAGCGCGGCGTCCATGGCCGCCGTCTTAGCGTCAGCAGAGCGGCGCCGAACACCAGAATGCTCATCGCCATTCCCGATGCCATCTGCAGCTTCCAGAACGGATAGTTGCTGATGGGCACGCCAGGCGGATATTTCAGCGCCCGCTGCACGGAATCGATCAGGCCCCAGTATCCTCCCACCGTGCCCTCGAGCTGGCGCTTCCAGGGCTGATCATAGGCTTCGATCAGGCTGACGCGAAAATTCTCGTTTTTGGCGAGATCGAGAATCTCGGAAACCACCCGCGCCTGATTGGTGCGTGATGGCAGCGCGGCATCTCGCATCCGTCCGGCGCTCGGCCATCCGGTTTCGCCAACCAGGATCTCCTTGGCCGGAAATGCAACCGCCATCCGCTTGCGAATGGCGTCGACATGCGCCGCCGCGTACTTCGCCCGGATCGGAAAGTCCTCCCAATACGGCAGGATGTGGATGGTGACGAAGTCCACCGCATCGTAAATTTCCCGGTGGCGCAGCCAATATTCCCAGACATCGGCATAGGTCACGGGAACGGCGACTTGTGCCTTGACCGAGCGGATGGTCGCGGCGAGATCGGACGTGGTCATCTCGCCGCGCAGCAGCACCTCGTTGCCGACCACGAGCGAGGTGATCACGCCGGGATATTCCTTGGCCAAGGCAACGGCCGTCGAAATCTGGGCGAGGTTCTTGAGCCGGTTGCTTCCGAGCCAGATGCCCTGGATGACCTTGAGGCCGACCTTGGCGGCAATCTCCGGAACCCGGTCGAGACCGTTCTCGATCGAATACGTCCTGACGCAGTTGGATATTTTGGCGAGCTGCTCCAGGTCCTGCACAATCTGCTCGGGAGGAATTTGCGTGGTCAGCAGCAGCGGCGTCTGGGCATCGCGGAACGGCGCGTAGGAAACGCACAGCAGTTTGGCTGCGGGATCGATCGGCGCCCGCGCCAGCGTCGCCGGTGCGGCCAGCCACCACCACACTGCGGCAATCGTGCTCAGGGATACGAGGAGAAGCGCCAGCGGCGTACGAAGGGAAATCGGTCCGTCCTCTTAAGAAGGCCCGTCGATTACCCGGTCAGCGGCCGTCTGCCAAGGGCGGCATTCAGGCAACCGCGACCTTCTCTGACCAGGCGTGCTTTACCACAAAGCGATAAAGTTGCGGCTTTACTGGACAAAATCCAAATTGTCCGCCATGGGATTCGAATGTGTCTCCGCCGCAATGGGGACCCATTTGAACGGCATCAACGGCCGTGCCAGAGTGTGCCGCAGGCAGGCAGCAAAATCGGGGACTTTATGCGTCAGTGGGTGTTCGAGTTTCAGAATGCGGTCTTGCGTCGCGTTGCCGCATCCGGATTCGCACTGCTGATCGGTCTGGGGAGCGCCTTCGCCCAAAGTGGCGATCTCCGCACCCAGGATCAGTCCGGCAAGCCTGCAGCGACAAACCCGGCAACTCCCGCCGATGCCGCCAAGGACAGCCAGCGCAAGACCGACGAATTCGTCGAGGCGTCACAGGCCATCAATGGCCCGGCCGGAAACCCGGAATGTGTCTGGCTCGGCCGCCGCGTGGTGGTTTTGATGTGGCGCGACGACCTCGACACCGCATTCCGCCATCTCGACCTTTACGACCGCTTTGGCTGCCCCGGCGGCCACGTTCAGGCGACGTTCAGGTGTCTCGTGCGCTTTGGCGCCATCGACCCCAAAGCACCGGAAAGCCTGAGCGGACGTGTTCATGCCTGCTGGATCAACCCCGGCGCCCAGCCTCAGGCTGCGGTTGCCGCACAGCCGGCCTCCCCCGCTGGTGGCGCCGCGGCGCCGTCCACCGCCGGTGCTGCCACGGCGGCTCCTGCGGCCGCGCCGGCCGCGCCCGCCAAATAGTCGCGAAGCGCCCTGGAGCGATCCGAAATTCTTCCGATTTCAAAACTCGCGCCTTGAAAACGTCACGGCGTCATATGAGTTGTTAAATCGAGTTGTTAAATCACCTGGCAGAGTTATGTTGATCTGCCAGCGTATTGGTCGGGCCTCGGGGACAGGTCCGCTGCCGCCTTGCTCGCCCCATATGGTCTAGTCGCGATGCGCGCCGTCGTCGCCGTCCTGTTGTTTGTCACCGCCGCCCATGCTGCGCTCTGGGGTGGTTTGCGGGACAAGCAACAGGCTCCGGATTTCAGGGGCATCCTGCCCAGCGTATCCTATTCGCCGTTCGACGGAACCGGGCATCCCGACGTCGACAACTTTCCCAACGCCGACAAGATCCGCGCCGACACGAAAAAGCTGGCGCCGCTGACCCGTGCGATCCGGCTTTATTCGTCGACCGGCGGGGTCGAAATGGTGCCTCCGATTGCCAATGAGGTCGGCCTGAAGGTCACCGTCGGCGCCTGGATCGACAAGAACGTCGATCGCAACGAGCGCGAGATGCTGTCGGCGATCGAGCTCGCCAAGCGCAACAGCAACGTCAATGGCATCGTGGTCGGCAACGAGACGATCTACCGCGGCGAACAGAAGATCGAAGACCTGATCAAGCTCATCCAGCGCGTCAAAGGTTCGGTCAATGTCCCTGTAACCACGGGTGAAATCTGGAATATTTGGATCGAGCATCCGGAACTGGCGTCGTCGGTGGACTTCATCGCCGCGCACATCCTGCCTTATTGGGAAGGCTTTTCCGAGAAGCAGGCTGTGGATCAGGCGCTGATCATCTATCAGAAGCTGCGCGACGCTTTTCCGGGCAAGCGCATCGTGATCGCCGAATTCGGCTGGCCCAGCGCCGGCTACAATTTGAAGAGCGGCACGCCCGGGCCGTTCGAGCAGGCGGTAACGCTGCGAACCTTCGTCAGCCGCGCCGAGGCCATCGGCATGGAATACAACATCGTGGAGGCGATCGACCAGCCGTGGAAATTCTTCGAGGGTGGCGTCGGCCCCTATTGGGGCTTCCTGAATGCCGCGCGCGAACCCAAATTCGCGTGGACCGGGCCGGTTGAAGACCCTGCCTACTGGAAGCTGATGGGAATTGCGCTTTTGGTCGGCGTGCTGATGTCATTGCCGATCTTCCGGCTGGTGCAGCCCACGGTGATGCAGGCCTTCGTGCTGTCGGCGGCCGCCAATGGCGTCGGCGCCTGGGTTGCCACCGTGTTCGCCTACTGGACCGGGCATTATTTTGTGTTCGGTTCCGCCTTCGCGTTGATCCTCGGCTTGATCCTGCTGGTGCCGCTGGTGCTGATCGCCATGGCGCGGATTGAAGAGATCGCCGCCATCGCCTTCGGCCGCAACCCGCGCCGGCTGCTGGTCAAAGGATTGCCCGCCGGGCCATTAGCTCCGGCTTTGGAGGATCAAGTTTTCCCCAAGGTGTCGATCCATGTCCCGGCCTATTTCGAGCCGCCGGACATGCTCAAGCAGACGCTGGATGCCGTCTCCCGGCTGGATTATCCGAATTTCGAATGCGTTGTCATCATCAACAACACGCCCGACCCTGAATTCTGGCAGCCGATCCAGGATCACTGCCGGGCGCTCGGCGAGCGGTTCAAGTTCATCAATGCCGAGAAGGTCGAAGGTTTCAAGGCCGGCGCGCTGCGGATCGCGATGGAGCGCACCGCGGCCGATGCGGAGATCATCGGCATCATCGACGCCGACTATGTGGTGCAGCCGGATTGGCTGAAGGATCTGGTGCCGGCATTCGCCGATCCCCGCGTCGGCCTCGTGCAGGCGCCGCAGGACCATCGCGACGGTGACCGCTCGCTGATGCATTACATCATGAACGGCGAGTATGCCGGGTTCTTCGACATCGGCATGGTCCAGCGCAACGAATTCAACTCGATCATCGTTCACGGCACCATGTGCCTGATCCGGCGCGCGGCGATGGACATGGCCGGCGGCTGGGCCGGCGACACCATCTGCGAGGATACCGACCTTGGGCTGGCGATCATCGAGCACGGCTGGCTGACGCATTACACCAACAACCGCTACGGCTATGGCCTGCTGCCCGACACCTACGAGGCGTTCAAGAAGCAGCGGCACCGCTGGGCCTATGGCGGCTTCCAGATCGTCAAAAAACACTGGCGGCGTTTTCTGCCCGGCGGCAGCCGGCTGTCGCCCGACCAGAAGCGCGAATTTGCCCTGGGCTGGCTCAACTGGCTCGGCGCCGAAAGCCTCGGCGTGCTCGTCGCCATCCTGAACCTGATCTGGGTGCCGATCGTCGCCTTCGCCGACATCGCCATTCCCGACAAGATCCTGACGCTGCCGATCATCGCCGCGTTCCTGGTGTCGCTGATCCATTTCGTGGCGCTGTACCAACTGCGCGTACCCGTCAAGACCGGCCAGATGCTGGGCGCGATGATCACCGCCATGTCGGTGCAGTGGACGGTGTCGCGCGCGGTGGCGCAGGGGTTGATCACCGAACATCTGGCGTTTGCGCGCACGTCCAAGGGCGGCTTCTCGATCATGTCGGTCGAATTCCAGGCGTTCTGGGAAGCGGTGATCGGCGTGCTGCTGCTGATCGGCGCCGCGGTCCTGGTCGTCACCAACAATTACAAGGAGGTCCGCGAGATCTATGTATTCGCGGCGGTGCTGGTGCTGGAAAGCCTGCCGTTCCTGTCGGCGGTCGCGATCGCCATCCTGGAAAACTCGCGGATCAACGCGTTTGCGTTCTGGCGCAACACCGGGGTTCGAACCGCCGAATTGATCGGGCTGCGCCCGGTGGCGATGCAGGCCCTGCCCGGCCCGATCAACGCGCCGCAGCCGGTGGCCTCGGAAGTGCGGCAAGAGCTCAGCGGCAGCGTATAAGCCGATGTTTTGGGGCGCTGCTGTTAGCCGTCATTGCCGGGCTTGACCCGGCAATCCATCATCTTCGCAAGAGTCATTCGAAGTGTGATGGATACGCGGGTCAAGCCCGCGTATGACGAGATGTGTGCATCTGGTAATCTCCCCTGCGGGAGAGGTGGGCCGAGCATAGTGGCGATTCGGCTTCAAAGCATCATGCTCAGGGGGCTAACGACTTGTCCCGTCTGTTAAATTTGCGCCGTGCGTGGGCATGATCTTCGGTCTTTCCCGCTATTGACCCGCACCGGCCCTCCCCCTACACAGCGCGGCGAGTGAGCGCGTAGCTCAGGTGGTAGAGCACGTGACTTTTAATCATGGGGTCGAGGGTTCGAGTCCCTCCGCGCTCACCAATGAAATCAGGTATAACTTGAATTTTCGCCAGTCGGGCAAAAGTGCTCATGTGGGCACTGTGTTGGCAAAACGATTGCCGTGCGCCGTGTGGGCTATTGGTCCGGATTTGCGGTTTTCAAATGCCGCGCATGCGCCGTTTTTGCCGAACAAAAAACCAACATGTTGGCCTTTAGAAGGCCGCTAGTGCGGGTCCCAGCCCCCGCACCATCGTAGCCGCCCGATTGCGCCAGAAGCAACGCAGCGGCTAGCTAGGTGAGATGGGACTAGCCTGCATTTCGTGGTTGAATGGACTTCCGAATAAACCAATGGGAGCGGAAATGCTGAAATTTTTTGCCGTTGCAGCTGTCGTGGCGCTGCCCTTTTTGCTGAACGCTGGCGAGGCCCGTGCCAATATGGGTGGATATGCAACCTGTCCCGTAAATACCTGCGCAAATAACGGGGGCGATAAAACGACGAATGTCAAAGCCTGCAAGGCGTCGAATTGCCGCAAAGGCAAGCCCAAGTAAGTTTTGAACTCAAAACAGCCCGTAGGGCGCAATAAGCGGCGCGGAGCGGCGCGCATTGCGCCGCAAAACTAACCGCGGCGCAATGCGCTTCGCTTATTGCGCCCTACGGACTACGGACCTTTTTGTAGCGGGCCGCGCCGCCTCGGCTGCAATCAAGCCCTCAAGCCATTCGGCCATGGACCGGGCATCCTTCTGCGCAAGGCGCTCGGCCATAGCTTTGACAGATGGTTTCACGCGGATGCGGATCGAGACTCTGCGCTCGTTCGGCTCGCCGCGCCGCTTATCGGTTTTTGCGAGTGTCATAGTAGGGACTCACTGCGGCTTTCTAGGGCTAACCCGGCGGGACAGCCGCAGCAGCCGGGGGCTAGAAACTTGCCAGTGAGACAAGCCGGACGCTTTTAAGCCTTTCGGCTCTGGACAGCACGTCGGCCCCCGGCCATTTGGCAGGGTTCGGAGCCGCGCCGCCAAGCGCGTCCGTCGAAACCGATGTGTTATCGGCACCGGTTTCTTGCAGCCGCTACAGCTCGACGCCAATCGAGCGGTTTCCTGACCAGGGAATATGCGGCGGTCACTGGTCCGGGTTTCTAGGCCCACAGACAGCATCATCTGATTAGGTGAAAAGTTCACTCCCGGCCGTCCTTCACGGCAGCCCTGAATTGGGACGTACGGCCTGAAGATACCCTTCAGTTGGACCGGAACATTGCTCAGGCCAGCGCGGCGAGTGAGCGCGTAGCTCAGGTGGTAGAGCACGTGACTTTTAATCATGGGGTCGAGGGTTCGAGTTCCTCCGCGCTCACCACTCTCCCAAGGCTTTCTTTGATTTCGCGATGGGAGAGGATCGATTTTGACAATGCTGTTGGCAATGTTGAGCGATGACGGCGACGGCGCGGTCGATGTATTGAATCGGTTGATGAGAGGCCACCAACTGGGGCGGCCTCTCACATGACGGATCATATTATTTCTTCATCGTGCCGCCGGGCGTCGTCGCATCGCCCTTCTTTTCTGCCGATCCAGCGGTCGATGCACCTTGGGTGCTCGAGTCTTTTGCGGAGGGCATGGAAGTTCCGGTCGCGCCAGTTCCCATACCGTCCTTCTTCATACCGTCTTTCGACATGTCGTTGGTCTTCATGGTGTCTTGAGCGGCAGGACCGGTGGTTTGGGCCGACGCGCCAACGGTGGTGAAGGCGGACAAGGCGGCAACGCAAGTGGCAACAAGAATAGCTTTCTTCATCTTAGGCTCCTGATGGGTTGATATCCTAAGATGAATGAGCGGTGCGCTTGAACGTTCCGAAATATATGCTCGGAACGCGGCATATTATTTTGAAACTAATTCCGGGATGACCCCACAGCTTATGAGCTTTCGCTCTGACGCAGTGGCCGTGCATTCTCCAACCTCGACGGCGCTTATCCGAACGTCGGCCTTCAATGGACATCGCTAGTTTAAGCCATTCCCCGGCAACCGCAGCCATGCTTCCTTATCAAGCGGGTTGTGCGCACGGCTTGCCTGCTCAGCGCGGCTTTGGTGAAAAAGTCCACTCCCGGCCGTGCTTCACGGCAGCCCTGAATTGGGACGTACGGCCTGAAGATACCCTTCCGTTCGACCGGAACATTGCTCAGGCTAGCGACTTGGAAATTCGTGATCGGTTGCGGCTGGCACAACCAACGCAGATGCCATGATCAGCGGTTCTATTATGGAGGAAGACCCAAATGAACGTCGAACGCAAATCATCAAAAAAGGGGGAACGAGCGGCTGTGGGCCTGCGCGAAGCCGCTGCCAAAGACGAAGCGAAAAACGAGAGCAAAATGGGGCACGACCTCGCCAAGGGCGCTGACCGGTTCGACGAACGCTCTAAAAGCTCCGACGGAAAGAGCGCAGTGGAGAAACAAAAAGGCTGAGTGCCTGCGGCCCGTTGCATTTAAATTGAGGATGCGAAACGCCGGAGCCGGACCCGTCAAGGGAAAACGAGACATTGGGGACCTCGGAAACTGAAACAGGACGGGAGAACGATATTTCGGCTCCTGCGAATGCGGGAACCGCCCGCGTTAGCTGGAACATGAGCAGTTGGCGGCGGTTGAAACCGGGATAGGACTGGCGAAACTGGCGAGCGAAAATGCCCCGATTTTATTTTGACCTTACCAATGGACACCGTGTTCCCGACAAGGCCGGCCTGGATTGCGACGATGCCCCGGCTGCCAAAAAAATGGCGGACAGGATCGCAACCGATATCGGCCGCGAAGCCGCCACCGTGCCGAAAAAGCACCTCACCGTAGTCAATGAGGAGGGCGAGGATATTTATAGAGCGAGGATTCCCGAGGAGTACGGGGAGGAAAAATGATCCGCCGCGGAGGCCGGCTCAAGCCGTTCCGCGTGGGACGATCAGCTTGCGATATCAAAATCCCTTTTTGCGACTCTTGTCGAACGACACTTTGCGGTAGGGCCAACGGGGCGGCTTTCTTGGCCGTTTTACGATCGGCACGCGTTCGGCGCTGCCGTCATCGTAAGTTTTGACGATGAAGCGCTCGTCGCCCTCCTGAACGATCTCGATTGCAACGGGTTCTTTCGGCATCAAACTCCTCTTCGTACAAGAAATCTATCGGCTGTGCGGTGTTTCGTGCTCAAGTACGACATCTTTAGCCCGCTTGTCCGTTCGAAGACCAAGATAAACCGGATGCCGCATCTCACCCTTGCTGGTCCATTCGGTGAATTTCACCTCTGCGACTAAGGATGGTCTAACCCAGGTGGTCACGGCCTCGTCCTTGACCTTCGAGCGAAACGGAGACTTCGAAGCCTTCAATTTGATGAGCTTGGCGTGGAGTTCTTCGAGGGCCTGATAGCTAAAGCCGGTGCCGACATGGCCGATGTAACGCCAGCCATTGCCTTCCCGAAGCGCGAGAGCCAGCGCTCCGAAAAACGGCCGCGTTCGCCTAGGGGCCGTAAATCCGACAATGACGACTTCCTGACGTTTTGATGTTTTGATCTTGAGCCAGTTGTCGGTGCGTGCTCCGGACTGGTATATGCTGTCGCCACGCTTGGCCATAATGCCTTCAAGGCCTCTGCGCTCCACTTCCTTGAAGAACTTCGTGCCATGCGTTTTGCGGTGAGCGCTGAAGACAATCAGCTTGTGGCGGGGCAAAATGGCCTTGAGCTGGGTCTTACGCTGCAGCAGCGGTAAGCCTCGCAAATCTTGCCCATCCTTGAACATGAGATCGAATGCGCAGTACCGCAAAGTGGCTTGGTGACGCAACGCGTTCTGCAATAGCTGGAAATGTGAGGTGCCATCTTTGTCAAGTGCCACAAGCTCTCCGTCGATCACCGCATCGCCCTTCGTTCCCTCAAGCGCTTTTGCGACTTCGACGTAGCTGTGGCTGATGATCTTGCCGTTCCGGCTGTACAGCGTGACCTTTCCGCCTTCGATTTTTGCGATCATGCGGAAGCCATCATATTTGTCCTCGAATACCCACCCGACATCATCGAACGGAGCGTCTGTGAGGGTGGCTAGCATCGGCTGGAGCCGTCTTGGCAATGTTGTCGTCCGGCTCACAGTTTCGGATTCCTTTTTGTCACTGCGGGAGGTGACTAATATCTGTTGGCCCACCGCGCCGCGAGAAGGGCTGACCTGCTGGGGGCAGGCGGGAATGTCCGGACAGCAGTCTAGCCACCGCGACGGCTTTCCTTTGCCTTGCGTCTTCCAAGAGCGATCTTCCCGTTCTTCAATCGGGAGCGCAGCAGGTCGTTGATGGCGGTTTGCCAGCCTTTGCCGCTGGCGCGTAATGCAGAGACGACTTCAGCATCGAGCCGGATTTTTACTCCCTCTTTCGGGAATGCCAGTTTGGGCCGGCCGCGGCCGTTCTTGAACTGGGCCAGCATGGCTTCCGGCATCTCGGACGCCGGACGCAAAATCCTCGGCGGTCCATTCGGGGTTTTCGATTTCGCCCAGCCCGGCTGCTCGCTCGGCGCATGCTTCAGGTCATCGCAACGCCTCAACTCTGCATCCGGGCCCACAGAAACAGGGCGTAGCACGCAAGCAGCGCGACCAACGGTGTCACATACCACGCATACGCCATGCAGCGCCCTTGCCAGCAAATGTATGCCCAATGCCGCCAGAATCCAAATGAGGCTAACTACCGCAGCTGCAACGCCTTTATTCGGTCCCGGCAAATCGTAGGAGAACACCACCAGCGCGCCAGAACGCCGGTAATGAAAACCGCTGCTGCCACCGTATTCATCAGGGTCGCCGTCAGTTTCGTTCTCTCGTTGTGGATCAGACTCACTTGCCGGTCCTTGAGCGACTGCTTTCAGAAGGTAGATTTGGTAACATCAGCTCTGGCAGGAGCAGCTTCCAGGACTACTGCTGGTCGACCAGAACGCTAGCCAAGCAAGCTAAACGAACCGCGCCCGACCCATCAACTCTACCGCCGCGTCGCGCGCTCGAGGAACTTCACCAGCGCCGCGCGGTCCTGTTCCGAACCGATGCGCTGCTCGGGCATCTTGGTGCCGGGCGTGTAAAGCCCGGGTCCAACCTCGAACAATTTCGACACCGTCTCGGGCGTCCAGACGATGTCGAGGCGTTTCAGGGCGTCGGAGAAATTGTAGCCCGGCAAGGTCGCAATGCGGCGGCCGAACAGGTTGGCCAGGGTCGGGCCTGCCCTGCCCGCCTGCTCAGGCCTAAGGGTATGGCAGGCGACACAGGCACGAAATACATCCGCGCCATGGTCGCCGGCATAGGCGGCCAGCGGGTCGCCCTGCTTTTCCAGAAGCAGCGGATCGACCGGCTCTCCCGTCACCGCATTCCAGCGGCGGATGATGTTGTCGGCGCCGCCGGTGAGCAGGGTGCGGCTGTCAGGCAGAAACGCCACCGACCAGACCGGCAGACCGGGGCCGACCAGTGTACGTGCAAGATCGCGCGTCCTGCGATCGATCACCGCGACCGTGCCGCCAATGCCGGCCGCAGCGACCAGCGCGCCATCAGGCGACGTCGCAATCGAGATCACCGGTCTTGGCCCGGCTGCGATTTCGCCGGCGCGCGCCCCGTCACCGCTGAGGAAATACAGCCTGCCGTCGGCGCCTCCGGCCGCGATTTCGCCGTTGCCGCCGATGGCCACGGCGTTGAGCGGAACCGGCATCGCTACGACGACCGGCGAGGCCGAGCCTGCGAGCGGCCAGATGCGAAGGCTTTGATCGTAGCTGACGCTGACCAGGGTACGGCCATCCGGAGCGAACGCCACGCCGTTGACGTTTTGCGTGTGCCCCTCGAGCACACGCGGCGCGCCGCCCGCCAGCGGCCACAGCCGCACAGTCTGATCCCACGACGCCGACGCCAGTGCCGTTCCATCGGGCGAGACTGCGAGGGCCGCGATCGGCGCGGTATGTCCCTCCAGCACGGCATCGGGCTGTGCGTTGCCCGCGGTCCAGATCGCAATGCGCCCGTCGGCACCGGCGGTCGCCGCGCGGCCATCCTTGAACAGGACGACCGCGTTGACGGCATCGTCATGGAAACGCAGCACCTGCTCGGCGGCATTATGCGTCAGCGACCAGCGGATTGCAGTTGAATCAAAGCTTCCCGAGATTGCGGTTTGCCCGTCGGACGAAATTGCCAGTGCCCGCACCGGCCCGCCATGGCCCCGCAACTGTGCGAAGGCCGGCGTCATCGCCAGCGCGGAAAGCGCCAGCAGCGCGGCACAGATCCGAAATGCAGCGCGTGTTTGTTTGCCAGGACGGAGCATCAGCAATCCCATGGGTAGTTTATCCGGTCAATTACAGTTTGATAGAAGTCCGGAAAGATGCAAAGGATTTACCGGAGATCAACCCATGCCCGAGACTGCTTCCGCGCTGGATCTCATCCTCGGCGGCGATCCGACGCTGTATTCCATTGTCCGCCTGTCGCTGTTCATCAGCCTGTCCGCCGTCGCCATCGGGGCCGCTATCGGCATGCCGCTCGGCGCCCTGCTGGCGCTGGTGGATTTTCCCGGCCGCAGTTTCCTCGTCGTCGTCGTCAACGCCTTCATGGGCCTGCCTCCCGTCGTGGTCGGACTCGCCGTTTTCCTGCTGCTGTCGCGTTCGGGCCCGCTCGGCTTCCTCGGTATCCTGTTTACGCCGAAGGCGATGATCCTGGCGCAGGCTTTTCTCGTCCTGCCCATCATCGCCGCGCTGACGCGGCAGGCCGTCGACGATCTGTGGACAGAATACCGCGACGAACTCACCGCGATGCGCGTCGGGCCGTTCCGACGGGTCACCACGCTGCTGTGGGACGCCCGCTTCACCCTGGTGACCACGCTTCTGGCAGGATTCGGCCGCGCCGCGGCGGAGGTCGGGACTTTGATGATCGTGGGGGGAAACATCAATGGGTTCACCCGGACCATGACGACCGCAATCGCCCTTGAGACATCGAAAGGTGATCTTCGCCTTGCCATGGGCCTCGGGTGCGTCTTGATCGGCATCATCATCCTCATCAACGCAATGGCCTGGAGCATCCGGCGCGTCGGGGAAATCCGTGCAGGTTGATATGACACGCCCCATCGCCAGTGACCTGCCGATCGTTCTTCACAACGTCAGCGTCAGTACCGGTCACGTCACGATCCTCGACCACGCCTCGATTGGCTTCAGCTCGGGTGCGCCAACTGTCCTGATTGGCCCGAATGGATCGGGCAAGAGTACGTTGATCCGCATTGCGATGGGCCTCATCGCGCCAACCGCCGGCCGGGTCACCTGGGGAGGACTTGCAGAGACGAACGGCAGACGGCTTGCAATGGTTTTCCAGCGGCCGGTCATGCTCCGCCGAACCGTCGCGGCCAATGTCGCCTATGCGCTTGCCTCGGGGGGGCGAGTGGTCCGGCCGGTCGGCATTCGCGAGCTGCTTCAGAGAGTTGGCCTTGCGAGCCTGGCGGATCGTCCCGCACGCCGCTTGTCCGGCGGCGAGCAGCAACGCCTTGCGCTCGCGCGCGCGCTTGCTCGAGAGCCCGAGGTGCTGTTCCTCGACGAGCCAACCGCGAACCTCGATCCGGCTTCGACCAGGGCTGTTGAAGACATCGTGGGTGCGGTAGCCTCATCGGGCGTCAAGATCGTCATGGCAACCCACGACCTCGGTCAAGCGCGGCGACTCGCCGGCGACGTCGTCTTCCTCGCCCGCGGCCGCGTGGTTGAGCACACTCCAGCGGATCGCTTCTTCACAGGATCGATGACGCCGGAGGCCACCGCATTTCTGCGCGGCGACCTTGTTATCTGATCAATCTACGAGGCAGATAGACCATGATGAATCGACGTCTCGTTCTCACCGTCGCAGCTTTCTTGATCGCAGGGCCAGCGATCGCCCAAGACAAATCGATCGTCGTTGCATCGACGACCTCGACACAGGACTCGGGCATTTTCGGCCACATCCTGCCTCTATTCGAAGCCAAAACCGGCATCAAGGTGAAGGTCATCGCGCAAGGCACGGGTCAGGCGCTCGACACCGGGCGGCGCGGCGATGCCGACGTCGTTTTCGTCCATGCCAGAGCAGCGGAGGAGAAATTCCTTGCTGACGGATTCGGCGTGAAGCGCTTCCCCGTCATGTACAACGACTTCATCATGGTCGGCCCGAAAAGCGATCCTGCGGGCGTTGCAGGCACCAAGGATATCGTGGCCGCACTCCAGACGCTTAAAGCCAAGCAAATACCATTCGTCTCGCGCGGCGACCGCTCTGGAACCCATCAAGCCGAACTCGCATTGTGGAAGACCGCGGGCATCGACATCGCCAATGAGAGTGCGAAAGGTCCGTGGTACCGTGAAATCGGCCAGGGCATGGGGGCCACTCTCAACACCGCAGGCGCCATGGGCGCCTACACGATCTCCGATCGCGGGACGTGGATTTCATTCAAGAACAAGGGCGACTTCATCGTTGCGGTCGAAGGAGACAAGCGGCTGTTCAACCAATATGGCGTGATGCTGGTTAACCCGCAAAAGCACTCGCACGTAAAGCACGGACCCGGACAGCAATTCATCGACTGGCTGATCTCCGCAGACGGTCAAAGCGCTGTTGCCGACTACAAGATCAACGGACAGCAATTGTTCTATCCGAACGCCCGTGATCCGAACGCGTGATCAGGAGCTGGCAGTTAGATTGACGCAGCTCCCTTTCACCTCTCCCCTGCGGGGAGAGGTGAAAGGGAGCCCGCGTCAACCTAAATTCATCACGCGATAACTTGCCGCAATCAGACCGGCCCCGTCAGATTGTGGCCGGGATCGCCGACCCTTGCGCCGCTGGTGGTGAATGCGACCGAACTCGGCTGCTGTACGGTGTTGAGCAGCATGGAAACAGCGACCGCCGCGATCACCGCAAACAACAAGGCTGCAATAAAGCTTTTCATAGCGCTTCCCCCGAATTCAAACATTTCCGTCCGAATTATTCGGCCGGCATCGCTCGCGGCGCGCTTCCCGAGGCTACATGGCCCTTAGCCTTTTCTTCCTCGGCCCAGAGCGAGTGATGCTCCTTGGCCCAGTTCAAATCCACTTCGCCCGTTCCCATCGCATCGAACGCGCCTTCCATCCCGATAGTGCCGATATAGATGTGGCCCAAGATCGCCGCGATGAACAGCATGGCGATCACTGCATGGATGATGGTCCAGAACTGCAGCGCGGTGACGTTGGCGGGAAGATAAGGGAATAGCAGGAACCATCCCGACACCGACATCAGCGCGCCAAAGATCACGACGATCCAGAACATGCCCTTCTGGCCGGTATTGAATCGCGTCGCCGGCGGATGCTTGCCGTTGCGCAGCAGTCCGCCGCCCTCTTTGATCCAGGTCCAGTCGAGCCTGTTCGGGAAGTTGTCCTTGATCCAGACCAGGAACATCACCGCCACGCCGAACATGAACGGGAACGCGAGATAGTTGTGCGCGATCTTGCCCCACGCCGTCATCGTCGAGAACGCATCGGCGCCGAACAACGGCAGGATCAGCGTGCGTCCAAAGCTGATATTGAGGCCGGACAGCGCGAGAATGATGAAGCACGACGCGGTCAGCCAATGAATGAAACGCTCGTAGCTTGCGAAGCGAAGAAGCTTTATGCCGGAAAACCCGTGCTCGACGCGGATACGGCCGCGCACCGCCAAAAAGATCGCAAGCAACGCCAGCGTGCCGAGGATGACGACGCCGCCGATGATCGGCAGCTTGTGGCGCTGGAAATCGCGCCAGTCGCGGCCCGCGGGCTGGATCAGGCTGGAGGCCATCACATCCGGAATTGTGATCCGCCCGGTGATCTTGTCACCCTCTTTCAGCGCATTCAGCAGCTTGTCTTCCTGCACCGCTTCGGCGGTCGGCTTGAAGGAAAGCTGCGCGGCGGCGGGATGCGCGAACGCGAACAGTAGCACGATGGCGGCGCTTAACGCCCTGAGGTTTGAAAGCGAGCTTGGCATGGGCCGACGACCTTCCCGTTCCTGGTTACGTGAGCGCCGCCGCGCCGGGCGCGGCGGCCAATGCATCAGCCGGTGGGCGAATCGCTATACGCCGTTTTCCAGCCCCACATGCCCGAGCCGTAACCGCGCTTCATGACGCGCTCTTTGTAGATCTCGGCGATGATCGCGCCATCGCCCGCGAGCAGCGATTTGGTCGAGCACATCTCGGCGCAGATCGGCAGCTTGCCCTCGGCAAGGCGGTTGGCGCCGTATTTGGCGTATTCGGCCGGCGTGGAGTCCGCCTCCGGCCCGCCTGCGCAATAGGTGCACTTGTCCATCTTGCCGCGCGAGCCGAAATTTCCGACCTTGGGATATTGCGGCGCGCCGAACGGGCAGGCGTAGAAGCAGTAGCCGCAGCCGATGCAGAGGTCCTTGGAGTGCAGCACCACGCCGTCGACGGTGGTGTAGAAGCACGATACCGGGCACACTGCCGCGCATGGCGCGTCGGTGCAGTGCATGCAAGCCATCGACACCGAGCGTTCGCCGGGCTTGCCGTCATTGATGGTGACGACGCGGCGGCGATTGATGCCCCACGGCACTTCATGTTCGTTCTTGCATGCGGTCACGCAGGCATTGCATTCGATGCAACGGTCGGCATCACAAAGAAATTTGACGCGAGCCATGATCTATTCTCCCCTCACGCCGCTTGAATCTGGCACAGGGTCGCCTTGCCCTCGTGCATGCCGGTGACCGGATCGTAGCCGTAGGACGTCAGCGTAT
>NZ_DASYMN010000402.1:0-6130 GCF_036009065.1 Bradyrhizobium sp. | reverse complement strand
GGACCGAGCCGCGTCAGCCGTCCGCGCAGGTCCAGCGCAGCGACCTCGAACGGCAGCACGGCGTCGTCGACCGGAACCGGCGAGGGCGCGCGGATCGGGGGTTCGGGGGAGATTTTCGGGGTCGGGGATTGCGAGGTCATGGTGGGCTATTTGGGGTCGGAGCGCACGAATCGAAACCCCCTGCCGACGGTCTCGTGTCCCGGACGCGGTGCGGCATTCTTCATGCCGCTCCGCAGAGCCGGGACCGTACGAACACAGGCGTCATTGCCGGGCTTGACCCGGCAATCCATCATTTTCGAACGAAATCTTGCGAAGAAGGATGGATGCGCGGGTCAAGCCCGCGCATGACGAGCGTTGAGTTTAGTACGGCCCCGGCTCTGCAGCGCACCGCTTCGCGAAGAGCGACGCCATAGCGCGTCGAAGACGCGCGTAAACGCGCTTATGGCGCTGCGTCCTGGGCACAACCTCACGCCACCTTGTCGAAACACCACGCCAGAATGCCCTTTTGCGCGTGCAGGCGGTTTTCGGCCTCGTCGAACACCACCGATTGCGGGCCGTCCATCACCTCGGAGGTGACCTCGTCGCCGCGATGCGCCGGCAGGCAATGCATGAACAGCGCGTCGGGTTTTGCCAGTGACATCAGCTTGGCGTCGACCTGATAGGGTTTCAGGAGATTGTGGCGGTTCTTGCCTTCCTTGTCGCCCATCGAGAACCAGGTGTCGGTGACGACGCAGTCGGCGCCGCGGACCGCGGTCTCCGGATCGTTGCCGAGCATGATCGGCGCATTGGTGGCCTTGATCCAGTCCCGCATCGCCTTGTTCGGGCCGAGCTGCGGTGGCGTCGCCACGTTCAACTTGAATTGAAACCGCTCGGCCGCGTGCGCCCACGACGCCAGCACGTTGTTGTCATCGCCGCTCCACGCCACGGTGCGGCCGGTGATCGGGCCGCGATGCTCCTCGAAGGTCATCAGGTCGGCCATCACCTGGCAGGGATGCGAGCGCCGCGTCAGGCCGTTGATGACCGGCACGGTGGCGTATTCAGCCAGTTCCAGCAGCGCATCGTGATTGAGGATGCGGATCATGATGGCATCGACATAACGCGACAGCACCCGTGCGGTGTCGGCGATGGTCTCGCCGCGCCCGAGCTGCATTTCCGCGCCGGTCAGCATGATCGACTCGCCGCCAAGCTGGCGCATGCCGACGTCGAACGACACCCTCGTGCGGGTCGAGGGTTTTTCGAAGATCATCGCCAGCGTCTTGCCAGCGAGCGGCTTGGCCGTCGTGGCGTTGATGTTTTCTCGCGCCTTCAGCGCTGCCTTCATCGCAGCGCCGGCGTCGAGCATGGTGCGCAGTTCGTTGGTCGGCAGTTCGCTGAGGTCGATAAAATGCCGCGGCGCCGTGCTCATTGCCCCGCCGCCCGTTTCAATTGCGGGCCGGACAACGCCACGCAGGCGCGCTCAAGCCGCTGGACGGATTCCTCGATCTCAGCCTCGCTGACGATCAGCGGCGGCAGGAAACGCACGACGTTTTCGCCGGCGCCGACCGTGAGCAGCTTTTGGTCGCGCAACGCATTGACGAGATCGCCCGACGGCACCACCGCCTTCAGCCCGATCAGCAACCCTTCGCCGCGTACCTCGGAGAGCACCTGGGGATGGCGATCGACCACGGAAGCAAGCTTCTGCTTCAGCAGCAGCGACATCTTCTGCGCGTGGTCGAAGAAGCCGGGTTTCAGCATCACGTCCAGCACCGCATTGGCCGCCGCCACCGCCAGCGGGTTGCCGCCGAAGGTCGAGCCGTGCGAGCCCGGCGCCATGCCTTCAGCGGCTTCCGCCGTCGCCAGGCAGGCGCCGATCGGAAAGCCGCCGCCGAGCGCCTTGGCCAGCGACATGATGTCGGGCGTCACGCCGAGCCGCTTGTAGGCGAACAACTCGCCGGTGCGGCCCATGCCGGTCTGCACCTCGTCGAACACCAGCAGGATATCGCTCTCGTCGCAGAGTTCGCGCAGCGCCCGGAAGAACGCATGCGGCGGCGCGCGCACGCCGCCCTCGCCCTGCAGCGGCTCGATCAGGATGCCGGCGGTGTTGGGCCCGACGGCCTTCTTGACGGCTTCGAGATCGCCGAGCGGCACCTGGTCGAAGCCTTCCAGCGGCGCGCCATAGCCTTCGAGATATTTGGCGGCACCGGTCGCGGCCAGCGTGCCCAGGGTCCGGCCGTGGAACGCGCCTTCGAAGGTGACGATGCGGGTGCGCTCCGGCTTGCCCTTGGAGAAATGGTAGTGCCGCGTCATCTTGAGCGCGCATTCCATCGCCTCGGCGCCGGAATTACAAAAGAACACGAAATCGGCAAAGCTCTGCTCGCACAACCGCGCGGCTAGCCGCTCGCCATCCGGGCTCTTGAACAGGTTCGACATGTGCCAGAGTTTTGTGGCCTGCTCCTGCAGGGCGGCGATCAGATGCGGGTGGCAGTGGCCGAGCGCATTCACCGCGACGCCGCTGGTGAAATCGAGATAGCGTTCGCCGTCGGTCCCGGTCAGCCAGACGCCTTCGCCGCGCTCGAAGGCGAGGTCGGCCCTGGCGAAAACGGGAAGCAGATGCGGCTGCTCAATGGAAGGCCCGGCGCTCCTGGTCATGGCGCTCACTGAAGGTTTGGCAGGGGTCGCTCCATCGGACCGACGCCGGCCTTGCGAAAACAAAACGTGCCGCCTTTTCGGGGGCGGCACGTGGCGATCATTCTATGCGCGCGGCGTTCGGTGTCAACCTGCGTGGGAACCGGAGCGCCGTGGAAAAACCGGTTTCGAGGCTTATATTACGGAAGATGTGGACGAGTGACGCGGACTCTTGCGCGTGAGTCACTGCGTATTGTAGCCTCCGGGTTGTCGGGTACGACATCTCGTGCGGCGGTTCTGATCCTCTACGGTCCCAAGTGTTTGGCGTAAACGCCCGGGCGCATCTCCCGCCCGGCGAGGGCTAAGGGATTCTGTCTGCAGGGATTTTAGTGAATTGACTCGCAAGCGCTGCCGCCGCGAATGGCCGGCGCGACACGAAGGGAAGAGTGCGATGACGGTATTGACCTGGACCGACGATCGCGTCGAGCAACTGAAGAAACTCTGGGAAGCCGGCCTTTCCGCCAGCCAGATCGCCGCGGAACTCGGCAATGTGACCCGCAACGCGGTGATCGGCAAGGTGCACCGGCTGGGCCTGTCCGGCCGCGCCAAGAGCCCGTCCTCGGCGGTGCCGCGCCAGCGCAAGGCACGCCCGGCCCAGCACATGATGCGGGTGTCGCGCCCGCAGTCGCGCGGCAATACCGCGCTGGCGCACGCATTCGAAGTGGAGATGGAGCCGGACCCGATCGCCTACGACAACGTGGTGCCGATGAGCCAGCGGCTGTCGCTGCTGGAACTCAACGAAGCCACCTGCCACTGGCCGATCGGCGATCCCTCCAGTTCGGAATTCTTCTTCTGCGGCGGCAAGGCGCTGCATAGCCTGCCCTATTGCGCGCATCACTCGCGCATCGCCTACCAGCCGGCCAGCGACCGCCGCCGCCAGCCGACCAAGCCGACGCGGTAAGGTCTCGTGTCCCGGACGCGGTGCGGCATTCTTCATGCCGCTCCGCAGAGCCGGGACCGTACCAAACACAGAACCGTCATGGCCGGGCTTGTCCCGCCTGCGGGGCCGAAGCCCCTTCGGCCCCGCAGGCGGGACAAGCCCGGGCATGACGAGAGAATTGTGCTCGTAACGGCCCCGGCTCTGCAGCGCACCGCTTCGCAAGAGCTACGCGCTGCACTGCGTCCGCGGCACAATCACTCCGCTTTCGCAAACCTGTCATCCAGCGCATATCCCGCACCGCGCACGGTGCGGATCGGATCCTGCTCGCCGCCCGGGTTGAGCAGTTTGCGCAGGCGCCCGATGTGCACATCCACGGTGCGCTCGTCGATGTAGATGTCGCGGCCCCAGACGCTGTCGAGCAGCTGCTCGCGGCTGAAGACGCGGCCCGGGTGCTCCAGGAAAAATTCCAGCAGGCGATATTCGGTGGGGCCGAGATCGACCGGACGGCCCGAGCGCGCGACGCGGCGTTTTTCGCGATCGAGCGCGATGTCGCCGAACGCGAGCACGGTGGCGAGGCGTTCGGGGCTGGCGCGGCGCAACAGGCCCTTCACCCGCGCCAGCAGTTCCGGCACCGAGAACGGCTTGACGATGTAGTCGTCGGCGCCGGTGGCAAGACCGCGGACCCGCTCGCTTTCCTCGCCGCGCGCGGTCAGCATGATGATCGGCAGCGCCTTGGTCTCCGGCCGCGCCCGCAAGCGGCGGCAGAGTTCGATCCCCGACAGGCCCGGCAGCATCCAGTCCAGCACGATGAGGTCGGGGACGTGCTCTTTCAACCGCGTGTCGGCGTCGTCACCGCGCGCCACCGTTTCGACATCATAACCTTCGGCGTCGAGGTTATAGCGCAGCAGCGTGGTCAGCGCCTCCTCGTCTTCCACCACCAGTATGCGTGCGCTCATGTGAGATTCCTTCATCGATTTCCGTCATTGCCGGGCTTGACCCGGCAATCCATCCTCTTCGAAAAACTCTTGCGAAAGGGATGGATGCGCGGGTCAAGCCCGCGCATGACGTGTGGGTGGTTCGTGACACTCAGTTTCCCGGTAGCGCATTGGCGAACGTCGTCATGTCGCCCTTGGGGCGCTTGTCGAGAATCTGCTGGCCTTCGATCATGTAGAACACGGTTTCCGCGATATTGGTGGCGTGGTCGCCGATCCGCTCGATGTTCTTGGCGCAGAACATCAGATGGATGCAGAAGCTGATGTTGCGCGGATCTTCCATCATGTAGGTCAAGAGTTCGCGGAACAGCGAGGTGCAGATGGCATCGACCTCCTCGTCGCCCTTCCAGACCGCCATCGCCGAGGGCAGATCGTGCGCGGCATAGGCGTCCAGCACGGCCTTGACCTGGCCCTGCACGAGGTCGGTCATGTGCTCCAGCCCGCGGATCAGTTTGAGCGGATGAAAGTCGCTGTCGAGCGCGGTCACCCGCTTGCCCATGTTCTTGGCGAGATCGCCGATCCGCTCCAGATCGATGGCTACCCGCATCGCGCTGACGATTTCGCGCAAGTCCACCGCCATCGGCTGGCGCCGCGCGATGGTCAGCACCGCGCGCTCCTCGATCACGCGCTGCAGGCTGTCGACCTCGGAATCGGCGGCGACCACTTTCTTGCCGAGCGCCACGTCGCGGCGCACCAGGGCATCGACGGATTCGACGATCATGCGCTCGACCAGGCCGCCCATTTCCGCGACCAGCCGGGTCAATTCCTGCAGATCGCTGTCGAAGGCTTTTGCTGTGTGTTCTGAAGCCATGTTTGTTCTCCCTAGCCGAACCGGCCGGTGATGTAATCCTGCGTCCGGCGATCGGTCGGCGAGGTAAAAATCCTGTTGGTCTCGTCGAACTCGATCAACTCGCCGAGATACATGAAGGCGGTCTTGTTCGAGACGCGCGCGGCCTGCTGCATGTTGTGGGTGACGATGGCGATGGTGTAGTCCTCCGCCAGTTCCTGGATCAGTTCCTCGATTCTGGCGGTCGAAATCGGATCGAGCGCCGAGCACGGCTCGTCGAACAGGATCACCTCGGGCCGCACCGCGACGGTGCGGGCGATGCACAGCCGCTGCTGCTGGCCGCCGGACAGGCTGAGCCCGCTGGCGTTCAGCTTGTCCTTGACCTCGTTCCACAGCGCGCCGCCGCGCAGCGCCTTCTCGACCCGGTCGTCCATCTGCGGTTTGGAAAGCTTCTCGTACAGCCGGATGCCGAAGGCGATGTTCTCGTAGATCGTCATCGGAAACGGCGTCGGCTTCTGGAACACCATGCCGACCCGCGCGCGCAGCAGGTTGACGTCGAGCTTGGGATCGAGAATGTCGGCCTGATCGAGCCTCAATTCACCGCTGGCGCGCTGGCCGGGATAGAGGTCGTACATCCGGTTGAAGGTCCGCAACAGGGTCGACTTGCCGCAGCCGGACGGGCCGATGAAGGCGGTGACGCGATTGGCGCCGAGCGTCAGGTTGATGTTCCTCAGCGCATGGTTGTCGCCGTAATAGAAATTCAGGTTGCGCGCCGTGACCTTGGCCGGCGGCTCGGGCAGCGCCACC
>NZ_DASYMN010000401.1:0-33435 GCF_036009065.1 Bradyrhizobium sp. | reverse complement strand
TGAACACGTGATCGGGAAATGCGTCGACGTCGACCGTGACCTTTTGGCCGACGGCGACATAGGTGAAGTCGGATTCCTTTGGATTGGCATCGACCCAGGGTTTTGTGGTGTCGATGATGGAAAACACCGGCGTGCCGGCGGCAACGAAGCGGCCGAGCTGGATGCTGTCGACCTGGGTCGCGGTGCCGTTCATCGGCGCGCGCAGCACGGAGTGGTCGAGATTGCGCTGCGCCTGGTCGAGCGCCGCCTTGGCCATCGCATAGGGCGGGAACTGCTCCAGCGGCAGGTCCGGATTGCCGAGCAGCTGGTTTTTCGCCGTCGCAATCTGCTGTTTGAGCAGTTCGAGCTGCGCGCTGGCGGTGACCAGAGCGGTGGTCGAATTGTCGAGGTCGAGCTGCGAGCCGACATTGCTCCTGACCAGCGACGTCTTGCGGTCGACGTCGCGCCGCTTGAGGTCGACGCCCTGCTGCGCGAGATCGCCCATCTGGCCGTAGATCTGGATGTTGCTTTTCAGCGTGTCGTAATTGGTTTTTGCAGTGGCGAGGTTGGCCTGCGCCTGCTGCAGCGCCAGGCGGAACGGCACCGGATCGATCTCGAACAGGATGTCGCCTTCGTTGACGCGCTGGCCGTCGCGGACCACGACCTTTTCGATCTTGCCGGAAATATCCGGGGTAATCAGAACCTTTTGCGCGCCGACATAGGCGTCGTCGGTCGTTACGTAGCGGCCGCCGTTCAAGTAAAACGCGGTGCCGCCGATCACCGCCACCAGCGGCAACACTACCAGCAGCAGGAGCCTGCGATATGTGCGAAGCCCGGCCAGCAGGCGTCGGCGCGGTTCGGCAGCGGTTTTCTTCGGCGAGCTATCGGGCGGAACGCCCTTTTGCTCGGCCGGAAATTTCAGGACTGGATCAGCCATAGCGCGCTTCTTTCTTTTGCGTTTCTTCATTCGCGCTCTGAATCGCGTTGCGAACGTTTTCCTTGATGGTTTCGAGTTGTCCGAGCAGACGGTGCGCATCCGATGGGTTGATGCCTGCAAGCGCGGTCGCCGTCAGTTCGGAGCGCAATCCGCCCAATTTGGCGAGCAGCGGACGTGCCGCCTTGCGCAGATAGAGCCGGTTGACGCGGCGGTCGGAGTCATCGCTGCGGCGCTCGATCCAGCCATTGTCGCAGAGCCGGTCGATCAGTCGCGTCAATGTGATCGGCTGCATCTCCATCTGCTCGGCGAGTTCCATCTGCTTCAGGCCTTCGGCGCGCTCGACCTTGGCCAGCACAGCCCATTGCGCGCGGGTGATGCCGTAGCGCGCCGCCTGCTTGTCGGCATAGGCGCGCACCAACCGCTGCACCTCGCCGAGGGTAAACAACAGGTGCATATCCACGGAACCGCGGGGCATAAGGGTGCTCTCCATAAGCATAGGATATAATAAGCTTGCTTATGAATTTTTCGAGATGGAATTACGGTATTCTTGGGCTGTGCGGGGCGCATGCCGGCCGTCCGCCCACTTGCGGAAATTTTCGAAAAAATAAGGGCGGAACGGCCGCAAACGCGCTACATCCACCGCATGACCGCGACCAAACCGACTTTCCCCGCGCCGGACCACGATCACAACCGCTGTGCCGCGGACGCGCTTCGGCATGCGGAACAGGTGTGCGCGGGCCGGGCGCAGAAATTCACGCCGGTCCGCCGCCAGGTGCTGCAGGCATTGCTGTCGAGCCACCGCCCGCTCGGCGCCTACGAGGTGATTGACGAACTGGCGAAATCGATCCCGCGGCCGGCGCCGATCACGGTGTACCGCGCGCTGGATTTCTTGATGGAAAACGGCCTGGTCCACCGCATCGAGAGCCGCAACGCGTTTCTGGCCTGCGCGCATGACCACGATGCGGCGGCGATGGTTGCTTTTCTGATCTGCGAGCGCTGTGGTTCGGTCGGCGAAATTCCCGCGGCGCCGGTGGCGCAGAGCCTGAACGTCGCCGCGCGCGCCACCGGCTTTGCGCCGAAACTGTCGGTGGTGGAGATCACCGGCACCTGCGCGCATTGCCAGCAGGGTCTTTGAATTATTTGGGCATGATCTTCTCCGAAAGCCGGGAGACCACTTTTCGGGATCATGCCCGCAACAACACGGCGGCAAGCCGGCAGGGGATTCATGTCATCGGATCAGGCACTCGTCAGTTCGGCCGAGCGTCCGCTCAGCGCCGGCGCCGTCGCATTGATGCTGCTGTTGTGCCTGAGCTGGGGTTTCAACCAGGTCGCGATCAAGCTGGTTATTCCGGAGATTCCGCCGTTCACGCAGGCCGCGATCCGTTCCGCGGGCGCGTTGCTGGTGATCCTGTCGATCGCCTGGATTCGCGGCGTCAAATTGTTCGAGCGCGACGGCACGCTGGGTGCTGGACTGTTCGCCGGCGTGCTGTTCGGCATCGAATTCGTGCTGATCTATCGCGGCATCCTGCTGACCAGTGCATCCCGCGCGGCGGTGTTTCTGTATACCGCGCCGTTCGTCGTAGCTCTGGGTTCGTACCGCTTTCTTGGCGAGCGCCTGCGCGCCATTCAGTGGGGCGGGCTGGCGCTCAGCTTCGCCGGCGTGGCGCTCGCGATCGGCGTGCCGCAGGCGGACGTCGATACGCAGGTGCTGCTGGGCGACCTGATGGTGGTCGGTGGCGGCGCGCTATGGGCTGCAACGACACTGGTGGCGAAGACCACGCGATTGATCACGGCGCCGGCCGAAAAGGTGCTCGGCTATCAGGTCGCGATGTCGATCCCGATTCTCGGACTTTCGGCATGGATTTCGGATGAAACCATCACCAGAGTTCCCGGCTCGCTGGCGCTGTCGCTGATGGCCTATCAGGCGATCTGGGTGGTCGGAATGACGTATATGCTGTGGTTTTCGCTGGTAAAAACCTATTCCGCCAGCAGATTGTCGGCTTTTAGCTTCATCACCCCTTTGTTTGGCGTCATCGGTGGTTATTTCATCATGCATGACACCCTGACACCGGCCTTCGCCGTCGCCGCCGTATTGGTCATCGCTGGCCTCTATCTGGTTAACCGGCCCAGTCCGCCGGTCATTGATCCATTGCTGAAGGTCACCAAAACCTGATATTTGGACCCCATGAACAAGCTCGAAAAACCGCTGCAGAACGACGTCGCAGGCCCGAGGGGCCGGCACAAAACCACGCAAGTCATGGTCGGCAATGTCGCCGTCGGCGGCGGCGCGCCGATCGTGGTGCAGTCGATGACCAACACCGACACCGCCGATGTCGCCGGCACGGTGGAACAGGTCGCGGCGCTGTCGCGCGCGGGCTCCGAACTGGTGCGCATCACGGTGGACCGCGACGAGGCTGCCGCCGCGGTGCCCCACATCCGCGACGCACTTCGCAAGCGCGGCATCACCACGCCCTTGATCGGCGATTTTCATTATATCGGCCACAAGCTGCTCGCCGAGCACCCGGCCTGCGCCGAGGCGCTCGACAAATACCGCATCAATCCCGGCAATGTCGGCTTCAAGAACAAGCGCGACAGCCAGTTCACCGACATCGTCGAGATCGCGATTCGGAACAACAAGACCGTGCGTATCGGCGCCAACTGGGGTTCGCTGGATCAGGAACTGCTGACGCGGCTGATGGACGAAAACGCGCTCCTGCCCGAGCCGAAGGATGTCCGCGCGGTGACCCGCGAGGCGATGGTGCAGTCGGCCCTGTTGTCGGCGGCGCGCGCGGAAGAAATCGGCCTGCCGAAGAATCGCATGATCCTGTCGGCGAAAGTCTCCGCGGTACAGGATCTGATCGCGGTCTACAAGGAACTCGCGGCGCGCTCGGATTACGCGATCCATCTCGGCCTCACCGAGGCCGGCATGGGATCGAAGGGCATCGTGGCCTCGGCCGCGGCGCTCGGCATCCTGTTGCAGGACGGCATCGGCGACACCATCCGGATTTCGCTCACGCCGGAGCCCGGCGGCGATCGCACGCTGGAAGTGCAGGTCGCGCAGGAACTGCTGCAGACCATGGGTTTCCGCACCTTCGTGCCGCTGGTCGCGGCCTGCCCCGGCTGCGGCCGCACCACCTCGACCACGTTCCAGGAACTGGCGCGCTCG
Organism: Bradyrhizobium sp.; assembly: GCF_036009065.1. GTDB lineage: Bacteria > Pseudomonadota > Alphaproteobacteria > Rhizobiales > Xanthobacteraceae > Bradyrhizobium. The sequence goes on along the minus strand of NZ_DASYMN010000401.1, from coordinate 29,353 downwards.
ATCCAGGATTTCATCCGCGTCGAGATGCCGGCCTGGAAGACGCGCTATCCCGGCGTCGAATCGCTGAACGTCGCGATCATGGGCTGCATCGTCAACGGCCCCGGCGAATCCAAGCACGCCGACATCGGCATCTCACTGCCCGGCACCGGCGAAACCCCGGCCGCGCCGGTGTTCGTCGACGGCAAGAAATTCAGGACGTTGCGCGGGCCGAATATCGCCACCGAGTTCAAGGCGATGGTGATCGATTATATCGACCAGCGCTATGGCGCGGGCGACAAGACAGATAAGGCTGCGGATCGCTTGCGTTCATAAATGTACAAGAAAATATCATCGAGTTGTGCGAGCGCAGTCTCGGACCAGCGAACCTTCATGCGCGATAGCGATTAAACACCGCTGCGACGGCTTCGTCGGTCGCGAGTTTTCCCTCGCGCATGTCGGTAAGGCCGCGACGCACGGCGTCCCGCTCTTCGTCATTAAGCCGATATACGCCGAAATGTTTGGTCTCGATGTCGGAAACCGACTTGACGAACTCTTCCTGAGCTTCTTCCGGCCAGGCCGAGACGCGTTCCAGTAATAGTTCGAGTCCCTGTCTTGTCATGGAAAGCACCGTAGCAATGGCCGGCCCGCTCGCAATTGAGGCGTCAGTTGATGTGCGCCAAGCTTGCAGGAGAAAGGACACGACCCGCACGATCGAATCGGAGGGTCGCCGGCCAAGCCGCTAGTTCTTTTCCTGATCGGTACGGTGATGACGGTCAGCACGCCAGCGTGCTGACCTGACCGCTCTCCCCATAAGCCAGAATTGCGCGATCGCGCGTCACTAATGTCGCGCCGAGATCGCGCGCGGTCGCCAGCAGGATGCGGTCGGCGGGATCGCGCGGCGGCTTGCCGGGCAGGAACGATGAAGCGATCAGGATGTCGGGCGACATTTGAGCGAGCTGCATCCCGGGTGTCGCGAGGATACGTGCGAACCAGCGATGTGGCGTTGCGCTGAGGCTAATACGATTGTGCGAGACGAGTAGGCCTATTTCCCAGGCGGTGATCGGCGACACCAGCAGCGGCGTGTTGTCGCGATATGCGGCTTCAATGGCGGATATCGTCTTCGGCGCCAGCGGCATGTCTTCGAACAGCCAAATCACCGCGTGCGTGTCGAGGAGAAGCGGCGACATCCGTCACCGCACTTCCGGTCCATACTTCTTATCTACCAGATCGGCCCACTCTGGATCGGCCGGCTCGGTCAGATCGACTCCGGGCGGAATGTGGACCATCCCCTTCAATGCACCGCGGGCCGGGTGGCGGCCGTCCTTGGTGGCGTAGGGCTTCGGCGCGGCCTCGGCGAAGCCACCGCTCACTTCTCCGGCCTTGATCACCCTACGAAACACCAGCTTGCGCGCTTCCATGTCCACCTGCGCGCTCTCGAAGCCGGCACTGAGCCAGACCTTGGTCATGACGTTGTTGGCGGCGTTATTGCTCCACCAGGCGCGATGATACTGCGCCTTCGGCGGCAGCTTCACGCCGGTGATTTTCTCTATTTCGCGGAAGGTCAGCGGCACTTCCCGCGTGCGTTGCTTCTGGAGGAACACGCCGAGATTTTCATATTTTCCCATTCGCAGGCCTCCGTCTGAATTTACACAGTGTATTACACTGTGTAAAAAAGTCTACGGCCGAGCTAACCAAACATCCTGGATTGACCACGAGCCGTGCGCACGCCAAACTTGGTCAAAATCAAGCATTTAGCCCGGGAGGAAAACCCATGCTCCGTGCAGAGGACAACCGGTTCCTGACCGAAAGCGGCGCGGATACGGGGATGGGCGCGTTGCTGCGCCGGTTCTGGCTGCCGGTTCTGCTGTCCGAGGAACTGCCGGACGCCGACGGCCCGCCGAAGAAGATCACCGTCATGGGCGAGGAGCTGCTCGCCTTCCGCGACACGCGCGGTGTGGTCGGCCTCATCGATCAGCATTGTCCGCATCGCGGCGCCAATCTCTGGCTCGGCCGCAACGAGGAATGCGGCATCCGCTGCGTCTATCACGGCTGGAAATTCGATACCGACGGTGCTTGCGTCGACATGCCGACCTCGTATCCCGATCTCGATGCCAAAAACCTGATCCGCATCAAGTCGTATCCGGTGCGCGAATGGGGCGACATGATCTGGGCCTATATGGGTCCGGCCAACGCCGTGCCGGAATTGCCGGCGCTGGAGATGGCGCTGCTGCCGGCCTCGCACCGCTTTGTCACCAAGAAATGGCAGGACTGCAACTGGGTGCAGGCAGTGGAAGGCTCGATCGACACCGCGCATTTCACCTTCGCGCATTTGAGCTTCGACAAGGAAGAAAACGAAATCCTCGACATCAAGAAGCATTTTATTAATCCGCTGACGCGGGTGGCGACCGACCACATGCGCTGGATCGCCGAAGATCCGCGGCCCGTGATCAAGATCACCCCGCATGACGCCGGTCTCACGATCGCCGGCGGCCGCCTCACCGGCAGCGACGACATCTATTGGCGTATCGCGCAATTCCTGATGCCGGTGCATGCCTACGCGCCGAGTTCGATGCCCGGCGAAAATATTTTCGGCCAGAGTTTTGTGCCGGTGACCGACACCAATTGCTGGATTTACACCTATGCCTGGAATCCGGAACGGCCGCTGACGCAGGCCGAACGCGAAGGCTATGCCAACGGCAACGGTGTGATGGCAGTGGTGGACGAGAACTACGTGCCGCTGCGCAACAAGGCCAACGACTATCTGATCGACCGCAAGCTGCAGAAGACCAACAGCTATACCGGCATCAAGGGTGTCTCGGAACAGGACGCGGCGGTGCAGGACAGCCAGGGCCCGATCGCCGACCGCACAGCTGAGCATCTCGGGCCCACCGATCTCGGCATCATGCACTTTCGCAAGCTGGTGATGGACGCGGCGCGCGCGTTGCAGGCCGGCACCGCGCCCGCGCACGTCTCGCGCCAGGATCGCTACACCGTCCGCTCCGGCGCCTGCGTGACGCACAAGAGCAAAGACCTGTCCGCGGTGATGGTCGAACGCTTCGGCGACGAGACGGGCTATGTCGGGCGGCCGCACAACGCCGCGGCGGAGTAAGACGGCGCACTCGTCATTGAGCGAAGCGAAACAATCCAGCATGGCGCAAGGCGTCCAAGTCTGGATTGCTTCGTCGCTGCGCTCCTCGCAATGACGGGTCTCACAACGGTATCTTCCGGTATTCCCGGTTTCTGAGACTCGCTTCCTCAAGGTCCAGATCGCGCTCGATCCGCCGCCGTGTCTCGTCGGTGATCTTGCCGTCACGCAATAGCGCGTGAATGAACTTGCGCTCCGAGGCAATCAACTCACGCGTCAATGCGGTGCCTGTCGCCGATACATCGTGCGCGTCCGGGTCCAGCGAGTTGGGCAACTGGTTGGCGCGGATCTCATGCCGCGCCCGCAACAGCTTCACCACTTCGTCGGAGAGTTCGCGGTCGTCGGTCATGGCATCGAGCGAGGCCAATGCCGCGGCCAGCGCTTCGCGCCGCGCCGATATCTCCTGTTCGTGTTCGGCGACATGCTCGTCGCGTCCCGCATTCGCGACCCCGAGCCATCTGACCACGAGGGGCAGGCTCGATCCGAGTCCGACCAGGGTCAAGAAAATCACGCCGAAACTGACGAACAGGATCAGGTCGCGGTAGGGAAATCCCTCTCCGCCGGGAAGCGTGAAGGGCAGCGCCAGTGCCGCGGCCAGCGAGACGGCGCCGCGCACGCCGGTGAAGGCGATGACGAACGGGTTTTGCCAAGGGGGATAGGGATCGCGCGCGCGCAGGCGCTTGTTGAAAAACCGCGGCAGATAGGTCGCGGGATAGACCCAGGCAAAGCGCGCGACAATGATGATGACCGCGACCAGTACGGTGGCGGACAGGATCTCGTCGAATGGAAACGCCTTCGATTTCTCGAACAATAACCGCATCTGGAATCCCGTCAGCAGGAACAGCAATCCCTCGATCAAATAGATCACCAGATCCCAGAAGAAGATTCCCTGCAGCCGCGTCGCCGACGAAATCAGCAGCGGCCCGTTCCAGCTGATGTAGAGGCCGCAGGCGACGGTAGCGATCACGCCGGAGCCGCCGAAATGTTCGGGAATCCAGTAGGCGATATAAGGCGTGATCAGCGATAGCGTGATTTCGATCTGCGGATCGCGCGCGCCGTGGCGCGCCCTCAAGCTGAGCCAGCCCACCGCCGCGCCGAACAGCATCTCGCAGGCCACGATCGCGACGAACGTACCCATGGCTTTCGGCAGCGAAAATGCACCGGTAGTGATCGCCACCACCGCGAAGCGATACAGGATCAGCGCGGTGGCGTCGTTGGCGAGGCCCTCGCCCTCGAGTACGACCAGAATACGCCGTGGCAGTCCAAGCTTGCGCGCGATCGCCAGCGGCGCCACCACGTCCGGCGGCGCCACGATGGCGCCGAGCAGGAAGCCGACGCTCCATGGCAATCCGATCAGGTAGTGCGTCGCTGCGGCGACGGCGCAGGCCGTGAAGATCACGCAGCCGACCGACAACAGCGTGATGAGCCGCAGGCTGTGCTTGAATTCGCGCCAGCTCATGGCGACGCTGGCCGAGTAGATCAGCGGCGGCAGCACCACCAGCAGCACTAGTTCGGGCGGCAGCTCCAGCGATGGCATGCCCGGAACGAAGGCGAGCGCGATCCCGCTCAGCAGCAGCAGGATCGCTGGCGCGACACTGATCCGCCGCGCCAGTAGCGCGACGGCTGCCAGCACGGCGAGCAGGATCAGAAAAATCTGGAATTTGCCTTCCACCGGTTCAAATTCGCCCGAAAGCGACGTGAGGTCAATGTGTTGGGCCTGCCGTCGGTGGCCAGACAGAATCGACTTTCAAGGCGCTGACAGAATCGTGATTGCCAAATCGTCCGGTGCAACGTTGTCGGCGCGTTCTCTGCCTGAGTGATGACCAACCCACGTTTCGTCAATCTCGACAATGCCGCCCAACTGGCCGGAGCCTGTGTCAAGTCCCGGATAATCCTCGGCACGAAGTCTGCAAACCGCCGTTCACGACATTGTGAATGTATGCCTATCCAACACCCCAAAACCTCCCTTATCCTGCTGGCGTCCTGTCCGATGAGGAGCGCGTTCTAGAAGCGATCCTTTCAGCGGACAGAGCGAAAGCTGGCTGGACCGGGGCGCCCCGGAACGGTCGACAGGCCGGTGGTCAAGGTGGAGCGCCGGGAGGCGCTGCGCCCTACGTCACTGGGCGCGCGCGGTAGCCTTGCCGCGCGAGGTGGGTACGTTAATCCCGCCTCCAAGGGTGCCCGTTGGTGCCCTGGCGCCTCCCGCCGCTCCACCCCCTCGCTTGAGTTCGCGAGGGACTGGCATACCTCGGACGCATTGCGCCGCGAGAACGCAGAGGCTTGGCTGTTTGAAATTCGAATTTGGAATTTAGCAAGACGCTTCAACATACGCCGCGTCATACGCGGGCTTGCCGCTGGAAGGACTACGAACTGGCGCTGCAGATCGGCAACAAGGATGCCTTGAACGCGTTCCTGGCGCAATATCCGGAGGGATTCTACGCTAATCTGGCCAGACTTCAGTTGGCCAAGATCGCCGCGGAAGATACGCGCGTGGCTGCGACCGCGAAGGCGCGGCTGGCCGAGCGGGAGCGCGCGCGGCGGGCCACCGAGGGCGCGCAACAAACGCAGCAGACAAACGCAGCCGCCGCGAAAGCCGCGGAGGCAGCGCGCGTCGCCGCCGAGAACGCCCAGCAAGCAGTGCAGCAACAAGCCGGCGCGGCCGAACAGAAGCGCGTCGCGTTCGAGGATGCTGCGGCGGACAAGGATGCCACCGAAAAAGTCGGCATGGATGACCGTGCCGCGGACCCAACTCCGGCGGGCAAGCCCACGGCGGGCAGACCGCAGGACACAAAACAGGACAGCAAAGTTGCAGCGCTATCCAGTGCGTCGGCGCCCGGGCTGTCCGCGGTCGAGCTCGCAAAATCGGTGCAAACCGAGTTGCGCCGGGTCGGCTGCCTGACCGGATCGGTCGATGGCGAATGGAACAGGGCATCGCGGCGCTCGCTTGAACGCAATGATGGCGCTTGCCGGCCGGGACCATGCGCGCTTCGGTCGCAGGCTGCCTTGCGGACGTGGCAAAGACATCTCCGATCGGGCTAAAATTGCGCGATTATCCATTTGCGGGAGATATTGCGATGGCGCTCGACACCGACCGGATCGACGACACAGTGTTGGCGCTGCTTTATCTTACCCTTCACGATCAGTATCGCGCCTGGAAGGGCTTCGATTGGGATGCATTGAGCCGATTACACGAAAAGGGAATGATCGAGAATCCGGTTGGCAAGGCGAAATCGGTGGAGTTCACCACGGACGGATTACGACGCTCAAAGGAACTGTTCGAGGCGATGTTTACCAAGCGCCTCACGGAGCAATTGTCGCAACAGGCATCTGCGCAGATATCCAAGTACCCAAACATAAAAGTTGAACTGGCAGATTTGGGCAATCAACTTTGGCCGATCTTGCGCCGGGTGAGCTACGCTATGAGTGACGCCGACGTGGATGATGCAGAAATTGAGCAATATAAAAACGAAGTGAAATCAAGCGACGATCCCGTTGGTGTAAGCAGACGATGGGTGCATGTCGCCTAGCGGGCGTAGACCGAAGTAAGCGCGCATCAGATCGCACTCGCAGCGATGTTGACCATCAGCGCCACCAGCGCCGTATTGAACACGAACGAGATGATCCCATGTACTGTCGCGGTGCGGCGGATGATCTTGTCGGTGACGCCGACGTCCGAGACCTGCGCGGTCATGCCGATCACGAACGAGAAGTATACGAAATCCCAATAATCCGGCTTTTCATCTGCATGGCCGGACGGAAAATCCAGGCCGCCGGGCTTGTCGCCGCGGTAATATTCGTGGGCGTAGTGCAGCGCGAAGGTGGTGTGCACCGCCGCCCATGACAGCGCAATGGTCGCGGTCGCCAGCGCCAGTTCCGGCGAACTGCGATGCTGATCATCGAGCCCGAAGATGATGGCGGCGATGCTGGCGAAAGCGCCGAGCGCCGTCACCAGCAGGATCAGAAAGCGGCCGTCGTCCTGCAGGATGGCGTTACGACGGATATGCGCGAGCCCGCTGCTGAAGACCAGAGAGTAGACGAGCACCAGATAGAGCGCGACGAAGATGTCCCAGCCGACCAGCAGCCGCGTTACCAGCCGCAACGATTGCGGCAGCAGAAAAAATGCGAGGACGCCGACCGCAATGGAGATGAAGGTACGCGGCCGCGCATACACCACGCGGATAGGCGTCGACATTTTCTTGAAGCGCGCAAGACCCGGATCCTTGTCGTCCTTGCGCGCCATCCGCGTCTTCAGTTCTTGCGTTCGGCGACGAACCGCGCGGCGGCGCGCAGCACCTCGCCCTTCGCACCGAAGATCGACAAGGCGGCATCCGCTTTTGCCAGCAGATCGCGCACGCGTTTTTTTGCGCCATCAACGCCGAGCTGGGTGACGAAGGTGGTCTTGCCGAGCGCCGCGTCGGCGCCGGCGGGCTTGCCCAGCGACGCGGCGTCGCCTTCCACGTCGAGCAGGTCGTCGGCGATCTGGAAAGCTTCGCCGAGCGCGCGCCCGTAATCGTCGAGCGCCTGATATTCGGCTTGCGAGGATTGACCAAGAATGGCGCCGGCGATGGAGCCATAGCGCAGCAACGCGCCGGTCTTCATCTGCTGCAGGCGCGCGACATCGACCGGCTCGCGGTCCCCGAAGCGGCCTTCGCCGGCAAGATCGAGCATCTGGCCGCCCACCATGCCGCCGATTCCCGAGGCGCGCGCCAGCGCACGCGTCAGCAGCAGACGAACGGTGGGGTCTTTGTGAATCTCATCGCGTGTAACGATATCGAAAGCCAGCGTCAGCAATCCGTCGCCCGCGAGAATCGCGGTGGCGTCATCGGTTTTCTTGTGCAGTGTGGGACGGCCGCGGCGCAGATCGCTGTTGTCCATCGCCGGCAGGTCGTCGTGGATCAGCGAATAGCAGTGGATGCATTCCAGCGCGGCGCCGGCCAGCAGCGCCGCCTCGCGGCAGACGCCGAACACGGCGGAACTTTCCACCACCAGAAACGGCCGCAGCCGTTTTCCGCCGCCGAGCGACGAATAGCGCATCGCGTCCATCAATCGTTTCGGGCGGGCGATTTCGTCAGGCAGCAGCGTGTCGGACAAAAGCCGTCCGAGCAGGGTCTCGGTTTCCTCCGCGGTCTGGTCCAGTCGTTTGGCAAAGTCGGCGGATGCGGTGGCAGTCGTCATTAAAAGCAGGCTCCGATCGAAGTCGGCGGGACAATCGTTCATGGCACCGGCTTCGTCAATTCCACGGGCAATGCCCGTTCGCCCATCCGCCTGGAAACCTTAACCGCCTTGAAATGCGCTAGAATTTCCGGACATCTCGGCAGATTGCGCCAGTGCAAGGCATTGCCATCAACCCAAAGGCCCATTTTTGCGCATCGTCCGCAACCTGTTCCTGATCGTGCTGCTGGTCCTCCTGTTGCCCTATCTGCTGGCGCCGCTGTATCGCGTCGGCCATCCGGTTTCGACGCTGATGGCGTGGCGCTGGGTCACCGGCGCGCCGGTGTCGCGGCAATGGGTCGATCTGGCGTCGATGTCGCCGGCGCTGCCGCGTTCGGTGGTGGCGTCCGAGGACGCGAAATTCTGCAGCCATCGCGGCATCGACTGGGATGCGTTGCGCGATGTGATCGACGACGCGGAAGACGGCGAGGTGGGGCGCGGCGGCTCCACCATCACCCAGCAGGTGGCGAAAAACCTGTTCCTGTGGCAGGGCCGAAGCCTGCTCCGCAAGGCGCTGGAATTCCCGCTCGCGCTGTGGATCGACCTCGTGCTGCCGAAGCAGCGGATCCTGGAAATCTACCTGAATATCGCTGAGCTCGGGCCGTCCGGGCAGTTCGGCGCGCAAGCAGGCTCTGCCTACGCCTTCGGCCGTCCCGCCTCCAGCCTGTCGGCCCGCGAGGCCGCGCTGCTGGCAGCGATCCTGCCCAATCCGGTGGCCCGAAGCGCCCGCAATCCAGGCCCGGGCGTGCGCCGTCTGGCCGGGATCTATATGGTGCGGGCGCAGGCCGCCGGACTGAGACGTTGCTGGGCCGAAAATCGCGGTTTTTGAGCCGATTTTCACTTATTTTGAACCTAGCTTTGGGTCACTCCATCCTCTATAAGCGCGGCCTTATCGGCATATCAGCCCGCGTCACAGCGCCGGGCCGTCCGCTTCGGGCGATGCCTTTCGACAACACCCCTGCAAGGACTTTCGATATGGCCGTTCCGAGAAGAAAAACATCGCCCTCACGACGTGGCATGCGCCGCTCGGCGGATGCCATCAAGAAGCCGACTTACGCCGAGGATAAGGATTCCGGGGAATTGCGCCGGCCGCATCACCTCGATCTGAAGACCGGCATGTACAAGGGCCGGCAGGTTCTGAAGGCCAAGAAGGAATCCTGATCCGGGTTCCAGCGGCGCCGCCCTACGGCGCGGATGAACGGGAACGTGCGGGCAGGCGAATTCCGGCAAAAATATTTGTACGCCCGAATTCGCTCCAACTGGTGGGATAAGGTGCGTCCGGCTCGAGCTTCGTCCGAAAGTGCCTGGGGTTCTCCTGCTTGAAGAAAAGGCCCGATGTCCATGATCGGTTTCCCGCTGCTTCTGATCCCGCTTGCGATCTGCAACATCATCGTCTTTCTGATGCCCGGCGTGTCGTTTGCGGCGCCGCTGTTCACGCTGACGCTGGTGTCCGGCGCGGCATGGCCGGTGACGCTTAGCGATGCCCTGATCGCGCTCGGCATCCTGTTGTTGCTGTTCGAGGTCATCAAGGGCGCGCGGCCCGGCTCGAAATACTTCATGGACCACCTGCTGTCGCTGCTGGTGTTTGCCGGCGCGGCCGCTGAATTCGTGATGCTGCCGCAGTTCGGCACCTCGACCTATTTTCTGTTGACCCTGCTGGCGTTGGTGGACTTCTTGTCGGGCATCGCGCTGCGGGCGCGGCGCAATGCGCGCCTCGCACCGGCTGATGCGACGGTTTCCAGAAACAAACGACAGCGCGATATCGAGACCGAAGGGCCGCGGCTCGATCCGGAGCCCGCGCCGTCGGTGCCGCCGGCGGCCACCGTCGCGGAATCGGTACTGCTCGACCGCCCGGAACCGACGACACCGCACCCTGTCGATATCGTCAGGACGTCACCGGAGATCAGGTCGCCGGGATTGCAGCCCAACGACGGCGCACATCCCTCGCCGGACACCCCGCCGCGCTGATCAGGCGCTATGCCGCATCCGGATGCCCGGCGGAAGCATGGGCTGGTTTTGATTGGCCACCGAGCGGTACGCCGCCTGTGCGTCCGCGGGTGCCGCGCGCCGCAGCATCCGCGTTTGCGGGCTCTGCTCGGCCATCGCAATCAAATGAACCACGAAAGACGGATCGGGCCGGGTCAGACCAGGAGCGGCCGGCGTGAGCCGCCGTGGCGTGGCAACGACCGGCACCAGCGCGACGCTCGCGGCCTTCGCCGGGGCGTCGGCGCCGCTCTCGGTCGGCTGTGCGTTGAAGGTTACCCGGCTGACCTCGGCAATTGTCATCGAAAATCCGATTCTGTGTCTCGTTTCGGGACATTGCGTCCCTCGCCTACACATCATCGCAAGGCCCATGCCGCGCGCTTTTTGCCGGCCCGGAACCGGCTTTTCGAATTATTTAGAGAGTTTTGCCTAGGGTCCGCGGCCGGGTCCGCATTATCATCCGGTTGAGAATCACAGGGCCACGTCCCGAAACGAGGCGACTTTGACATCCGTGCCTCCGCAAGCCTCCGCCATCCTGGCCTGTCTCGGCCAGGCCGCGTTTGTCTGGGACATCGCCAGCGACCAAATCGCCTGGACTGATCACCTCGCCTCGGTATTCCCCGATATCCCCGCCGCGGCGCTTTCGACCGGCAGCGATTTCGCGAAATTGATCGAGCCGGCGCGCTCGATCCGGACCGACGCGCTGACCGGATCGTCCGCGGTGGACCGCGGCGATGGGGTGCCCTACCGGATCGAATATGGCGTGCGCGCCAGCACATCCCGCCCGGTGCTGTGGATCGAGGAATCCGGCTGCTGGTTTGCCGGCGCCGATGGCAAGCCGGCGCGCGTGCAGGGCATCGTCCGCATCGACAACGAACGCCACGCCCGCGACGAGCAACTTTTAAAACTGTCGCGGCACGATCCGTTGACCGGCGAACTCAACCGCACCCACCTGATCGCCTCCTTGGCCGAATCGATCGAGGAAGCCATGCGCTTCCGCTCGTCGTTTGCCTTCATGCTGATCGGCATCGATCATCTGGCGCGCATCAACGACGCCTTCGGCTTCGACGTCGCCGACCAGGTGATCTGCGATGTCGCCAAACGCATTCGCGCGCGCTTGCGCGGCGGCGACGTGCTCGGACGATTCTCCGGCAACAAGTTCGGGCTGGTGCTGAAGAACTGCACCGTCGACGACATGAATGTCGCGGCCGAACGGTTTCTGGCGGGCATCCGCGATGACGTCGTGCCGACCAAGTCCGGCCCGGTATCGGTGACCGCCTCGATCGGCGCGGTCAGCGTGCCGCGCTACGCGCGCAACGCCGACGAGGCGATCAATCGCGCCCAGGAAACCCTCGACATGGCCAAGCGCCGCCGCGCCGGTTCGTTTCTGGTGTGGCGGCCGAATGTCGAGCGCGACGCCCAGCGCCGCGTCAACATCCGCGTCACCGACGAGATCGTCACCGCGCTAAACGAGCGCCGCATCGTGATGGCGTTCGAGCCGGTGGTCGACGCGCGGACTCGCGAGCCGGCGTTCCATGAATGCCTGGTCCGCATGCAGCAGGACGACGGGCAGTTTCTGCTGGCGCCGGACATCGTGCCGGTGGCGGAAAAGCTCGGCCTGATCCGGCTGGTCGATCACCGCGTGCTCGAACTGGTGGTCGCAGAGCTTGCAGCGGCGCCAAGCGTGCGCCTCAGCCTCAACATTTCACCTGATACCACGATGGATCCGGACTGGTGGGCTTCGATTGAATCGCTGATGCGCGCGCATCCCGGAGTCGCCGAGCGGCTGATCGTCGAGATCACCGAAACCGTCGCGATCCAGGATATCGACGACGTCCGCGGCTTCGTCACCCGGCTGAAGAATTTCGGCAGCAAGATTGCGATCGACGATTTCGGCGCCGGCTACACCTCGTTCCGCAATTTGCGCAAGCTCGGCGTCGATATCGTGAAGATCGACGGCGCCTTCGTGCAGAATATCGCGCGCTCGGCGGATGATCGTGCGTTCGTGCAGACGCTGATCGATCTGGCACGCCGGCTCGGCATCAAGACCGTCGCCGAATGGGTGCAGGATGAGGAATCCGCGTCGATGCTGCAGGGCTGGGGCTGCGATTACATCCAGGGCCGGCTGATCGGGCTCGCATCATCGGATCGGCCGTGGCAGTCGCAGGCTACGGCGGCGGTACTACCGGCGGCAGGGTAACCGCTTCGTGTCCCGGACGCGGTGCAGCGTTCTTCACGGTGCACCGCAGAGCCGGGACCGTCACAAATTGAAGCGTCATGGCCGGGCTTGACCCGGCCATCCATCTCTCTGGACAAGAGTCTTGCGAAGATGATGGATGCGCGGGTCAACCCGCGCATGACAGATCAAACCTCGTTGCGGCCCCGGCTTAGCAGCGCACCACGCCGCGAAGAGGCGGCGCGTTGTGCAGCATCCGGGGCACGGCGGACCTACTCGCTCTTCGGTTCTTTCGACATCCGCTCGAGGCGGTCCTGCATGTCTTTCATCTGGCGGCGCAGGTCTTCGATGTTGCCGGCGTCGGCGGGCTCGCTGCCAAGCTTCTCGGGCTCGGGCGGCGCCGAGTTGCCGCCGCGCGGCGGCGCGAACGGCTTGAACATCGAGAATGTCTGCTGAAACAATTCCATGTTGCGGCGGACGTGCTCTTCCAGCGACGCGAACGGCGTCATGCTGAACGTGTTGGTCATCTGCTTGCGGAATTTTTCCTGCTCGCGGGTCAGCATGTCGATCGACTGCTCCAGATATTTCGGCACGACCATCTGCATGCTGTCGCCGTAAAACCGGATCAGCTGGCGCAGGAAAGTGGTCGGCAGCAGGTTCTGTCCGGCCTTGTTTTCCTGTTCGAAGATGATCTGCGCCAGCACCGAGCGGGTGATGTCATCGCCGGTCTTGGCGTCGTAGACGAGGAAGTCTTCACCGTCTTTTACCATCGCCGCCAGGTCCTCGAGCGTGACGTAGGTGCTGGTGCCGGTATTATAGAGCCGCCGGTTCGCGTATTTCTTGATCGTCGTAGGTGTTTCTGATTTCGCCATGGGCTCACACAACCATACCGGGGACAAGGAACCCGACGGCTTCGCCGAAGGGCTTGGAGCAACGCATCGCAGCAAAGTAAGCATTTTCAACGGGGTTCGGCTACCGTTTTGTGCACCACGGTTAATTCCAAAGCATAGGCATCGCTGAGGAAATGGCGACGAGAACGGGTCTGATTGCACCACGGCATGATTTTCGCCCTCTGGTAGATTGACACGCCAGCACTAGCTTAACAGGATAGGGCGAGACAGGGCCCCACCCCGGCGGCCGCCGTCCAAGGCCTCGAGCCAAAGAACTCAAAATCAGGAGATGTCCATGTCAGACGATGTCGTCATCGTCAGCGCCGCCCGCACCCCGGTAGGAAGTTTCAACGGCGCGTTCGCCACCATGCCCGCCCATGATCTGGGAGCGATCGCCATCAGAGCCGCGCTGGAGCGCGGCGGCATCGAGCCCGCGCGGGTCTCCGAGGTCATCATGGGGCAGATCCTGACCGCGGCGCAGGGCCAAAACCCGGCCCGTCAGGCCTCGATCGCCGCCGGAATTCCGGTGGAAAGCCCGGCCTGGGGCGTCAACCAGTTGTGCGGCTCCGGCCTGCGCACCGTGGCGCTGGGCTATCAGGCGCTGCTCAACGGCGATTCGGAGATCGTAGTCGCGGGCGGCCAGGAATCCATGAGCATGGCCCCGCACGCGCAGTATCTGCGCGGCGGCACCAAGATGGGTCCGATCGAGTTCGTCGACACCATGATCAAGGACGGGCTGTGGGACGCTTTTAACGGCTACCACATGGGCAACACCGCCGAGAACGTCGCCAAGCAGTACCAGATCACGCGCCAGCAGCAGGATGAGTTCGCCGTCGCCTCGCAGAACAAGGCGGAAGCCGCGCAGAAGGCCGGCAAGTTCAAGGACGAGATCGTTCCGGTCACCATCAAGTCCCGCAAGGGCGACATCATCGTCAGCGACGACGAATATCCGCGCCATGGCGCCACCGTCGAGGCGATGGGCAAGCTCAGGCCGGCGTTCGAGAAGGACGGCACCGTCACCGCGGGCTCGGCCTCCGGCATCAATGACGGCGCCGCCGCGGTGGTGCTGATGACGGCGAAGCAAGCCGCCAAGGAAGGCAAGACCGTGCTGGCCCGCATCGTGTCGTGGGGCCAGGCCGGCGTCGACCCGAAGATCATGGGCACCGGGCCGATCCCGGCCTCGCGCGCAGCGCTGAAGAAGGCCGGCTGGAGCATCGGCGATCTCGATCTGATCGAGGCCAACGAAGCCTTCGCGGCGCAGGCCTGCGCGGTCAACAAGGACCTCGGCTGGGATACGGCTAAGGTCAACGTCAATGGCGGTGCGATCGCGATCGGCCATCCGGTCGGCGCCTCCGGCGCGCGCGTGCTGGTGACGTTGCTGCATGAGATGCAGAAGCGCGATGCCAAGAAGGGCCTCGCCACGCTGTGCATCGGCGGCGGCATGGGCATCGCCATGTGCCTCGCCCGCGATTGAACTTACCGAAGCAGGGTGCGTTGAGCAGGATGAAAAAATCATCGAGCAATCGCACTTCGTTTTGCTAAACTGCAATGCCCGGCCCCGCGCCGGGCATTTTGTTCTTGAAGTCCGCTTTATTGCCGGAATAATTCCGGTCCAACTAAAAAAAGTCCAGGGAGGAATCGTTATGGCACGTGTTGCATTGGTGACGGGCGGAACGCGAGGCATCGGCGCTGCGATCAGCAAGGCGTTGAAGGACGCCGGATACAAGGTCGCGGCAAGCTATGCCGGCAATGACGCGGCGGCGGAAAAATTCAAATCCGAAACCGGCATTCCGGTTTACAAATGGGATGTCAGCTCGTTCGACGCCTGCGCCGCCGGCGTCAAGCAGGTCGAAGCCGACCTCGGCCCGGTCGATGTCCTCATCAACAACGCCGGCATCACCAAGGACGGCGCGTTCCACAAGATGACGCTGGATCAGTGGAACGCCGTGATCAACACCAATCTCGGCTCGCTGTTCAACATGACGCGTCAGGTGATCGAAGGCATGCGGTCGCGAAAATTCGGCCGCGTCATCAACATCTCCTCGATCAACGGCCAGAAGGGCCAGTTCGGCCAGGTCAATTATTCCGCGGCCAAGGCGGGCGACATCGGCTTCACCAAGGCGTTGGCACTGGAGAACGCCAAGGGCGGCATCACCGTCAACGCGATCTGCCCGGGCTATATCAACACCGAGATGGTGCAGGCGGTGCCGAAGGAGGTGCTGGAGAAAAGCATCCTGCCGCTGATCCCGGTCAACCGCCTCGGCGAACCGGAAGAAATCGCCCGCGCCGTGGTATTCCTCGCCGCCGACGAGGCCGGCGCCATCACGGGCTCGACGCTGTCGATCAACGGCGGGCAATATATGGTGTGATGCGCGGCCTAGACTGACTTAAACGTCGTCATTCCGGGATGCGCCTCTTGGCGCAGGCCCGGAATCCATAATCCCTGTGTCGGCGTGTGGATGCTGAACGTGAATACTGGGATTATGGATTCCGGGCTCGCTCGCTTCACTCGCGCCCCGGAATGACAAATTTGATGTCCTCCCGCACCGCCACGCTCATCGGCCTCACCGCGATCCTGATGTGGTCTCTGCTGGCGGTGCTGACGCTGGCGACCGGCCGCATTCCCGCGTTCCAACTGGCGTCGATGACGTTTGCAATCGGCGCACTCGCTGCTTCCGCGAACTGGATCGCGCGGCCCGACGCAATCCGCGCGCTGCGGCAGCCGGCGCTTGTATGGATGGTCGGCGTCGGCGGATTGTTCGGCTATCACGCGCTGTATTTCCTGGCGCTGCGGCTGGCGCCTCCTGCGGAAGCGGGGCTGTTGAACTATCTCTGGCCGCTGTTGATCGTGCTGTTCTCGTCGCTATTGCCGGGCGAGCGGCTTAAAGCCCATCACATCGTCGGCGCGCTGCTCGGGCTCGCCGGCACCGTGCTGCTGTTTTCCGGCAATACGTCTGCGAATCTCGAGCAAGGGCAAATCGCCGGTCTGGCCGCGGCATTCGCGGCTGCCTTCGTGTGGGCGGCCTATTCGGTGATGTCGCGCAAGCACAAGGCCGTGCCGACCGATGCCGTCGCGGGTTTCTGTTTTGCGACAGCACTCCTCGCCGCCGCGATTCATCTGGCGGTCGAAATTACGGTCTGGCCCGAGACATCGGCGCAATGGCTTGCGATCATCGCGCTCGGCATCGGTCCGGTGGGCGCTGCGTTCTATGCCTGGGATATCGGAATGAAGCGGGGCGATATCCGCGTGCTGGGGGCCGCGTCCTACGCGACGCCCTTGCTCTCCACGGCGTTCCTGATGCTGGCGGGCTATGCAAAGCCCAGCGCCGCAATTGCGGTGGCTGCGGTGTTGATCGCAGGCGGCGGATTGATCGCGGCCAAGGATATGATTGGGAAAAAACGAACTCTTTCTTACCCTCCCCTGGAGGGGGAGGGCCGATAAGCAGCGCGCGAAGCGCGATGCTTATCGGGGTGGGGTGAAGCCGCGGATGAACACCTCACCCCACCCCGCCACGCGCGACGCGCGCGTCGACCCTCCCCCTCCAGGGGAGGGTAAAGAGTTCGGCATCCAGCCTTTCGGCGCCAGTTCGAACTTCGCGAAATCAAATCCCGGCGCGACCGTGCAGCCGGCCAGCGTCCAGTCGCCGGTGCTTGTCGCGGCTTGCCATGCCCGCGCGGGCACGATGGCTTGCGGCACTTCGCCCGCGGCAATATCCGGTCCGAGAATGATGATGCGCGTGCCGTCGCCATCCGCAATTTGCAGGGTCAGCGGACTGCCGGCGTAAAAATGCCAGATCTCGGCCGCGTCGATGCGATGCCAGTGCGAGCGTTCGCCGCGCGCCAGCAGAAAATAGATCGCGGTCGAAACCAAACGTCCATTCGCATCAAGGCGCGCGTCGCGAAAAGTTTCGCGAAAATGCCCGCCTTCGGGATGCGGCTCCAATTCAAGCCGCGCGATGATGTCGGCGGCGGCCGGCGCCGGATCCATCAGGACTTGTTTTTGCGTTCGCGCAATTCGCCGAATATTTCGGCGGCGCTCGCGCCCTTCAACCGCACGGCCGCCGCGACCGAAGGCTCGTCGGCGCGCAGGAACACGTTGGCCTTCTTCTCGTCGCCGAGCAGGGTCGGTATGGTCGGCTTGCCCGCGGCGCGCAGCCGCGCCACTTCCTCGGCCCGGGCCTTGAGGTCAGGGTTGTTCGGCTCGATGGTCAGCGCGAATTTGATATTGGCCGCGGTATATTCGTGACCGCAATAGAGCCTGAAATCGTCGGGCAGCGCGCGCAGCTTGAGCAGCGAGTCCCACATCATCGGATAGGTGCCCTCGAACACCCGACCGCAGCCGACCGAGAACAGCGTGTCGGCGGCGAACAGCGCTTTCTCGTCGTCGAAGACATAACCGATGTGATCGAGGGTGTGGCCGGGCGTCTCCAGCACCCGCGCCAGCAGCGTGCCGACCTTGACGATATCGCCCTGCTTGACGCGCGCATCGGCCAGCGGAATTTTTGCGGTCTTGTCATGCGGCGCCACCACGCGGCAGTTATATTTCTGCTTCAGTTCGGCAATGCCGCCGACATGGTCGCCGTGATGATGGGTCACCAGGATGTCCGTCAGCGTCCATCCCTCGGCCTCGAGCGCCTTGATAATGGGCGCGGCTTCCGGCGCGTCGATCGACGCGGTCGCCTTGCTCGCGGGATCGTGGATCAGATAGCCGTAGTTGTCGGTGAGGCAGGGGAACAGGCGGATTTCAGCAGCCATGATATCTCCGTAATACCAATTGGCCGGCAGGGCCACCGGATGACATATGGCGTTAACGCTCAATCGGCAATGCGATAATCGGCGCGCCCTTCCATCCCCGGCCGTGATAGAATTGCATTCATGACCATCGACGTGATCGATCTCAGGGATTTCTATTCGCGGCGCCTCGGCATTGTGGCGCGGCGGCTGATCAGTCGCGGCATCCACGCGTGCTGGCCCAATGCGCAGGGCCAGCGGATTCTGGGGATCGGTTATCCGACCCCCTATCTCGGCCTGTTCCGCGAGGATTGCGAACGCTGCATCGCGTTCATGCCGGCGGCGCAGGGGGTGCTGAAATGGCCAACCGCGCGCCCGACGCTGGCGACGCTGGTCGATGAATTTTCGCTGCCGCTGCCGGACGCCGCGGTCGACCGCATCCTGCTGGCGCACGCGCTGGAAATGTCCGACGATCCGGAAGGGCTGCTGCGCGAGGTATGGCGGGTGCTGGCGCCGTCGGGGCGGGTGATGGCGGTCATCCCCAACCGGCGCGGGGTGTGGACGCGCACCGACAACACGCCGTTCGGTCATGGCCGGCCGTATTCGCGCTCGCAGATCACGCAATTGCTGCGGCAGACCTGGTTCACCCCGACGGCGTGGGGCGAGGCGCTGTTCATGCCGCCGGTCGCAGGCGGCTGGTTCCTGCGCTCGGCGATGGCGTGGGAGCGCGTTGGAGCAGCGCTGTCGCTGCCGTTCGCGGGCGTGCATATTGTGGAGGCGACCAAGCAGGTCTATCGCGCCATTCCAGCGCACCGCGAACGCACGCGCCTTATTCCAGCGCTGGAGCCGGTGCTGGTGCCGTCGTCATTGCAACGGGATGATAGTTAGATCTTCCGCGGGTCGTCCCTGGAAGGCGGGACCCATAACCCCTGGCATTAGTTATTGCAAAATGCCTCTGCCCTAGTGCCGAAACGAGACGACACGGCGTATGGGTCCCCGCCTTCGTGGGGACGACTCGTTGATAGAACGCCGCGATAACGTCGCCTATTCATTCCCGGGATTGAAATCGTCGCCTGGCGTCGCCGGTGCGGCTATGCCCTCCGGACGGGGCCCATGCGGACGGCGGCGGCGGCGCGGCTGGAAGCGCTCGCCGCCATGGCTTTCAAAACCGGGGCCGCCATTGATCTGCGGCTGTGGCCCGGTGATGAACGAGGGCAGCCGATCGACGCTGCCGCCGTCGCCGACCGGGACGGGCTGCGGCTGCGGCTGCGGTTGATACTGCTGCGGCGGGCGATAGTCGCGATTGTTGTTGTATTCGCGGGATTGATGCTGCTGCTCGCGCGGCTGGTAGGGCTGCCCCTCGCGCACGAACGGCTGCGGCTGCGCCGGAACAAAGCCCGGCTCCTGGCCGAAATTCGAAAAACTCTCGCTTTCGTCGTCGCTTTCCTCGGGCGGCATTTCATTTTCAGTGCGCGGCTGCGGCTGGTTCTGGCGAAACTGTTCCTGGGCTGCCGCGATCAGGCGGAAATAGTGCTCGGCGTGCTGGTAATAATTCTCGGCCGCCACCGGGTCGCCGGAGCTTCGCGCGTCGCGCGCCAGTTGCACGTATTTTTCGGCAACATGGGAGGCAGTGCCACGAATCTTGATATCGGGTCCGTTGGATTCGAAAACCCGGGTCATCGGGTTCTGCCCGCGCCGGTTGTTATTATTGTTATTGCTATTGTTGTTATTATTCCGGTTACGCATCCGCTTGTTGTTGTTCTGACCGTTTCTCATGTCTTGCCTTTGTTACCAGCCCTGAAGTTACCAGCCTTGGAGTGTTTGCCGTTGTCATAGTCATCAGATACGGCACGCGACGCGCGCCGAATCGCCGTGCGATTCAAGTCAGCATCGAGTGTTGCCGTATGTCGCGTTCAACAAAGACGCGTTCCCCAACCGCCGGCGCATTGCCAGCCGGACCAAATCATTCAGCCTGCCAAAACAAGCCCAGGTTTCTCGCGTGAGTTTTCAAGCGCAATATCAGGCTTTCGTTCGCTTTGCGGTCACCAGCAGCGCAGCTCTCTCAGCCATCGCGCTCAATTGGACCTGCCTTTTGGAACCTTTCACTCGGGGCGGGCTCTCTTGAACCAAGAGAACTCTGGCATCCACCCGCAGCATCTACGGGGCCAGCAACCCTGGACCGACGTTGTGCCGGGAACGTAGTCGCTCCCGGGGAATATTCCAAGTGGTTTTTTTGCGTTCCAATAGGACTTTATCGAGGCAATTTTCGTCCCCAAACGGCCCGGCGGATGCCCGCCAGATCGGATTTCGGGACGTCTGCGGGCGTTAGCCCCGCCGCCATCATCAATCCTTCGACATCGCCGCTTTGGCCCTGGCCGACCTCCACCACCAGGGCGCCCCCGGGCGCAAGCAGCCGCATCGCTTCGGGGGCGATCACGCGGTAGGCGTCCAGGCCATCGGCGCCGCCGTCCAGCGCGCAGCGCGGATCGTGCTCGCGCACCTCGATGTCGAGCGCGGCGATGTCGGCCGAGCGGATATAGGGCGGATTCGACACGATCAGGTCGAACGTACCCGCTAGCGCCGCGGCATAGTCGCAAGCAGCGAAAGCGGCGCGTGCCCTGCATGCCAGATGGGCGGCATTGCCGCGCGCGCTCCGCAGCGCCGCCTCGCTGATGTCGGTGCCGATCCCGAATGCGTTCGGCAGTTCTGACAACAGCGCCAGCAAGATCGCGCCGGATCCGGTGCCAAGGTCGGCGATGCGAAGCGGGTGATTGCAGCTTGCTTCGGCGCGCAGAATTTCCAGCGCCGCCTCGACCACGGTTTCCGTGTCGGGCCTGGGAACCAGCGTCGCCGGTGATATCTGCAGCGGCAGTCCCCAGAATTCCTTGACGCCGATGATACGGGCGACCGGCTCTCCCGCCATGCGTCGCCGCGCATAGTCCTCAAGACGTGCAGCTTGGCCGGCGGTGAGAATCCGTGCCGCCGCCGCGATGATGCCGCTGAAATCGAGACCGAGCAGCGCGCCGACCAGAATCCGCGCGTCGAGTTCGGCAGATTCCACTTCTGCGCTCCTCAGCCGCGCCGCCAGCGCGCGGCGTGCTGTCTCGACGTTGCGGCCAGCGAACGGGTTGGTCACGTATCTTCCTTCGGCAGCGCCGCGGGCTTTTGTTCGGCATGAACACGGCGATCACGGTAGCTTTTACGACATTGCATGTATGCGCCGCGAAGCGGTGCTGCCCGTCGTCGAAATCACTCCGGAAGCGGCATTTGACCTGGCCAAATCGACCAATTATATCTCTTTAGAATTATTCTAAAGAAATTCGAAGGGATGCTGGATGAAGAATTTCGCGGATTTGACCGAACGGGAGGTGCTGGCCGTCGCTATTTCCGGAGAAGAGGAAGACAGCCGCATCTATATGAGCTTCGCCGAAGATCTCGCCGAGCGTTACCCGGATTCAGCCAGGATATTCGAGGAGATGGCCGAGGAGGAAAAAGGCCATCGCCACATGTTGCTGAAGATGTTCGAGCAGCGCTTCGGGCCCAACCTTCCGCCAATCCGGAGAGCCAATGTAAAGGGATTTTTGCGCCGGCGGCCGATCTGGCTGACCAAGAATCTATCTCTCGACGCCATCCGCAAGGAAGCCGAGACGATGGAGTTCGAAGCCGAGCGCTTCTATGCGAAAGCCGCCGAGCAATCCCGGGATGTCGGCGTCCGCAAGCTGCTCGGCGATCTTGCCGAGCTGGAAAAGGGGCACGAACACCTTGCGTCAAAACTGACGGACAAGATCCTCAGCCCCCATGCTCGCGCCGAAGAAGACAAAACGCGCAAGCGTATGTTCGTCCTGCAATACGTCCAGCCGGGTCTGGCCGGATTGATGGACGGGTCGGTCTCCACGCTCGCTCCGCTGTTCGCCGCCGCCTTTGCGACCCATCAGAATTGGCAGACATTTCTGGTTGGCCTCGCCGCTTCGATCGGCGCCGGCATCAGCATGGGCTTCGCCGAAGCGCTGTCCGACGACGGATCATTGACCGGGCGCGGCTCGCCCTGGCTGCGCGGAGGCACCTGCGGCCTGATGACCGCCCTCGGCGGCCTCGGGCATACGCTGCCTTATCTCGTTCCCGATACCTGGCCCAATGCATTCTGGATTGCGACGGCCATCGCGGGCGTCGTCGTATTCTTCGAGCTGTGGGTCATCGCCTATATTCGCGCGCGTTACATGGACACGCCCTTCCTGCAGGCGGTGTTCCAGATCGTGCTCGGCGGCGCCATCGTACTGGCCGTGGGTATTGTCATCGGAGGGGCGTAGCGACGGATCGCGGCGTGACCGCCTGCGCGGCGGGCACGTGACCGTCCGTCACGCCGCGGCGCCCTGGGCGGCGAGCTGCGCCGCCTGATGCTCGGTGGTGAGCGCATCGATCAACTCACCCAGAGCTTCGCCTGCGATCACTTGCGGCAGTTTGTAGAGCGTCAGGTTGATGCGGTGATCGGTGACCCTTCCTTGCGGGAAATTATAGGTGCGGATCCGTTCCGAGCGGTCGCCGGAGCCGACCTTTTCGCGGCGGTCGGCGGAGCGCGCCGAATCGATGCGCCGGCGCTCGGCGTCATAGATCCGCGAGCGCAGGATGTTCATCGCGCTGGCGCGGTTTTTGTGCTGCGAGCGGCTGTCCTGCATCATGACGACGATGCCGGTCGGAATGTGGGTGATGCGGATCGCCGATTCGGTCTTGTTGACGTGCTGCCCGCCGGCGCCGCCCGCGCGCATGGTCTCGATGCGCAGATCGTCGTTCTTGATCTCGACATCGACCTCCTCGACCTCGGGCAACACCGCCACCGTCGCGGCCGAGGTATGGATACGGCCTTGCGTTTCGGTGTCGGGCACCCGCTGCACCCGGTGTACGCCGGACTCGAATTTCAGCTTGGCGAAGGCGCCGCGGCCCTGGACCTCGGCGATGATTTCCTTGAAGCCGCCCATGGTGCCGTCGCTGGCCGAGATTACCTCGACCTTCCAGCCCTGCAGGCCTGCGAAGCGCTCATACATCCGGAACAGGTCGCCGGCGAACAGCGAGGCTTCGTCGCCGCCGGTGCCGGCGCGGATTTCGAGTATGACGTTGCGCTCGTCCATGGCGTCTTTGGGCAATAGCGCGACGCGGATTTGCTGCGCCAGCTCGACGCTGCGCGCTTGCAGCGTCGCATGCTCGGCTTCCGCCATGGCGCGCATGTCGGCGCCCGTCGAAGGGTCGGCGATCATGGCGTCGATGCCGGCGATCTCGGCCTTGGCGGCGCGATACGCCTTCACCGCGTCGATCAACGGATTGAGTTCGGCGAGCTCGCGCGAAATTCGCACATAGTCTTCCGAGCTCAATTGGCCGACGATCTGGTCTTCGAGAGAGGCGTGGTGCGCCAGCAGAATATCGAGTTTGGCTTCGGGCAACATGGGAGCGTCTCAATTTGCGAAAATGCGAAAGGGCGTCGTCGTGCGAATGGAGCGTCGCTACAACGAAAGTCCCTCGGCCTCGGCAAATTCCTTCAACTTCTCGCGGATCGACACGCTGCCGGACGGCGCATCGAGCAGCGGCGTCATCATATCCGCGGCTTTTCGGGCATCGAGGTCGAGGACCATGGCCTTGACCGGGCCGTGCGCGGTGGCCGACAGCGACAGCGAACGGTATCCCAGCGCAATCAGCGCCAGCGCGCCCAGCGGATGCGAGGCCATCTCGCCGCACAGCGACGCCGATTTTTTGGCGGCGTCCGCCTTGCGCACGATGTCACGCAGCGCGCGCAGGATCGGCGCCGACATGGTGTCGAACCGTTCGGAAACTTTTGCGTTGCCGCGGTCGACCGCGAACATGAACTGAAACAGGTCGTTCGATCCGACCGAAACGAAATCGACCTTCTTCAAGAGTTCGTCGAGCTGATAGAGCAGCGCCGGCACTTCCACCATGGTGCCGACGTCGATGCGTTCCGGCAGCGCATGGCCGTGCTGGCGCAGATAGGTCAGTTCGCGCTCGATGATGGCCTTGGCGGAATCGAATTCGGCCACCTCCGAAATCATCGGGAACATGATGCGCAAGGCGCGGCCGCCGCCGGCGCGCAGCAGCGCGCGGATCTGGCCGCGCAGCAGGCCGGGACGGTCGAGGCCGAGCCGGATCGCGCGCCAGCCCAGTGCCGGGTTTTCTTCCGTGACGGTTTCCATATAGGGCAGCGCCTTGTCGCCGCCGATGTCCAGCGTGCGGAAGGTCACTGGCTTGGGGCCGGCGGCATCGAGCACCGCGCGGTACAGCTGCAGCTGATCGGTCGACCGCGGCAGGCTGGTGCCCACCATGAACTGCAGTTCGGTGCGGAACAGGCCGATCCCGGCGCTGCCGGTGTCGTCGATATGCGGCAGGTCGATGATCAGCCCGGCGTTGATCATCAGTTCGACCGGCTGGCCGTCCTTGGTCACGCAGGGCCGGTCGCGCAGCGCCGAATATTGCGCCTGGCGCCGGGCGCGAAACCGCACCCGCTCGGCATAGGCCGATTCGATTTCCGCCGAGGGGCGGATGTAGATCGAGCCCGACGTGCCGTCGACGATGATGGCGTCGCCGGGATCGGCGATTCCAGGCGCGTTCGGTATTTCGCCGACCGCGGGAATGCCGAGCGCCCGCGCCACGATCGAGACGTGGGAATTGGCAGTGCCTTCCTCCAGCACCAGCCCGCGCAGCCTTTTCCTGTCGTAGTCGAGCAGCGCCGCGGGACCCATCGCGCGCGCGATCAGGATGGCATTGTCGGGCAGCTGCTCGCGCGACGGCGCATGATCCTGCCCGACCAGCTGCCGCATCAACCGATGGCCGAGATCTTCCAGATCGTGCAGCCGATCGCGCAAATAAGGATCGGTCGAGCGAAGCATGCGCGCGCGGGTGTCGGACTGCACGCGCTCGACCGCGGCCTCGGCGGTGAGGCCGGTCGCGACGGCCTCGTGCAACCGGTGCGACCAGCCATGGTCGTTGGCGAACATGCGGTAGGCTTCCAGCACGTCGCGATGCTCGCCGCCTTCGGCGACATCGCCGCGTTCCAGCATGCGGTCGAGATCGGCGCGCAGCTTTGCCAGCGCCACATCCAGCCGTTTGATTTCCTTCGGCAGGTCCTCGGCGATGTAGTTGGTGATGACCACCCGGGGCTCGTGCAGCACCACATGGCCGAGCGCGATACCGTCGGACAGGATCGCGCCGGTCTTGTGCACCGAGTGCCGCGCGGCGGGTTCGGCGCCGGGCTGCGCCAGCGCGGAGAGTTCGCCCGAGGCGATCATCTCCGCCAGCACCATTGCGGTGGTCTGCAGCGCCTCGACCTCTTCCTCGACGTAAGTGCGCTTGGCGCGGTTCTGCACCACCAGCACGCCGAGCGTATTGCCGGCGCGCAAGATGGGGACGCCGAGGAACGAGTGATAGATTTCTTCGCCGGTTTCCGGGCGGAACGAGAACGCCGGATGGCTCTGCGCGTCCGACAGATTGAGCGGCGTCGCCTCGCTCGAGACCAGGCCGACCAGGCCTTCATGCGCGCTCAGCACGGTCTGGTGCACCGCGTCGCGGTTGAGGCCTTCGGTGGCATAGAGCTCCAGCGTGTTATCGACGCGCAGCACGTAGGTCGAGCACACCTCCGCCACCATGTTGGCGGCGATCAGCACCACGATCTTGTCGAGGCGCTCCTGGGCGCTGACCTGCTCCGCCATCACTTCGCGGAGCCGTCTCAACAAGACGCGGGGACCTCCCGACGCGCTCCGCATGTGCCGACATCCTCCCTCGCCCAACCGGCGTGCCCCAGTACCCCGGCAACGCCAGTCCTAACCCTCAGAAAAGCAACGATTTTATCATTTCCGCAGCGTCGCCGGCGCGGCAATCGGCCGAATCAGCCGATGCAAAACTGTGGCACAGTTCGCGGCGGCCCGTTCATCTGGCCGTATAGCCAATCAAGGCTTGTTTTGCCAAGCAAAACGCCTGCCGGCGGGAGCAACATCCTGTGTGCCCCGAACACGGCGCAGCGCCGTAAGCGCGTTTACGCGCGTCTTCGACGCGCTATGGCTCTTCGCGAAGCGGTGCGTCGCAGAGCCGGGGTCCATTCTCTCTGCGAGTCTGGGTCCCGGCTCTGCGGTGCACCGTCAAGCGACGCTGCACCGCGTCCGGGACACGTCCTCTACACCTGATCCAGCCCGTACAGCGTATGCAGCGTGCGCACTGCAAGTTCGGTGTAGGCGGCGTCGATCAGCACCGAAAATTTGATCTCGGACGTGGTGATGGCGCGGATGTTGATATTACGCGCGGCGAGCGCCGCAAACGCCTTGGCCGCGACGCCGGCATGGCTGCGCATGCCGCTGCCGATCACCGAGACCTTGGCGACATCGGTGGCGCTGTCGAACCGGGCATAGCCGATCCGGTCCTTGGCGCCGA
Source organism: Bradyrhizobium sp. (assembly GCF_036009065.1). Taxonomy (GTDB): domain Bacteria; phylum Pseudomonadota; class Alphaproteobacteria; order Rhizobiales; family Xanthobacteraceae; genus Bradyrhizobium. The sequence continues at coordinate 2,817 of NZ_DASYMN010000401.1, read as the reverse complement.
TGATGGTGTCGCGCGCGCGGACATAATCGGAAGCCGGGACCGTGAAGGTGAGGTCGGTGGTGGCGCCGTCCTCGGAGACGTTCTGCACGATCATGTCGACATTGATGTTGGCCGCCGCCAGCGGACCGAAGATCGCCGCGGCGACGCCGGGCTTGTCCTCGATCCGGCGGACGGAGATCTGGGCCTCGTCCTTGGAAAAGGCGATCCCGGTAACGACGTGGCTTTCCATGATTTCTTCCTCGCTGCAGATCAACGTACCCGGCGGCGTGCCGAGCGGATCGATGTCTTCAGGCTTGTCGAAGCTCGAGCGGACGAATACCGGCATGTTATGCACCATCCCGAGTTCCACCGATCGCACCTGCAGCACCTTGGCGCCCTGCGACGCAAACTCCAGCATGTCTTCGAACGCGATCTTGTCGAGCCGCCGCGCCTTCGGCACCACGCGGGGGTCGGTGGTATAGACGCCATCGACGTCTGTGTAGACGTCGCAGCGGTCGGCGTGGATGGCGGCGGCGATCGCCACCGCCGAGGTGTCGGAGCCGCCGCGCCCAAGCGTGGTGATGCGGCCGGTGTGCGGGTTGACGCCCTGGAAGCCGGCGAGGACGGCGACTTCCTTGCGATCCTTGAAGCGGTTGATCAGTTCGGAACCGTCGATCTCGAGAATCCGCGCCGAGGCGTGGGCGTCGCTGGTTTTGATGGGTATTTGCCAGCCCTGCCAGGAGCGCGCCTGGATGCCGAAGCCTTGCAGCACGATCGCCAGCAGCCCGGCGGTGACCTGCTCGCCGGACGCCACGACGGCATCGTATTCGCGCGCGTCATGCATCGGCGAGGCCTCGCGGCACCATTCGATCAGTTCATTGGTTTTGCCGGACATCGCCGAGACCACGACGGCTACGTCATGGCCGGCATCGACCTCGCGCTTGACATGGCGCGCGGCGTTGCGGATGCGGTCGATACTGGCGACGGAGGTGCCGCCGAATTTCATAACAAGGCGGCCCATGACGAATGGTGCATTCCCTGAAGAGGACGGTATTGTACCCGCGCATAAAGTGAGCGACGCGCGGGCGAAAAGGCGCGTATACATAGCGGCGCGGTTGCGGGCAAGCAACCGGGTTCCGGAGGTCTCGCTGGGACGCCGTGGACTGGGCTGGGATATGGCAATTGAGGCGAAGAATGGCGCGTTATATCGACGATATCCTGCAGCCCGGCGAGAAGGTGCTGTATTCGACCAACGCGCACTGGATATTCTATCTGCCCGCCATCGCGGCCTGGATCGCCACAATTGCCTTCCTCGTTATTTCGCGCATGTTCGAGACCGAAACACCGATGCTGTTCTGCCTGGCACTGGCGGCCATATCGGCGCTCGCGGCGTTGTACTGGACGCTGACGGCCTGGTTCCATCGCTGGACCACCGAGACCGACGTCACCGACCTGAGGGTGGTGCACAAGACCGGCTTCATCAAGCGTGAGACCTTCGAGATCGGCATCGATAAGGTCGCTAGCGTCAACGTCAACCAAAGTATCATGGGCCGTATTCTGAATTATGGCGACGTCACGCTTGAGACCATGGGCGACGCGGAAAAAACTATCGATAAAGTTACCTCCCCGCTGGAGTTTCGTAGCCACATCACCGCGCGATAGGAGCGCGCGCAATCAATGACCATGCAGTCAAATTTTTCGAGCGCTGCGGTCTCCACGGTCGATCCCGAGGAAGTCGCAAAATTTTCAAAACTGTCGGACGAGTGGTGGGACCCGCACGGCAAGATGGCGCCGCTGCACAAGATCAATCCGCTGCGGCTGACCTATATCCGCGACGCCGCCTGCCGCAAGTTCGACCGCAATGTCAAAAGCCTGAACTGCCTCGCCGGCCTGCGCATTCTCGACATCGGCTGCGGCGCCGGGCTGCTGTGCGAGCCGTTCACGCGGCTCGGCGCGCAGGTGATCGGCGTCGATCCCTCCGCCACCAATATCGCCGCGGCAAGACTGCACGCCGACAAGTCGCATCTCTCGATCGACTATCGCTGCACCACCGTGGAGCAGATGGATGTGCGCGAGCGCTTCGACATCGTGCTGGCGATGGAGGTGGTCGAGCACGTCACCGATGTCGGCCTGTTCCTTGGCCGCTGCGCGGCGATGCTGAAGCCCGGCGGGTTGATGGTGATCTCGACCTTGAACCGCACCTGGAAGAGCTTTGCGCTGGCCATCGTCGGCGCGGAATACGTGCTGCGCTGGCTGCCTCGCGGCACCCATCAATGGGACAAGTTCGTCACCCCCGATGAGCTCGCGCATCATCTGCAGAACAGCAAGCTCGCCGTCACCAAGCAGGCCGGCGTGGTCTACAGTCCCTTCGCCGACCGCTGGAGCCTGTCCTCCGACATGGACGTGAATTACATGGTGGTGGCCGAGGGGCCTGGCTAGTTCTCATGGCTGGGACAAGCCTTACCAGATTCACACATCTCAAAATTCGACTCAGGATCAATGGTTTTAGACGATCATCGATGTGGAAAGCGCCAGGGAGTCGTACGCAGTCCGAAGGTTAAAAGACGCGTAGTTCCGGCGCGGAAATCGCGGTCAAATAAAGACCTATGTGCGGGCTACGACTCGCCACACTTGCTGCCGTCATCCTGAGGTGCTCGCCGCCCTTGCGGCGAGCCTCGAAGGATGGCCACGAGCGCTTGCGGCCATCCTTCGAGACGCCGCGCAAGCGCGCGGCTCCTCAGAGTTTGTGAATCTATTCGAATTTCGACGTTTCTGCGGGTCCTAAGTCTTTGATTTGACTCATGTCGGAAAACGCAAAAATCAATAGATTCACAAGCT
>NZ_DASYMN010000400.1:0-10624 GCF_036009065.1 Bradyrhizobium sp. | reverse complement strand
ACGTTCAGCAGATCCTGCACCATGCTGTTGGCGGTGGTGATGACCTTGGTGTTGGCCGAATAGGCCTGCTGGGTCACGATCAGTTTGGTGAACTCGTCGGCGATGTCGGTGTTGGAGCCTTCGAGCGACGAACCGCTGATGCTGCCGGACGCGCCGGTAATCGCCGCGCCGGACTGGTCGGTCACCGCATAGGCGCCGCCATCCAGCGACTTCAGATAATTGGTGCCGTTGAAGTGCGACAGCGTCACAGAAGCCAGATTGATGTTCTGACCGTTGGAGAAGGTGCCGATCACCAGGCCGCTGTTGCTGATCGCGACCGATTGCAATTGCCCGGCGGGATATCCGTTTTGCGAGATGGTATTGATGGTCGCGGTGCCGCCGGTGGTTGCGTATTGCGTGAGGCCGGCGGCGCCGATGCTGACGGAAACGTTGCCGAGCGTCTGGCCGCCGACCGCAACGCCGGTCAGCGTGATCGATGGCGTGGTCGGTGACGTCAGCTTGCCGTCGGTGCCGAAGGTGAAATCGGTGCCGGCATTGACCCACGCCACGGCGGCGCCCGTCGCGGTTGGATCCTTTTGATAGAACAAATTCCAGGTGTCGGTGCCTCCGATCGCGGCACTGTCGGTCTTGGCCCAGCGCAATTGTAGGTTCACCGGCGTGCCCGACGCATCATACGCGGTGACGGCTCCGCCGCTGATCGACTGGTTCTGGAACAGCGCGGCGTCATTGCCGACGACAGTGCCTGAGCCCGCAACCGTCGGATCAGGGGTGAACACCGTGGCGTCGAGGCCGCCGACCGCGGTGATGGTGCCGGCCGGCGCGGTGCTGGACGCCGCCGTCACCGGCGTGGCCGGAAGGTTGAGGCCGTATTGGATCGTCGTGGTCGCCTGCGCCGGCACGAAGCTGTTCTGGAATTGCAGCACCTGCGGCACGTTGCCGAGCGGATTGCCGGTCTTGGAATCGACCGCGACGCCCATCAGGTAATAGCCGGCGCCGTTGACGAGGTTGCCGTTGGCGTTGACCTGAAAGTCGCCGCGGCGCGTGTAGTTGGTCACGCCGGTGAACACCGGTGCGTTGTCGACCGTGCCGCTCGCCTTCTGCACCGAGAAGAAACCGTCGCCGTTGATCGCCATGAAGGTGCCGACGCTCGAGGCCGACACCGTGCCCTGCGTCGAAACGGTTTGCCGCGCGTAGGCGGTGACGCCGCCCGCGACCTGGCGGTCCGGATTGGTCGCCTCCGGCACGAGGTCGACGAAGCTCGTGTTGATGCCCTTGAAGCCGGTGGTCTGCGCGTTGGCGATGTTGCCGGAAATGTTCTGCAGCGCAAAGGACTGCGCCTGCAGACCGCCCACCGAAGTATTGAGCGCATCGAAGATACCCATAACGTCGTCTCCAAAATTCATGTCCGGCGCGTATCAGGACACGGCCGTGATCGGGGGAGACATTGCAGGGGACGTGCCAAGCGGAAAAATGCAGCCGGTTCAACGGCCTGACGCAAAAGCGCGGGCCGCGCCACCGGGGCATAATTGCCTGACAGGGTAATTATTGCCGGGACTCTCGTGCCCACACCTCGCCCGTCGTCCCGCCTGCGCGCTAGGGCATGCACACTGTTTTGCTGGCTGAGAGACCAACACCCGCGTCATCCTGAGGTGCTCGCCCTCTTGGGCGAGCCTCGAAGGATGGGCCACAGGCGCCTGCGGCCGATCCTTCGAGACGCCGCGCAAGCGCGCGGCTCCTCAGGATGACGGCGGTGTGTGTGGCTCGGAAAGCTGCTTTGCCATGAACCTGTAGCCAAATCGGCCGCTGTCACGATGTGTGCATGCCCTAGCGCCTTCGCGGGGACGACGCATGAATGAATGTCGCGCGCCGACACTTCGACGCGCCGCGATCAGAGCTTGGTTGACGAACGCGACAGCAGTTTCCACTCCGCGCCCTGTTTTTGCCAGTTCATCAGGATGTGCAGATTGGTGGAGCTCTTCTTGCCGTCGGCAACCGCCTCGCTCTCGCCCAGCCAATGGAAGCGCACGATTGCCGCGGGGCCGACCACACGGATTTGGGGGTCCTCGTATTTCAGCGACAGCCACTTCGATTTTCCGTTGGTGGCGCCCGCGATGAAGGCCGCCTTGTCCTCGACCCGGCCATCGGAGTGGCTGTAGCTGAGTTCGGCGGCGCAGAGCGTGGCAAGTATCTCGGCATTGGCGGCGAACTGCGCCGCGCGGAATGCCTCGAGACTCTTTACGACGGCATCCTCTTCCCCCGCGGCAAAGGACGGGACGATTCCAAGAAGTCCAATGGCAAGTACCGGCAACGCCAGCTGGCGACGATCGATATTCATTGCTTCCTCCATGGTTTTGTTATCGGGGCAGTCTTGCAGCCGCGCGCGCTCTTGTCGAGCAATTGCTTCGACCGCAGTGCAGCGCGCAGAGCGGATTAAACCAGGCGCGCATTCGCGCCCCGTTGGCTATTGCGCCCTAACCCACTAGCGCCGTCGGCGTTGATTCCGTAAAAGTCAGGACACCAAACATCGTTCAACGAACCTTGGGAGAAATAGGGATGTTTTCGCATGTCATGATCGGAACCAACGACCTGGAGAAGGCAAAATCGTTCTATGACGCGCTGCTTGGGACGCTTGGCGTTCCTCCCGGACGGGTGGACCGCCATCGCATTTTCTATCGGACCAAGACCGGCACCTTCTCGGTGTCCTTGCCGATCGACGGCAAGCCTGCGACCTGTGCAAATGGCGGCACCATCGGCTTTACCGCCGATTCGCCGGAAGCCGCCGACGCGTTTCACGCGGCTGGCATCGCGCAGGGCGGAACGACCTGTGAAGAACCGCCGGGGATACGCGAAAACAGCGGGGTGAAACTCTACATCGCATACTTACGCGACCCCGACGGCAACAAGCTCTGCGCTCTGCACCGGATACCGTGAGCATGAACCAGCCATTCGACCGCGCCGCCGAGGACCTCGGCAACTCGATCCATTTCGAGCACGTCAACGTCCAGGTGCCCGACCAGCATTTGGCGGCGCTGTTCTATGTTGCCGGGCTCGGGCTCACCCGCGACCCGTATCTGATGGTGTCCGACACCAACATGTGGATCAATGTCGGCCGAAGCCAGTTTCATCTGCCGAGCGGCGAGGCCCAGGTGCTGCGCGGCCATACCGGGATCGTCATCGCGGGCCGCGAGGCCCTGCTCGGCCGCCTCGCATCCGTCGCCAAAAAACTTGACGGCACCGCGTTCACGTATCGCGAGCACAACGATTACGTCGAGGCGACATGCCCTTGGGGCAATCGCGTGCGCTGCTACGAGCCGGACGCCGCGCGCTTCGGACGCATCACGCTCGGCATCCCCTATGTCGAATTCGACGTGCCAGCCGGCGCCGCGCAAGGCATTTGCGCGTTCTATCCCGAGATCATGGGGATACCGGCGGAGCTGAAGAATGGCGACGCCACGGTCGCGCATGTGAAGATGGGCAAGGACCAGCATTTCCGGTTCCGCGAAACCGAACGGCCGCAGCCGGGCTACGACGGCCACCATGTGCAGATGTACATCACCGACTTCTCGGGTCCTCACCGCCGGCTTGCCGGGCGCAATCTGATCTACAGCGAGGACAACCAGTACCAGTATCGCTTCCGCGACATCGTCGATCTCGCAAGCGGCCGCCACCTGTTCACGGTGGAGCACGAGGTGCGCAGCGCCACCCATCCGATGTATCTGCGTCAGCTGATCAACCGCAATCCGGCGCAGACCAACCGCAATTACGCGCACGGTCACGACCAGTGGCTGTGGGCGATGGAGCCGGCGCAGTACGATTGACGCACAACACTCGTCGTCCTCGCGAAGGCGGGGACCCATAACCACCGTCGCTCGTGTTGAAGCACGATGTCGCATGGTCAGCGAGCAACCACAAACATCGGTGGTTATGGGTCCCCGCCTGCGCGGGGACGACAATTGAGGGATCTCAATCTTGAATCTGACAGACGAGGACAATCCGGGCGAGGAGATTTCACGGATCGAAGCGCGGCTCGACGAACTTGCCGCGGTCGCCGAGCGATGCCGAAAGATCATACTGGTTTCCAAGGCGGCAATCGCCGGCGGCGGCGCGTTGCTGCTCGTTGTGACGCTCGGCCTGTTCGGAGCGTCCAGTCCGGTCGCCGGCATCGGATCGATTGCCGCGGTGCTGGGTGGAATCGTGTCGCTCGGATCGAACGTCAGCACGTTGCGACAGACGATGGCCGAGATGGGCGCCGCCAAAGTGCTCCGTTCGGATCTGATCGGCAGCATCGGCCTTCGCGTGGTTGGTGACCGGACCATGAAAGGGATTTGACGTGCTTGCCTGTACAGGCACGCCCGGCATCTCGTCATTGCCGGGCTCGACCCGGCAATCCATCCCTTCGAAAGGATTCTTGCGAAGATGGATGGATGCGCGGGTCAAGCCCGCGCATGACGCTGAGAATGTTTGCGCGCCCTGCGCCTTCAGCTCGCCGACGGCGCCGCCGGGTGGAACACCAGCGCAAAGCCGTCCATGCAGTAGCGCAGGCCTGTGGGCTTCGGGCCGTCGTTGAAGACGTGGCCGAGATGGCCGCCGCAGCGGCGGCAATGGATTTCGGTGCGCAGCATGCCGAAGGTGCGGTCCTTGGTCTCGCCGACGGCGTTCTCCAGCGGTTGCCAGAAGCTCGGCCAGCCGGTGCCGCTTTCGAACTTGGTGTCCGAGGAAAACAGCGGCAGGTCGCAGCCGGCGCAGGCGAAGGTGCCCTTGCGATGTTCCTTCAGCAGCGGGCTCGACCACGGGCGCTCGGTGCCCTGCTTACGCAGGATGTCGTACTGCTGCGGCGTCAGTTGCGCGCGCCATTCGGCGTCGGTCTTCTCGATCTCGAACTTTTCCGCAGCCTCCGCCGGCGTCATCCGCAGCCAGCGGAACGCGGCAAGGCCGAATAGGCTGGCTAGCGAGGCAAGCAGGATGCGGCGGTCGAGCATGGGGTGTCTCCGGGCGGGATGATGCGTCGCCTGTAAATACGGTGAGTTACCCCGGAAGTTACATGATTATAGCCGAAATCGGCTCACTTTGTTGCGAGCGGCCCCCTCGTCGTCCCCGCGGAGGCGGGCGGGGTCCCATATGCCGTGTCGCTGATGTCCAGGATGGCGCTAATATTTCCTGTTGGACGACCGCGACTTACAACAAGCGCCAGGGGGTTATGGGACCCCGCCTTCCCGGGGACGACGCTGTACGTTTTGGTGCGTCTCGTCGCCAACCTCCGGCTTCGGCGCTACTGGCAACGGCCGCCCCGGCCCCCTTCCCGGCGGCGGGCGTTTGCGCGGCGGCCGGGTGCCGGCCTGGCGGTTGGCCTCCGCCAGGCGCGCCTCGCGGATGCCCTCCCTCGCGCGCGCGCCTTCGCGGTAGCGCGCAAAGGCGCCGGCGGCGGCGGCGCTGCCGCGTTGCCATGCTCCGACCGCCTGGCCGACGATCCGCCCGGTGCGGCCCCCCGCCCACACCAGTTCGAACGGCGCGAACAGTTTTAGGCGCTCGTCGCCCCACAAGATGCTGCGCGCGATCAGCTGCCCGGCCATCGCCGTGGTGTTCAGGCCCTGCCGCCCGAACCCGCTGGCGACCCACAGGCCCTTTCGCAGTTGCCCGATCTGCGGCATGCCGTGCACAGTCTGTCCGATCGCGCCGCTGAAGGTTTCAACGATCTCGACTTCGCCCAGCTTCGGAAAGATCGTCGCGATGCGGCGCTGGATGCGCGATGCGAAGCGTTGCGGCCGCGCCGCCCAGGTGGTTTCCGGGCTCGACCACATCAGCCGGTCGCCTTCGACGATGCGGAAATGATCGATGCCGTCGGTATCGGTCACCGAGCCCTGAAAGGTCATCACGTCGGCCAGCCGCGCGCCGAGCGGCGCGGTGATGGCGGCATGGCGCCACACCGGCAGCAGCGTTTCCGACAGCCGCCTTAAAGGAGCGCCGAGATGGATGTTGCCGGCGAGCACGATATGCGAGGCGCGCAGCCGCGCCTGCGGCGTCACGATGCGCTTGCGTATGCCGGACGCATCAATGCCGACCGCAGGGGTGTCCTCGAAAATGCGCACCCCGGCCTGCTTCGCCAGTACCGCGAGGCCATGGACATATCGGCGGCCGTCGATCTGGAACGCTTTCGGATAATAGACGCCGTGGAAATAGCGCCGGGTTTTCAGCTCGGCGCGCACGCGCTCGATCTGCCAGCCCTCGACCTCGGTGTCGAAATCCTCGGCCAGCATCTGCAGCCGGCTGATCAAGGCGTCGCCGACATCGACATTGGAAACTTCCAGCGCGCCCTCGCTGTAGGCGCTGAACGGGATCAGCGTTGCCGCGGCGCGGACGTAGTCGGCGCCCTGCTTGGACAGCGACCACAATTCCCGGCTGTCCTCAAAGCCGACGCGCGCGATCAGATCATTGAGCGGAACGCCGTAACCCGGCATCACCGTGCCGAGCTGGTGGCCGGACGCATTCCAGCCGACATGGCGGCCCTCGAGCACGGCGACGCTGGCCCCGAGCCGTGCCGCTTCGCGCGCCACGGTAAGGCCGGCGAGACCCGCGCCGATCACGCAGATATCGACGTCGAGATCGAGCGTCAGCCGCGTGCGCTCCGGAACCTGCTCGGCCCATGCCGTGACATCATGTCCGTCCGTCCCGCTTGTGGAAGCTTCGCTCATTGCTTTTACTTACGGACCGTTGGCGCGCTTGTCACTTGTCGCGCGATCAAAGTCTGTACATTAATCGCAACCGGAACCGAATCGAGATCGCGCCATGCGCCGTTTGATGCTGCTGCGTCACGCCAAGACCGAAAACGACGCGCCCAGCGGCAAGGACAGGGACCGCCGTCTCGATGACCGTGGCCGGCTTGATGCCGCCGAGATCGGCGGCTGGATCGCCCGCCATCCGCCGCATCCGGACGCCGTGCTGGTTTCGCCCGCGGTGCGCTCGCACCAGACCTGGGACATCGTCTGGGACGCCATCAAGAGCACGGCGGCGGCCCCGAATCTCGAATTCGTGCCGGAACTTTACGGCGCCGACCCGTCCGCGCTGCTGCAGGCCATCCGCTCGGTTGCGAGCGATGATCCGCGCCGGCTGCTGCTGGTTGGGCACAATCCCGGCATGCACGAACTGGCGTTCGGCCTCACCGGCGGCGGCAACGCCAAGGCGCGCGCGGCGCTGGCCGACAACCTGCCGACGTCGGGCCTGGCCGTGATCGACTTCGACATCGACGACTGGCGCGACGTCTCGTTCCGCGGCGGCCGGCTCGAGCTGTTCGTCAGCCCGAAACTGTTGAAGGCGGCGTCGGGGGGATGACTCGTGCCCCAGCGCGTAGCTCTTCGCGAAGCGGTGCGCTGCAGAGCCGGGGTCCCGGTTGCTCGCGGCTCTAAGAAACCGGGGTCCCGGTTCTGCGAAGCAGCGTGAAGAACGCTGCATCGCGCCGGGACACCAGACGGCACATTTTATGCTAAGCTAATTCCACGACGGAGGCCTGCCGATGTTCAAATCCATTCTGGTCCCGATTGATCTGGCCGACACCGACCTGGCAAAACCCGCCATTGCCACGGCCGCGACGCTGTCGCAAACCTATAGCGGCTCGGTGCGGCTGCTCAACGTGCTGCCGATGACGCCGGTGATGCTGGCGGAATATGTGCCGGCGGATTTCGACGTGCAGCAGCGCGCCTCGTCCGAGGAGGCGCTCACCATCGTCGCGCGCGAGTCGGGCATCGAAGCTGCGCGGATTTCCGGCGTGGTGCGCCAGGGCGGCATCTATCACGAGATCCTCGAAGAGGCCGCGAAGATCAAGGCCGACCTCATCGTCATGACCTCGCACCGCCCGGCGATGCGCACCTATTTCCTCGGCTCCAACGCCGGCCACGTCGTGCGCTACGCCAAGTGCTCGGTGCTGGTGGTGCGGCATTGACTTGCGTCGTCCCCGCGCAGGCGGGGCCCCGTATGCCGTGTCGTTTATGATTGAACAAGGACGATGCAGCGCCATTTCTGAACATCCATGACACGGCGTATGGGTCGCCGCCTGCGCGGGGACGACGACCCCCTACGGCAGCAGCTCCTCCGGCACCTCGTCGAACCGATATCGCCGCGGCCGGTTGCGGCGGATGAAGCCGCCGATCTGCCAGCCGAACAGCGCGGCGAAGCCGACCAGGAACAGCGCGCCGGCCCATTCGCCGGTGACCAGTGCGCGAATGAGAAGTCCGCTCATCGAAACGGCGACGATGGCCAGCACCGCGACGGCGGCGTGATAGAGGCCCGGCCTCAGACCGCCGACCAGTGCCGCCTTGCTCCCCGCCTCCTCGAGGCGCCGGTGCAACGCAATGAGGAAAGCGCGATAATCATTGTCCTGCGGCTTCATCAGCGTGACGGTCTGCCACGTGGTCGAGAGCACACGGACACGCGCGCCGCTGACATGGTCGATGTCGGCGCGAAACCGCCGCGGCTGCATCGATATCGGCCGGTAGGACAGCCGGACCGCCGCGATATCGGTGTAAGGCCACAGCCCGGATCTGCCGGCGACATGCCACACCAGGCGGTCCTCGGTCAGCGCGAAGCGATGCGCCGAGCCGATCAGCGACGCCTTGTAGGCGTAGCTCGCGCCGGGCTCCGCCGCGGTCCCATCCGTCGTCTCGGCCAATTCGATGTTCCCTGTCCGGAGAAACATTTTGCGATTCAAGGTCGCACCGGACCATGATGCATCACGTCGAAATGCGCCATTGAGCCAAAAGGCAGCGACACTGCCGCGTCGGCTTGCACGACGGCTAAGCTTTATCTTACAACGGCCCATGGCCGAGACCACCTATTTCCCTCGCCGCATCATCCTCGCCGCGGCCCTGATCTCCGGCGTGCTGCTGGCGCTCGCGGTGCACATGCTCGGCGCGCGCTACGGCCTCGATCTCGGCCGGTTGTGGCGATCCGACGCACCCGAATTCATGCCGGCGGGCGCGGCAATAGCCTGGTGGCTGATCGCCACGGTGGCTTTCGTCGGCGGCTATTTTGCAGCGACGCTGATGCAGAGCGCGGTATCGGGACAAATCCCGCAGCGGATGCGGCAGTTTCTAATTGCAGTCGGCGTATTGGTGCTGGCGGGCGCCGGACAGGCGGCTTCCGCGCCAAGCCCGATCCCGACCGTTTCCGGCGTGCTGGCCGGCCTCGCCGCGCTGTGCCTCGGCGGCGTGATGTCGTTCTGCGGCGCGCATTTTGCCTTGCGCAAGGCTTGAAGGAAAAGCCGTCGCATTACCTCCCAACGAATAGCCGGACCCGTTGGCGGGGACGACTCAGAAATAGAGGATCCCGGCTACACCTTCTCCAGCTTCTGCAGGCAGCGCACCACGGCCGGCATCGGCGTGTCGGGAAAGCTGGTCTTCCAGTCGGTGACGCCAACTTCGCCGACATAGATGGCGCCGGTTGAATCCAGCGCGATGCCGTGCGGCGCGAGAAACTTGCCGGCCTCGAGGCCGGGACCGTGCTCGCCGCCGAGCCGCGCGATGCGCTTGCCGGTGGAATCGACGATGCTGAGGCGCGGCCCGAGATTCGGCACCTTTCGATTGACGGGCATGCCGGGGCCGAGCTCGCCGATGATGAAGTTGGGCTGCTTGCCGCCGCAGCAATGCAGCGCACAGGGCCGGTGCAGATTATTCCACTGCGTCTCGTATTTGCCGTTTGCGTCGAACACCTGCACGCGATGGTTCTCGCGGTCGGCGACGTAGACCCAGCCGTCGGCATCGGCGGCGATGTTGTGGACGATATTGAACTGGCCGGGATCGCTGCCGGGCTCGCCCCACGTTTTGATCAACTTTCCGTCCGGCGTGTATTTGTGCACGCAGGCATTGCCGTAACCATCGGAGACGTAGATCTCGCCGCGCGGCGACAGCGCGGTATGGGTGCAGCGGTGGAACGGCTCGCCGCTCATGAAGGGCTTGGGCTGGTTGGGAATGCCGATGGTCAGCAGCACCTTGCCGTCGGCCGAGCATTTGCGCACGGTATGGTCGCCGTCGTCGGTGCAATACAGATTGTCGTCGGCGTCGATGTGCAGGCCATGCGCCCGGTTGAACAGCCCCTCGCCCCAGCTGGTGATGAAATTGCCTGACCGGTCCAGCACCACCATCGGATGCGCGCCGCGGTTGAAGAGGTAGATGCGGTCCTTCGAATCCACCGCGACCGAGGCGACGTCGGTGAGATTCCACCCATCCGGCAACTTGCCCCAGTTCTCGACCACGCGGTAGCGATGCTCGCCCGAGCCCAGGATTTCCGGCATGGTACCTCCGTCATTGCCGGGCTTGACCCGGCAATCCATCTGCTTCGAAAGAATTTTGCTAGGATTGATGGATACGCGGGTCAAGCCCGCGTATGGCGCAGATATGTTCGGCGTCTTTCTCAAAATCTGATTCCAAGATTCAAACAGCCGAGCTTCCGCGTTCTCGCGGCGCAATGCGTCCGAGGTTTGCCAGTCCCTCGCGATCCCAAGCGAGGGGGTGGAGCGGCGGGAGGCGCCGGGGCACCAACGGGCACCCCTAGAGGCGGGATTAACGTACCCACCTCGCGCGGCAAGGCACCGCGCGCGCCCAAGGCTAGGCGCAGCGCCTCCCGGCGCTCCACCAAC
>NZ_DASYMN010000399.1:0-16010 GCF_036009065.1 Bradyrhizobium sp. | reverse complement strand
GGAGCGCGGATACGGCGTGGTGCCGATATAGGGCGTGCGCAGATGATCGCCGTAGGTCTTCAGATGCTCCTGCCAGCGTTTTGGCAGGAACGGATTGAGGTCGGCGCGCGAATGCAGGCTCGGATGGATGTCGCAGTCGATGATCCGCAGCCGGCTTTTCGCGGGCGCTTCCTGTTCAAGCAGAGGGCGGTCGATGACGTTCATGCGATCCTCCTTGGAGTGATCATGCGGCGAGATTGAGCCGCGGAAAGGTTTCGAGCGGATTGTCGGCGCACATGCGCTTAACGATATTGTCCGGCAGATGCGGCGGTATCGCGTCGTCACCGTCGAATTGCCAGTGCGGGTAATCGGACGCGAAGAGCAGCATCTTGTCGGAGCCGATCTGGTCGATGATGTCGGCAACGCCCTCGGCGTCGGGCGGGCTGTCGAACGGCTGCGTGGTCACGCGGATGTGGTCGCGGATGATCGCCGCCGGCTCGCGGTCGATCCACGGCACCTCGACGCGGACGCCGCGCCAGGTCTTGTTGGCGCGCCACATGAAGGCCGGCAGCCAGCTGATCCCCGATTCCATCAGCACCACTTTGAGGCCGGGGAATTTCAGGAACACGCCCTCGTAGATCAGACTCAACACCTGGGCCTGAAACGCCTGCGCCTCAGCGAGATAATACTCGTAGCGGTAGGACGGCCAGCCGATCGAGCTCGGCGCCTGCCGATACTGGCTGCCGGCATGAATCGCAATCGGCAGCTTGTGCTTTTCGGCGACCTGATACACCGGCCAAAAATGCCGCCGTCCGAGCAGGCTCTCGCCCTGCGCCAGCACCAGAATCGAGACGAACCGGTTATCGCCCGCACTCCGTTCTATTTCCTCGATGGCGAGATCCGGCGCCTGCATCGGCACCACGATCGACGCCCGCAAGCGCGGATCGCGCGACAGCCATTCCGCCGCGATCCAGTCGTTGATCGCCTTGCAGAAGGCGGCTGCCATATAGGGATCGTACACCGCCTGCGCGCCATAGAGCACGTTGCAGATCGCGTGCGACGCGCCGAGCTGGTCGAACGTCCCGCGCTGCACCATCTTAAGATCGCTGCCCGGCTTGCCGTCCTTGGGCCGCCAGTCGGGCCGGCCCGACAGTGGCATGTTGGGCGGATAAGAGGTGAGATCGAGCCCGTCGATGGCGCGGCTCACCACCTGTTCCTTCCAGTGATCGTCGAGATAAGGCAGCAGCGTGGTGCGCGTCCCGCCCACCGCGGGATGGATATCGCAGTCGATCCGTGTCGCCGCCATGGTTCCTCGGGACTGGTTCTTGGCGGCCTGAGTTGCCGCGCTGCAACTGTGCAGCCGAGGGCAGGGCAGCGCAAGGGATTATGAGATCTGCGCCGTCCGCAACCGGGTCGAATTTTCAGCGGCTCGAGCCCACCTGAACGCGCCGCTTTTCGGTGGAACATTTCCAAAACGTGACGGTTGGAATTGGGCAACCATTATGGAGACCGCAATGAGAGACGATCTTGATAACCGCCCCCTGAGAGACGACCTTGATAACCGCGCCACGCCTGTGACCCGGGAGGCCGGAATGGGCATGGGAACCATCGCTGCCATTGCAGCCGCCGTGCTGATTGTCGGCGCATTGTTCCTGTGGCCGCGCGACACCAACCAGTCGGCAAGCAACACGGCGCCGGGAACCACCGTGGGCCAGACCCGCACCGCGCCCGCGCCAACTACTCCCTCGCCCCCGCCCTCGCCGGCCGCTCCTTCGACGACGAAGTAGGCAGCAGACGACGAGATAGAAAATGCCCGGCCGTTCGGTCGGGCATTTTTCCAAGATCAACCTGCGCGCCGCGCGCACGCGGAGCGCTTGTCACCTTCGTGAGCGGCTCTTTTTCTGCTTCTGCTTGCGCACCACCATGTACTTCGACGACCCATGGTTTCTGGAGACACGATAGGAGCCGTGCCGTCGTGAGGTCTTTTTAAGTTTGCCCTTGCGATGTTTGGCGACGCCAGCTTGGCGCTTGGCGTAGGAGCTGCGCCAGCTCTTTTCAGAACTGCTGGCCTCGGAAGCCGCAGCCGCGGCAACTTTGGTCGTGATCGCGATCGGCCTGACCGGCTTGGCGGCGTCTTCGTCGGCGACGTCCAGCCGGTCTGCTTTACCCAAGGTAGCGGAGGCCGAGGGATCGGATAACGACGTCTCGGATATCGCGCTCGTTGCGGTGGTTTGGTCGGAAGCAAGCCCGGCTTCAAACGAGGTCGTGCCGACCTTGATGACGGTCAGCGCCGCAATGCCGATTAAACACGCTATGGCGAGCCAAACCGTTCTGATCATGGCCGTCCCAAGCCTTCAAACGGCTTACAATAGTCGAGTTTCACCGGGCGGTAAACCTAGGAAAACCGCCGTTTATGGTTAATTGCCCAATGGCTTAAAAGGCTTTGATGCAATTGCCTGGCGCGCAGCCCCTCAGTCCGCGAGCTGAAAGCGCTCGAAGCGGTGCAGTTCCTGCTCGATGCGTCGCTTCAGGTCGCTGCGCGGGCGGTTGCCGATCCATGTCCATTTTTGCATCAGCAATTCGCGGCGCTTGCGATCGGTCTTGAGATCGATGGCGGCGACGATGTCGTTGTCCACCAGGACCGGCAATGCGAAATAGCCGAAGCGCCGCTTCTGCTTCGGCACATAGGCTTCGAAACGATGGTCGTAGCCGAAGAACAGCTCGGTCCGCTTGCGCTGGATGATGAGCGGGTCGAACGGGGAGAGGATGTGGACCATCTCCGATGCGGGATCGCCAGCCTCCAGCGTCTCCGGCCGCGCCCAGTGCTCCTGCTTGCCCGCGCCCTCGAGCGCGGCCGCCACTAGTTCCTTGCGCCGGACTCTTGCATCGATCAGCCGCCGGACCTGCGGCTTGCTCGGCGCATCGAGGTGGCAGATCGAATCCAGGCTGACAATTCCTTGCGCGCGCAAGGCGCGGTCGAGCCGATAATTCGACACTTCCTTTGCCGAGGCGGGTTTCGGCGGCTTGTCCCAGCCAAAATGCCGGTGCATCAGCTCGTAGGTCTTGAGCATGCCGTTGCGCTCGCTGATCGTCAGCACTCCGGTGTAGAACGCCAGCTGCAGCGCCCGCTTCGACGGTTTGCGGCTGGCCCACAGATGCTCCTTGTCGACCAGCACGTCATCCTCGATGTCGCGGATCGTCAGTGCGCCGTCCTTCCGGATCAGCCGCAGCACTTTGCGCAGGTCGGCGGGGGCGACGGACGCGAACCATTTGTGGCCCTCGCGGCGGTGAAATTTCATGTCGGGAATGAAGAAACGGAAGTCTTTTGTCGGCACATAGGACAAAGCATGCGTCCAGTACTCGAAGACGCTCCTGTCGACGCTCTGGGCCTGGCGCAGATCGGCGCGCCGATATTCGGGAATCCGGGTCCAGAGAATATGGTGGTGACAGCGCTCGATGACGTTGATGGTGTCGATCTGCACATAGCCCAGATGTTCGACCGCGGATGCCGTCGCCTGCGGTCCGTCGCCGAAGGGCGCAGCGGCGTCGAGCCGCTGGGCGTGCAGCCAGACGTGCCTTGCTTGAGCCTTGGTCAGGGAAACGGATTTGCTTGCGGTCATGGAACAGAAGTGTAGCCGGATTCCCGTGCGCGCGTCGGGCAAGACCGGCTAGCGCATGCCCGGCCGGTCGCGGTCAAGCCCCTTGACCGCAAGATCGTCGAGATAATCCTTGAACCGCCGCTCGGCGTTCAGGCCGAGATCGTGCAGGAAGGCCCAGGAGTATATGCCGGTGCCGTGCATGTCGTCGAAGCCGATCCGCACCGCGTAATTGCCGACCGCGTCCACCGACAGGATCGTCACGTTGCGCTTGCCGCCGACCGTCTTGCGTTGCGCCTCGGAATGTCCCTGCACCTCGGCCGACGGGCTGGTCACGCGCAGCAATTCGGCGGGCAGACTGAACGTCTTGCCGTCATCGAAAGCGACGGTCAGGGCGCGACGATCTTTCGCGAGCCGGATTTCGACCGGCCAGGCCGGGGCGGCGTCCGGCGCGCTCAAGCCGCAACCTCGATGACGATCTTGCAGCCATGCGCGAATGCGCGCAGCGCGGCCAAAATATCCTTAAGGCGCGACATCGAAGAACGCATCCTTATGCCCGGCGGTTGCGCGTTGATGCTATTCCGCAAGGGCGCTGGCGCGATCCGCCCTTGCAGGTTTTCGTTCCAGCAGGTACCGCGGACCATGGAACGAAGCAACCGCCATGCCGGCGCGCCGGCTGAGGGCGGCCGTAGGGAGCGCGCCATGTCAACCCAGCCCGCCGGTCAGGCGCGCGCGACGTCGAAAGCCGCAGGCGTTGCCGGCGTCAAGCACGTCATCGCGGTGGCGTCGGGCAAGGGCGGCGTCGGCAAGTCCACCACCTCCTGCAACCTCGCGCTCGGCTTCGCCGCGCTCGGGCTCAAGACCGGCATCCTCGACGCCGACATTTACGGGCCGTCGCAGCCGAAATTGCTGGGATTGCGCGGCAAGCCGCGGCTGGTGGAGGGGCGCAAGCTGGAGCCGATGGAGCGCTTTGGCGTCAAGGTGATGTCGATCGGCTTCCTGGTCGAGGAGGACCTCGCCATGATCTGGCGCGGGCCGATGGTGATCTCCGCCATCACCCAGATGCTGCGCGAGGTGGCATGGGGCGAACTCGATATTCTGGTGGTCGACCTGCCGCCCGGCACCGGCGATGCGCAGCTCACGATGGCGCAGCAGACGCCGCTTGCCGGCGCCGTGATCGTCTCGACGCCGCAGGACATCGCCCTGATCGACGCGCGGCGCGGCATCGCGATGTTTCAGAAGGTGAACGTGCCGCTGCTCGGATTGATCGAGAACATGTCGGGCTTCTGCTGCCCGGCCTGCAATCGGGTCACGGCGATCTTCGGCCACGGCGGCGCGCGGCAGGAGGCCGACACGCGCGGCATTCCGTTTCTGGGCGAGATCCCGCTCGACATGCAGATTCGCCAGAGCTCGGACGACGGACGACCTGTTGTCGCCACCGACCCTGACGGCGTGCATGCGCGGCATTATATCGATATCGCCCGCAACGTCTGGACGGCGATCACCACCGGCGCGGCGAGCCGGCCGGCGCCGCGCATCGTGATCGAGTGATCGCAAAGCGTTTGCCTCCCCTGCTCCGGGCAAGCGTCATCGCCGCCCGCAAATCCCTTCGCGTGAATGGTGGGTTCAGAAAACCTCCCTCGACGAGATAAGAGGGAGGCGGAACGCCGAAAGGCGCACCTTGGTAACAGCCGCGGCTTGTTTCCCGGATCGCCGGGAAACAGAGGCACACGGCAACGCCTCTCGACGTTCCGTCACGGCGTAGTAGCCCTGGTCCGCGCTTCCGGGGACTTGGCGCACGGCGATTTCGCGCCGCTGCCTGTCCCCGTCCAGCCAGCTCAAGTGGCAGACCCCGAGAGTGGGGCCGGACGGATACCCAAGTACTCCCGCGAGCGTGAGCCACGTTAGCCCCCGCCCTTAGGCGCCGCTCCCACCCCCACGTTGCAAAGCGTCCTTAAGTAACGCTCCCTCCAGCTAGGATGGGATGACTAGGGTTATAAGCTATGACGGAATATTGTCAAGCGAAAAAAACATTAAATTTTTTGCCGGCCGGCTATCCTTCGAGACGCCGCGCAAACGCGCGGCTCCTCATGAGAGGACGGTGAAATGGATGGCTCGGAAAAAGTGTTTTGGCGTGGCGCCAGCAAAATTCCTGCAAAAATCGCTGTCGCGGTGCAATAATTCATTTCTCTCTTCGTGAACGGAAAATCGCTGTCAAACAATCCCGCAACAGAATGTGCCACCTTCAGGATGGTTCCATCGCGGTTCCATGGACTTGCACGCAAGCGCGGTCTCCGCCCCGCGGCCGTAAAAGCGGCTCGCGGCGTCGCCTATATGATGTGCCAGTCGTTCGGGACCGTGGCAATGACGACGGCGCTATGGCTGTGATCGTTCATGTCCCAGGTGGCGACCGTTCCGTTGTCGTCGCGCCACAGGATGTCGGTCTTGTGATCGCCATTGAAGTCGCCGATGCCGGCGATGTGCCAGTCATTCGGGGCCGAGCCGATGACAGCCGAGCTATAGGCGTGATCGTTCATGTCCCAGGTCCCGATCGATCCGCCGTCGCTGCGCCACAGGATGTCGCTCCTGCCGTCGCCGTTGAAATCGCCGGTGCCGACGATGTGCCAGTCGCTGGGGGCCGCGCCGATGACAGCCGAGCTATAGGCGTGATCGTTCATGTCCCAGGTGCCGACCGATCCGCCGTCGTCGCGCCACAGGATATCGGTCTTGCCGTCGCCGTTGAAGTCGCCGGTGCCGGCGATGCGCCAGCTGTTCGGGGCCGAGCCGATGACAGCCGAGCTATAGGCGCCATCGGTCATGTTCCAGGTGCCGACCGATCCGCTGTCGTCGCGCCACAGGATATCGGTCTTGTGATCGCCGTTGAAGTCGCCGGTGCCGGCGATGCGCCAGCCATTCGGGGCCGAGCCGATGACGGCCACGCCATGGCTCCGGTCGTTCATGTTCCAGGTCCCGATCGATCCGCCGTCGCTGCGCCACAGGATGTCGGCCTTGCCGTCGCCGTTGAAATCGCCGGTGCCGGCGATGTGCCAGTCACTGGGGGCCGAGCCGATGACAAGCCCGCTATAGCCGTGATCGTACATGTTCCAGGTGGCGATGGCCCCGCTGTCGCTGCGCCACAGGATGTCGTTCCTGCCGTCGCCGTTGAAGTCCGAGACGGTGACGATCGGCGCCTCGTCGACATTAGCAAGGGCAAGGCTCCAGTTGGTGTCGAGATACAGCCCGGCCTGGTCGGTGATGCGAACCGTGATGATGTGCGAATGCGCTTCCTCGTAATTCAGCAACGCGAAGTTGGCGACGGTGACGACCCCGCTCGAGGCGTCGATGGCGAAGAGTCCGCCGGCGTCCCTGGTGAGCGCGTAGTGCAAGCTGGCGCCGGCGTCGGGATCAAGGCCGGTAACCGTCGCCACCACGGTGCCGTTCCGCGAATTCTCCGCCACGACGCCGCCCGACAGCGTCGCATCGATCGGCGCCTCGTTGACGTTGGTGAGATTGATGGTCCAGCCCTTGTCGACGCTCAGCCCGTATTGATCGGCGATCCGCACCGTGACGTGATAGGAGCGCGCGGTCTCGTAATCGATCAGCAGCGGGTTGACGACCAGAATCTCCCCGGTCGCCGGATAGATCCAGAAGCGGCCGCCGGCGTCGTCGAGCAGCGAATAGGTGAGCACCGCACCTGCATCCGGATCGAGGCCGGTGACCTTGCCGACATAGGTGGCGTTCGGCGAATTCTCGGCCACGCTGCTGCCCGACAAGGTGACGTCGATCGGCGCCTCGTTGACATTGGTGACGGCGATGCTCCAGTTGGTGTCGAGATACAGCCCGGCCTGATCGGTGGTGCGAACCGTGACGGTGTGCGAGCGCGCGGCCTCGTAGTCCAGCAACGCGCCGTTGGCGACGGTGATCGCGCCGCTCACCGGGTTGATGGCGAAGCGGCCGCCGGCACTCCAGCTCAGCGAATAGCGCAAACTGGCGCCGGCGTCGGGATCGAAGCCGGTGACCGTGGCGACATAGGTGCCATCAGCCGCATTCTCAGCCACGCCGCCGCCCGACAGCGCCGCATCGTAAGGCCGCTCGTTGAGGTTGCTGACGTTGATGGTGAAGGGCTTGCTGAACACATGCCCGACCTGGTCGGCGACGCGCACCGTAACAGTATGCGAGCGCGCGGCTTCGTAATCCAGCAAGGCACCATTGGCGACGGTCATCACGCCGGTCGCGGCGTTGATCGCGAAGCGGCCGTAGGGGTCGTCGATCAGCGAATAGCTCAGGCTGGTGGTGGCGATGTCGAAGCCGGTCACCGTTCCGACCACGGTGCCGTTGGGAGCATTCTCCGCAACGCCGTGGCCCGACAGCGTCGCGCCGAACGGGACCTGGTACGGCGCGAACGCCGCCATGCCGGCGGCGACATTGAGCACCGCGCCGTCGGCGAAGCGGAAGGTCTCGATGCGGTCCTTGCCGTCGGCGTCCATCCAGCGCTGCAGCGTGAGGATGTCCGTCAGCTGGCCGAACGGCGTATTCGGATGCGCGGGGTCCTTGACGCCGACAATCAGGTCGGCGCCGTCGCTGGCGACCACCAGATCCGAGAGGGAAATGCCGGCGCCGAACTGAAGCGAATCCAGGCCGCCGCTTGCATGGACTTCATGAAAGCCCGGATTGCCGGCGCCTGGAGCGCCGGAATATCCCGCACCATCGGCTTCCATGTAGCGGTAGTCGTCGAGCACGACGTCAAAACCGTCGCCGCGCGCGAAGTTGTAGGTATCGTTGCCGCCGACGCCGTAGAGGCCGTCATTGCCGCTGCCGCCGCGCAGGATGTCATTGCCATCGCCGCCGGCCAGCGTATCGTTGCCGGCGCCGCCGTCGATGAAATCCCAGCCGCCTCCGCCGCCGATGGTGTCGCCGGCCGCGCCGCCGACCAAGATGTCGTGGCCGCCACTGCCGGCGAAATTATTGGCGACGCCGGCGGCGCCGATCCAGAAATCGTTGCCGCCGTCGCCGCTGGTTACGCCGGCCCCAAGAAAATGATAGCCGCTGGCAACGACGCCGCTATCGACGGTGAACTGCACGGTCTGGCCGCCGGCGTCGCTGACGATCGTAACGCGGTCGGCGAATACCGAAAGCGAGCCGGGCACCTCGACGCCGCCGGCGACCTTGACCTCGACGATGACGCTGTTGTCGGCGCCGCGCCTGACGGTTGCGTTCGCCGCCGCGCCGAGCCCGGCCTTGCCCACCGAATCCAGATAGCCGACCAGCCCGCCGAGGAAGTCGCTGGCGTTCATATGGTTGAGCTTGAGGTCGTTCACTCTAGCAAAAGTTGCAATCCAGCCCGCGGTAAAAGCTGAATCGGGATTTGCGGCCGTCAACGCGTTGATGGCTTCGCGGTTGTTGAGGTAGTTCTCGTAATCCTGCGCGACACTGAGGTCAGCGCTCAGGGTGATGAGCTGCTCGGCGCCGGACTGCTCCGACGGAGTGGTCAGACCGGCCCAGTCCGGCTCGGGGCCCGCAACATTCGCCGTCGAGTTCTGGTGCGCGCGCTTGAGCAGAAGGTCGCCGCCGATCACCTCGGAGTGCTGCAGGATGTCGAGGGCCGCGGCATGCACGGCGTCGTCGGGGTGGATGAAGCTGTAGTAGCGGTGGGTCGGCGCCCAGCCTGCAATGTAGCGGAAGTCCGGATCGGTGACATAGCCGACCATGGTCTGCTTGAAATGGTCCAGCACGACGCCGTGCACGGCGGAGAAATAGGCGTTGACGATGGCGTCCACCGACCGCGCCATCGGGTCGGGAATTGAATAGTCGCCGCCGTCGGAGGCCGAGACCTGGGAATGGTTGTAGCCGTAATGGTCGCCGGCCTGGTCGATAGTGTCGACCGCCGCGGGATGCGGATGCGAGCCCACCGCGTCGCCGATCAGCGTGCCGATGATGGTGCCGACCAGCGAGCCGATTCCCGGGATGATGAAATCGAGCACCAAACCCAGCCCCTGGCCGAGCGTCAGGCTGATGCCGATCGCGCTGCCGACCGCGCCCAGCAATTGCCCGCCGACCGCGCCTTCATGGGTCTGCGCCGGCACCAGTTCGCGACCGAGGTAGCCACCCAGTATTCCGGCGAGATTGGGCCCGGTATTGCGGCGGCGCCGAGCACCGCGCCGCTCCAGTCGAGCGCGCCGATCGCGCCGTTGAAGGTGAGGCCGCTGGCGATGTCGGCCGCGATCTTGTTGGCCACCCCGCTCGCCAGCGTACCGACGGTGGCATTGAACAGCTGCGCGTTGAAGCCCTCGAGGCCCAGCGCATGGCCGAGCTCGGCGGTCAGGAACGAAGCGACCGCGCCCGCGCCGGCGCCGGCGATGCTGATGTGGAAATTGTCGAAGGCGCTGGCGAGGTTGATGGTGCTGGCGTTCGTGTTCAGCGACGCGGCGAACGCCTGCGCCAGCTTCTGCCCCACCGCACCGGCCACAGTGCCGATCGCGATCTGACCGAACTGGTTGTTTGGCGCCAGCGCCCGCCCGAGCGCCGACCCAAACACCTGGCCGACCGAAGCAGCGGCGGCCATGAGGTTCTGGCCATCGATCTTCATCTGGACGGCAGTGGGCTTGCCAGTGGCGTCTTCGTCGATCTCGAGTTCGGTATACGGGTGGGTGTTGTTCGGGTCGTATTGCTTGACCTGCTGGCCTCCGCCATCGAAGACCACGCGCTGCGATTGAAGCCGTTGATATGCGTCGAAAGCGGAGGTTTGTGATGACCAAGGCTCGGTGCCCGTATCGAAAACGGATTTCGTGGAAGTCCCGTCGTCGTTGAGGGTATCCCTACCCCTAAGATGATCCTGTGGATCATACGCGAGAGCATTCGTGAACCATGGTTGCAGATTTGCCGTGTCGAAAAGAGTATCGATGTGACCGCCGTCAGACCCATCGGTTACCTTCAGAAGTGCTCCATCACGGAAGCCGCCCTTTTCGTATGGCGCAATCTCAATGGGCTCGCCATCGCGTACGATTTTGGACATTCCGACGGCTGTGTAACGATAAGTGCCTCGCGTAACACCATCGATGACCATTTCATATTCGACGTTATCTCTAATAATAGAATCGGAATCGTTGGGCATAAGTTTTTGGCTAAACCCAGTTTCTGTTCCTGCCTTCGTGACCTGAAAATAATCACTAGGCGTGATGCCGCCACCAACCAGAAGACCGTTAAGATAATAGTTCCCGGTAAGTACGGGCTGGTCGCTTCCAATGAGAGATTTCGTTGCAAGATCCTTATCATCGGAAACAATGATCGCCTGGCCATTTCCTCCCAGATACCTAACGTCGTCACGTATTGACTGATCGCCGGCGCCCGGCCCAGTGTATCGCGGTCGACCAGGATCAAACGCTATGACTTGAGCATGGCCCAAAACTTCCTGCGATTGAATCCATAAGGCGATCCGTGATGCTGACTCGGGGGCGCCCGGATTGGTTGAGGTTAAGCCATCCAGAGCGGCTTCTTGCCGAACTTCCGGCGTGATAACGACTATTCTGTTCGCGTCAAGAAGCGTATCAAGTTTACCGATTCGATCGAAATTAATCAGTGTAACCGAATCGACATACAATATCCGGGAACGATCACCGCTGGTTACGAGATCGCGAAACGCATATGTCGACGGGTCAGCCATCGATTTCTCCCTTAGGATGACCAACGATTTTCATTAGGATAAGGGCTATTGTTGTTCCGTCGGAAGGAGTAATACTCGGATCAAGGCTTTGAGCATATCTCGTGATTTCCTCCATCACATCCCACCCTGAACTCTTATCGCCGGAACCCATAACCGCGTGAAACCGCTGCACAAGTGCGGCATTTTCCATGATACGTGATGCCAGCGGCGTAAGTTCTTCCTGAGTCCTTATTGGCTTCGGCTTCGGCAGTTCTTTCGAATCTCGCGTGGGGGCACTCTTGGTATGGCCGCCAAGAATTATTTTCGGCTTGGGCTTGTCCTGGTCTGCCACCGCTGCCTCCGTTACGGCCGATCTGCCATTGCTCTCATCCTTCACAGGGCCGAGCGAGTTCAGCAAAGCGAGAGCTAGGCGCGTTCCTTCGCTAATGGTAACGCTGGGATCGAGACTTTGCGCATATTCCTGGATTTCATGCATAACGCGCCCGGTGCAATGTTCGTCATTTGACCCAACGACCGAGTGAAAGCGCTGCATCAATTCTGAATTTTCGGCTATTCGAAGCGCGAGCGCTCTAAGCTCTTCCTCGGTCCGTAACGGAGCCGACTTCGGGAGTGGAGACGGTTGCGTCCGAGCGTCAACCTTCTTAGTCGGCGTAACAAGAATTATCTTGGGCTTGTCTTCATCCGCCATGACCGTTCCCACAACAAAGCTGTCCAGCCGCGATTAGGACGAGACCTGCCGTCATGCTGGCGCCGCCACGTCGTGAATTTGCATCTGCATCGACATACATCAAGTTGATTGACCCCAAATCACACCGCCTTTCACGCCTGCGTCGCAGGGCGTGACCGCCAGTACAGACAGTCCGGTATTGATGTTTTGCGGAAGTCCCACTCCCCCGTTTCCCGTCCCCGGCCGATCCGTCGTTACAAGACCGGCATTTTTAATTCGGCAAGTTGCTTTGCAGAATTTCTTACCGTAAGCAACCTATAATTGAGTTCCGTTTCATGAAACTTTCGCGGGTTCCGCGCATCTACATGAATGACGTGTAGATTTTTGGATTACGCGTTTCAGTACCACTGATTACGCGAACCTTTTCCGAATACAAGCCATGCTGGCAGTCGCGCCTTTCGCGCGCCGCCACTCGCTTGCTCTGACGCGCCTGCGCGCCGCCATGCGCCGATTTCCGGTTGGAGACCGCTCACTCCAGCGAGCGGCATTCCAGCTCGGCGAATAGCGGAACGTCGTGTTGGCGTCGGGATCGATGCCGGTGACTTTGGTCGCGTAGTCGAGCAGTGTCGTGTTCTTCACCGCGACCACGCCGGTCGAGGCGTTGATGTCGAAACGGCCGCCGGCGTCGGAGGTCAGCGAATAGCTGAGAACGCTTGCCGCATCCGGGTCGGCGCCGATCACGGCGCCGACATGGCTGCCGTTGACGGCGTGCTCCCGCACCGTGCCGCCGAGCAGTTTTGCATCCGTCGGCGCCTCGTTGGCGTTGCCGACATTGATGGTCCAGCTCTTCTCGAACCACAGCCCGCCTTGGTCGGTGCTGCGCACGCTGATCTGGTGCGAGGTTGCGGTTTCATATTCCAGCAGCGCGGCGTTGGCGACGGTGACGACGCCGGTCGCTGCGTTGATGGCGAAGCGGCCGCCGGCATTGTTGGTCAGCGCGTAGTTGAACACCGTGGCGGCGTCCGGATCGGCGCCGGTGACCGTGGCCACTACGGCGCCATCAGGCGAATTCTCCGCAACGACGCCGCCCGACAGCACGGCCCCGGTCGGCGCCTCGTTGACGTCGGTGAGGTTGATGGTGAAGGCCTTGTCGAACACGTGCCCAGCCTGGTCGGCGATCCGCGCCACGATCGTGTGCGAGCGCGCCGCCTCGTAGTCGAGCAGCCGCGGGTCGACCACCACGAAGTCGCCGCTCGCCTGATAGATCCAGAAGCGCCCGCCGGCATCGTCCAGCAGCGAATAGGTCAGCACCGAGCCGGCGTCGGGATCGATGCCGGTGATCTTGCCGACATAGGTCGCGTTCGGCGAATTCTCCGCAACGCTGTTGCCGGACAACGTCGCCCCGGTCGGCGCCTCGTCGACATCGGTGACCGAGATGCTCCAATTGGTGTCGAGGGTCAGCCCGGCCTGGTCGGCGATCCGCACGGTAATATTGTGCGAGCGCGCGGCCTCGTAGTCGAGCAGCAGCGGCGTGACCACCACGATCTCGCCGGTCGCCGGATAGATCCAGAAACGGCCGCCGGCATCGTCTGTTAGTGAATCGGTGAGCACCGAGCCTGCGTCCGGATCAAGGCCGGTGACCTTGCCGACATAGGTGGCATTCGACGAATTCTCCTTGACGCTGTTGCCTGACAGCGTCGCATCAATCGGCGCCTCGTTGACGTTGGTGACGGCGATGCTCCAGTTGCTGTCGAGAGCGAGTCCGGCCTGGTCGGTGGTGCGAACCGTGACGGTGTGCGAGCGCGCCGCCTCGTAATCGAGCAGCCGCGGATCCACCACGACGATCTCGCCGCTCGCCTGATAGATCCAGAAGCGCCCGCCGGCATCGTCGAGCAGCGAATAGGTGAGCACCGAGCCGGCATCGGCATCGACGCCGGTGATCTTGCCGACATAGGTCGCGTTCGGGGAATTCTCCGCCACGGTGTTGCCCGACAGCGTCGCATCGGTCGGGGCGCGGTTGACGCCGACATGAAACGTGCCGACCCCTGACGTGGCGCGGCCGTCGGAAAGCTGCATGGTCACGTCGTCGGCCAGACCTTCCGCCCCTGCAACGAAGATAAGGCCGGCCAGTTGCGCGGCGCTGACGCCGAAGGTTGCGCCCTGTCCGAGCGCCGTTCCGTTCAGCACGAACTGGCCGCTGCCCGGCGTCGCGGTGCCGTCCTGGAAGAAGTAAGTCAGCGCGTCGTTGTCGGCATCGCCGGCGTTGAACCAGGAGGAGACCTGCAGCGGCTGGCCGGCAAGGGCGGTCATCGCGCCCGCCGTCGCGTTCAGCACCGGGGCGCGGTTGACGCCGATGTGAAACGCGCCGACCGCGGACACCGCGTGGCCGTCGGAAAGCTGCATGGTCACATCGTCGGCAAGACCTTCCGCGCCCGCGGCGAATGTCAGGCCCGCCAGTTGCGCGGCGCTGACGCCGAAGGTTGCGCCCTGCCCGAGCGGCGTTCCATTCAGCACGAACTGGCCGCTGCCCGGCGTCGTCGTGCCGTCCTGGAAGTAATAGGTCAGCGCGTCATTGTCGGCGTCCGTGGCGCTGAACCAGGAGGAGACCTGCAGCGGCTGGCCGGCAATTGCGGTCATGTTGCCCGCCGGCACGCTCAGCACCGGGGCGCGGTTGGGAACGTCGATCACGCCGATGGTGAAAGTCTGGTTGAATCCGGTGCCGGTCTGGTCGGCGGCGCGCACCGTGACCTGCAGGGCATGCGTATCGTCGTAACTGATCGCGCCGGCGACCGAGAGCACACCGGTGGAAGCGTTGATGGCAAAGCGGCCATCCGGGTTGAGCAGTGAATAGCTCAAGGCCGCGTTGGAGTTGAAATCAAAACCCGTCACGGTCCCGACCACGGTGCCGATGGCGGATTTTTCCACGACGCTGCTGCGCGACAGCGACTCGCCGAACGGCACTTGGTACGCAGCGAACGCAGCCGCGATGTTCAGCGTGGTGCCGTCGGCAAAGCGCAGCAATTCGATGCGGTCGTTAGGGTCGTTGATCCAGTTCTGCAGCGTGATGCTGTCGGCGAGCTGCTCAAATGGAACGCCGGGATGGGCGGGGTCCTTGACGCCGACGACCAGGTGTTTGTTGTCGCTGGAGGCCCGCACCACAATGTCGGACACCGCGATGCCGGCGCCGAACGCCAGCGTATCGGTGCCCGCATTCACAGCTTGAATGCTAAAGGTGGGAGTTGAAGCCGGACCGCTGCCCTGCGCGTCCTGCACCAGCGTCTCGAAGTGGTCCTGCACCACGTCGACGCCGTCGCCGCGGGCAAAAGCGTAGGTGTCGTCGCCCTGGCCGCCGAACAGGAAATCGGGACCGCGCCCGCCGCGCAGGATGTCGCCGCCGGCCTGGCCATAGAGCCAGTCCTCGCCGCCATTTCCGTCGATGAAATCCCACCCCGCACCGCCGCCGATGCTGTCGTTCGATATGCCGCCGGTCAGGATGTCGTGGCCGCCGCTGCCGATGAAGACCGTGCTGGCGTTGGTCCCGATCCAGAAATCGTTGCCGCCGTCGCCCCCGGTCGCGCCGGCTCCAAGAAAATGATAGCCGCTCGCGCCGAGCCCGCTGTCGACGGTGAACTGCACGGTCTGGCCGCCGGCGTTGTTGGAAACGTTTATGTGGTCGGCAAATACCGAGAGCGCGCCGGGCACCTCCGTTCCGCCCGCGATCTTGACCTCGACGATGACGCTGTTGTCGGCGCCGCGCTTGACCGTGGCGTTCGCGGCGGCGGACCACAGCCCGGCCTTGCCCACCGAATCCAGCCAGCCGGCCAGCCCGCCGAGGAAGTCGCTGGCATTCACCTGGTTGAGCTTCAGATCATTCACCCTAGCAAAAGCTGCAATCCAGCCCGCGGTAAAAGCCGACTCGGGATTCGCCGCCATCAGCGCGTTGATGGCTTCGCGGTTGTTGAGGTAGTTCTCGTAGTCCTGCGCGACGGCAAGGTCGCCGCTCATGGTCACCAACTGTTCGGCAACGCTGACCATCGGCACCGGGTTGCCCTCTGCATCCAGCGCCGGAACCGGCTTGATGTTCGAGGGCGAGTTCTGGTGCGCGCGC
>NZ_DASYMN010000398.1:0-4771 GCF_036009065.1 Bradyrhizobium sp. | reverse complement strand
CAGGAAGGCCTCGGCCAGACCACCGCGGTCGGCATCGGCGGCGATCCGGTCAAGGGCACCGAATTCATCGACGTGCTGGAGATGTTTCTGGCCGATCCAAAGACGACTTCGATCGTCATGATCGGCGAGATCGGCGGATCGGCCGAGGAGGACGCCGCCCAGTTCATCAAGGACGAGGCCAAGCGCGGCCGAAGTAAGCCGATGGTCGGCTTTATCGCAGGGGTAACCGCGCCTCCCGGCCGCCGTATGGGCCACGCCGGGGCCATCATCTCGGGCGGCAAGGGCGACGCGGCATCCAAGACCGCGGCCATGGAATCCGCGGGAATCACGGTGTCGCCGTCGCCGGCTCGGCTCGGAAAGACCCTTGTCGAAAAGTTGAAGTCTTAATTCAATTCTTGGTTCTTTTCGGCGCGAAGATTCGCCTTAAATAGGGTATTAGCTCCCCAACGAGCTAATCCGGGCCGGATCGGTCGGTTTCGACCGTTTTTCCGAGCAACGCCAAATCATCAGGACGCAATCATGTCTCGCCAGGACGCGAATGCCGCATTTGCCCTCTCCTCCTTCCTGCAGGGCGCCAACGCCACCTACATCGACGAACTCTACGCCCGCTACGAGAAGGAGCCCGCCTCGGTCGATCCCGAATGGCAGGCGTTCTTTAAGAGCCTGAAAGATCCATCCGCGGACATCCTGAAAAATGCCGACGGGCCGTCCTGGGGCCGGGACAACTGGCCGCTCAGCCCGCGCGACGACCTCACCTCGGCGCTCGACGGCAACTGGGCCGAAGTCGAAAAAGTGGTTGGCGGCAAGATCGCCGCCAAGGTGCAGGCCAAGGGCGCCGATCCGAGTTCTGCCGACGTGCATCAGGCGACGCGCGATTCGGTCCGCGCCTTGATGCTGATCCGCGCCTACCGCATGCGCGGCCACTTTCACGCAAAACTCGATCCGCTCGGGCTGGAGCCCGCGCGCGATCACGAGGAGCTCGATCCGCGTTCCTACGGTTTTGTCGACGCCGATCTCGACCGCAAGATTTTCCTCGATCACGTGCTGGGCCTCGACTACGCGAGCTTGCGCGAGATCGTCGCGATTTGCGAGCGCACCTACTGCCAGACGCTCGGCGTCGAGTTCATGCACATCTCGAACGGCGCGCAAAAGGCGTGGATCCAGGAACGCATCGAAGGCCCCGACAAGGAGATCAGTTTCACTCCGGAAGGCCGCCGCGCCATCCTGATGAAACTGATCGAGGCCGAAGGCTTTGAGAAATTCTGCGACCTGAAATTCACCGGCACCAAGCGCTTCGGGCTGGACGGCGGCGAGTCGCTGATCCCGGCGCTGGAGCAGATCATCAAGCGCGGCGGCAGTCTCGGCGTAAAGGAAATCGTTGTCGGCATGCCGCACCGCGGCCGCCTCAACGTGCTGACGCAAGTGATGGGCAAGCCGCACCGCGCGCTATTCCATGAATTCAAGGGCGGCTCCGCCAACCCCGACGCGGTCGAAGGTTCGGGCGACGTCAAGTATCACCTCGGCACCTCGTCGGACCGCGAGTTCGACAACAACAAGATTCATCTGTCGCTCACCGCCAATCCGTCGCATCTGGAAATCGTCGATCCGGTGGTGCTCGGCAAGGTGCGCGCCAAGCAAGATCAGCATGGCGATCCGCCGGACCAGCGCATTTCGGTATTGCCGCTGCTGATGCACGGCGACGCCGCGTTCGCAGGCCAGGGCGTGGTGGCGGAATGTTTCAGCCTGTCGGACCTGAAGGGCTATCGCACCGGCGGCTCGCTGCATTTCATCGTCAACAACCAGATCGGCTTCACCACCTATCCGCGCTATTCGCGCTCCTCGCCCTATCCGTCCGACGTCGCGAAGATGATCGACGCGCCGATCTTTCACGTCAATGGCGATGATCCGGAAGCGGTGGTGTTCGCCGCCAAGGTTGCGATCGAGTTCCGGCAGAAATTCCACAAGCCGGTCGTGATCGACATGTTCTGCTATCGCAGGCACGGCCACAATGAAGGCGACGAGCCGGCGTTCACCCAGCCGGTGATGTACAAGAAGATCGCGACCCATCCGAGCACCCTGGAAATCTATGCGAAGCGGCTGATTTCCGATGGCGTGATCAGCGAAGGCGAGGTCGAAAAGGCCAAGGCGGACTGGCGCGCGCGGCTCGACTCCGAGCTTGAAGCGGGTTCGGGCTACAAGCCCAACAAGGCGGACTGGCTCGACGGCAAGTGGGCCGGCATGAAGCTCGCCGATCAGGAAGAAGATCCGCGCCGCGGCGTCACAGGCGTCGACGTGGCCACGCTGAGGGATATTGGCCGCAAGATCACCAAGGTGCCCGACGGATTTCACGTTCATCGCACGGTACAGCGTTTTCTGGAAAATCGCGCCAAGGCGATCGAGAACGGCGTCGGAATCGACTGGGCGACCGGTGAGGCGCTGGCCTTCTGCACTCTTTTGGAAGAGGGCCATCATGTCCGGCTGTCCGGACAGGACTCTGAGCGCGGTACCT
This sequence comes from Bradyrhizobium sp., assembly GCF_036009065.1. Classification (GTDB taxonomy): domain Bacteria; phylum Pseudomonadota; class Alphaproteobacteria; order Rhizobiales; family Xanthobacteraceae; genus Bradyrhizobium. The sequence goes on along the minus strand of NZ_DASYMN010000398.1, from coordinate 2,262 downwards.
TCTCGCAGCGGCATTCGGTGCTGATCGATCAGGAAGACGAGACCCGCTACACCCCGTTCAAGCATCTCAAGCCCGATCAGGGGCGCTACGAAGTCATCAACTCGCTGCTGTCAGAGGAAGCGGTGGTTGGCTTCGAGTACGGATATTCGCTGGCCGAGCCGCTCGCGCTGACGGTCTGGGAAGCGCAATTCGGCGACTTCGCCAACGGCGCGCAGGTGCTGTTCGACCAGTTCATCTCCTCGGGCGAACGCAAGTGGCTGCGGATGTCGGGCCTGGTCTGCATGCTGCCGCACGGCTATGAGGGGCAGGGGCCGGAGCATTCGTCCGCAAGGCTGGAGCGCTTCCTGCAGATGTGCGCCGAAGACAACATGCAGGTGGTCTATGCCACCACGCCGGCCAATCTGTTCCACGTGCTGCGGCGCCAGCTGAAGCGCGAGATTCGCAAGCCGCTGATCATGATGACGCCGAAGTCGCTGCTGCGCCACAAGCGCGCGGTGTCGCGGCTCGACGAGATGGGCGCGGACACCACGTTCCATCGCCTGCTCTATGATGACGCGCAGATGCTGCCGGACGAAAAGATCAAGCTGGTCGCCGACGGCAAGATCAAGCGCGTCGTGCTGTGCTCGGGCAAGGTCTATTACGACCTCTATGAGGAACGCGAGAAGCGCGGCATCGACGACATCTACATCATGCGCGTCGAGCAGCTGTATCCGGTGCCGCTGAAGGCGCTGGTGCAGGAACTCGGCAGGTTCAAGGGCGCTGAAATCGTCTGGTGCCAGGAAGAGCCGCGCAATATGGGCGCTTGGCATTTCCTTGAGCCTTATCTCGAATGGGTGCTGAACCAGATCAACGCACCGAACAAGCGTCCGCGCTACGCCGGACGCGCGGCGTCTGCGGCCACCGCCACCGGATTGATGTCGAAGCATCTGGCGCAGCTCAAGGCGCTGCTGGATGAGGCGCTGAACTGACGGTTTCCTGAAAGCCGTCATGCCCGGGCCTGTCCCGGGCATCCACGTCTTTCGGCGGGGTGAGATTAAAGACGTGGATGGCCGGGACGAGCCCGGCCATGACGCGAGAAGGAAGAAACAATGACTGAAATCCGCGTTCCCACGCTCGGCGAGTCCGTCACCGAGGCCACCATCGGCCGTTGGTTCAAGAAGGCCGGCGATGCCGTCGCGGTCGACGAGCCGCTGGTCGAACTTGAGACCGACAAGGTCACCATCGAAGTCCCTGCACCTTCGGCCGGCACGCTGGGCGAGATCGTCGCCAAGGACGGCGAGACCGTCGCGGTCGGCGCGTTGCTCGGGCAGATCAATGATGGCGCCGCAGCCGCCAAGCCCGCGGCAGCACCCGCCAAGGCCGACGCGCCTGCCAAACCCGCCGCGCCGGCTGCGCCCGCCGCTGCCGCGGCTGCACCGGTCCAGAAGGCCCCGCCGGCCGATGCACCGCTAGCGCCATCCGTGCGAAAAATCTCCGCCGAGAGCGGCATCGACGCCGCCACGGTGCCGGGCTCCGGCAAGGACGGCCGCGTCACCAAGGGCGACATGCTGGCCGCCATCGAGAAGGCGGCGTCGGCGCCGACGCCGGTCAACCAGTCCGCCGCCGCGGTGCAGGTACGCGCGCCCTCGCCGGCCGACGACGCCTCGCGCGAGGAGCGCGTGAAAATGACCCGGTTGCGCCAGACCATCGCGCGCCGGCTCAAGGAGGTTCAGAACACCGCCGCCATGCTCACGACCTTCAACGAGGTCGACATGAGCCACATCATGGCGATGCGCGCGCAATACAAGGACGTGTTCGAGAAGAAGCACGGCAGCAAACTGGGATTCATGGGCTTCTTCACCAAGGCCTGCGTGCAGGCGCTGAAGGATATCCCGGCCGTGAACGCCGAGATCGACGGCACCGACCTGATCTACAAGAATTATTATCACATCGGCGTCGCCGTGGGCACCGACAAGGGCCTGGTGGTGCCGGTGGTGCGCGACTGCGACCATAAGTCGATCGCCGCAATCGAGAAGAGCATCGCCGATTTCGGCAGGCGCGCCCGCGACGGCCAGCTCAAGATCGACGAGATGCAGGGCGGCACCTTTACCATCACCAATGGCGGCATCTACGGCTCGCTGATGTCGACGCCGATCCTGAATGCACCGCAGTCGGCGATATTAGGCATGCACAAGATTCAGGAGCGGCCGATCGCCATTAGCGGGAAGGTCGAGATAAGGCCGATGATGTATCTCGCGCTGTCCTACGACCACCGCGTCATCG
>NZ_DASYMN010000397.1:0-1703 GCF_036009065.1 Bradyrhizobium sp. | reverse complement strand
CCGATAAGGTCTATCGCGCCTTCATCGAGGCGGACGCCGTGGCGAAGTGGCTGCCGCCCAACGGCTTTGCTTGCACCGTGCATCACCTCGACGCGAAAGTCGGCGGCACTCACAAAATGTCGTTCCGGAATTTCACGACCGGTTCGAGCCATTCGTTCGGCGGAGAATATCTGGAGCTCGTGCCGGGCGAACGCGTGCGCTACACCGACAAATTCGACGATCCCAATTTGCCGGGCGAAATGCAGGTGACGGTGACGCTCAGGCAAGTCTCCGTCGGCACCGAGATCAACGTCGTGCAGGAGGGCATTCCCGACGCCATTCCGGTGGAAGCGTGCTATCTCGGCTGGCAGCAGTCGTTGCGAAATCTCGCCAGCCTGGTCGAGCCCGAGATCAATCAATAGAAAACCCGGGACACGTTCTCCCGTCATTGCCGGGCTTGATGTTTAGACCGGGGACATCACCGACAGGTGTTCGGAGACATAGCCGACACATCACATAGTGCATGGATTTGGCGATTCGGGAGGCCAGCCATGCCGTGGCACGAGGTGTCGGTTGTGGATCAGCGGCGAGAGTTTGTAATGCTTGCGATGCAGGAAGGGGCGAACCGGCGGGAGCTGTGCCGGCGGTTCGGTATTCACCCTGAGACGGGGTATAAATGGCTGGGCCGATGGCAGGCTGATCAGAACGTCGCAGACCGATCGCGCCGTCCGCATTCGAGCCCGCAACGAACGGACGGCGCGATCGAACAGCGCGTTCTTGCGGTGCGCGATGCCCATCCGGCATGGGGTGCTCGCAAGATTGCACGGTGCCTGGAACGCGAAGGTGCCAGTTCGCCGGCGGTTTCGACGGTGCATCAGATCCTGCGCCGGTCGGGCCGTGTTAAGGCCCCTTTGGGGGGCGCTGCAGCAAGCCAGCGCTTCGAGATGCCGGCACCGAACCTGTTATGGCAGATGGACTTCAAGGGCTGGGTGCGGCTTGGCAACGATGCGCAATGCCATCCGCTGACGGTGGTGGATGATCATTCGCGCTATGATCTGTGCCTGCAGGCCTGTGCCGATCAGCGCGGCGAGACCGTGCGTGAGCGGCTGGAACTGACCTTTCGCCATTACGGCCTGCCGGAGGCATTCTTCGTCGACAACGGCACCCCTTGGGGAGACCCTTCGGGCGAGCGCTGGACACGGTTCGAGGTATGGCTGCTCAAGCTCGGCATCGGCGTCATCCACAGTCGCCCGTACCACCCGCAGAGCCGTGGCAAGAACGAGCGCTTCCATCGCACGCTCAATGCCGAGGTGTTCGCGCTGCGCCGCTTTCGCGATCTCGCCGAGACCCAACGCGCCTTCGATGCCTGGCGCGAAGTCTACAACTTCGAGCGGCCGCATGAAGCACTCAACCAGCAGGTGCCGGCCAGTCGCTACCGGCCAAGCCAGCGGCCGATGCCCAAGCGTCTCCCAGAACCCGAATACGACAGCGACGAGATCGTACGCAGCGTACCTGCGACCAAGGCCTACATCAGCTTCAAGGGCAGGCTCTGGAAAGTCCCGCAGGCATTCTGTGGTGAGCGTCTGGCCATCAGGCCTGCATCGGACGACGGCAAATACGGAGTTTTCTTTGCCGCTCACCAGGTCGCCACCATCGACTTGACGAGCGGAAAAAGTGTCGGTCATGTCTCCGAACAGGTGTCGGCCATGTCCCCGGTCTAAACA
>NZ_DASYMN010000396.1:0-1723 GCF_036009065.1 Bradyrhizobium sp. | reverse complement strand
TTCTACAAAAACCCGAAAAGCCCGAATTTGCTAAACGGGGGTGTAACTGCTCAACCCACCCCCTTTGTAAGCTACGGGGTTCACACATTTGACTGGGCGGCGAGGGCGAAGCCGGCGGCCATGGCGGCGAATTGCACCCATCCGGCACGCATGGTTTTGGGTCCGGGTGGCTTGTAGTAGCAGTTCCATCCGCCGAGCCGCGCAATGATCCAGGACAGCCAGGCGAGAGAATGGAGCAGATGCGGGTTCTGCTGGCGCGCTGTCCTGCCTTCGAGGGTCGGGGCGATGGCTTCAGCGGCGGGCAACACCGATGCGTCGATGACGTCCGTTGCCGGTCGCGGGCTGCCATCGCGCGCATCGACCAGCTGCATGGTCCGGGTGGCCGCGGCAAGCCCGACCAAAGCCAGCTTGAACAACCGTCCGGCGTCCTGCACCTGGGTGTCTTCCAGCCGCATGCCGTCGACCTTCAATGATCGGAAAATCTCCTCCATCCGCCACCTCAGCCGATACAGGCGCACAATGTCCGCAGCCCCTGCGGCGTCGGCGACATCGAGCGTAGTCAGCAGCCGCCACAGCAGCGTCTGGCCGTCGCCGGGGCCGTCCACCTCCCGGGCCTCGATCATCGTCAGCTTGAGCTGCGGCGGCGCACCGGGATCACGGCCATGGCGCGGGCGGCAGATCACCACCGGCCCGGCACGCAGGGCCACCGTCGCGACCCGGCCGCGAACGCCGGTGCGCGACGGCGCAACACAAACCTCGGTGCGTGCCAGCTCCGGCCATCCCGCTGCTGCAGCGAACAAACGCGCTCCGCCGTGCAGCGCACGATCCTGCGCGGCCCGAACGATCAGGTCGACCGATGCCGGACGCCGCGCGAAGCCCGCATAGATGTCGCTTTCACGATCCGCCACGACCACCACCGAGGCCGCCTGGGCCAGATGCGTCCCGGCCTGCACGGCACCGTCCAGCCAGCGCATGCTTTCCTTGTCCTCCAGGGCGCGTGCCCGCGCCGGCACGGCGACGAACTCGTCCGTGCGGGTCCAGATCCTCGCGTCCAGCAGACCCAGCACAGCTTCCGTGTCGCTGTCGATGGCGATCACCGGATGCAGGAAGAACCCGGCAGACACGCCGTCGCCCGCTGGGCCCAAGCCGCGGCGACGCTCCTCGCGGCCAGCGAAGTTGATCTCCGTCGTGTCTTGCGCCGCCACGATCCGCCGTCCCGTGCACGCCGCTGCCGTGCGGGCCGCAAGCGTTGCGACCATCTCGCCGCACGTCACCGAGGGCGCCGACAGGAACCGGTGGATCGCGATCTCACCCGCGCGGTTGCAGCCGAGCTTGCGGATCACCAGCGATCCGGTTTCCATCACCCGTTCCACCAGCCGCGTTCCCACAGCGGCGCGACGGACATCGCCAAAACCACCCAGCGCACCTTCTCGACTGCCCAACAAAGCTCCACCCAAATCCACATTGGCCCTAGCGAATCAGAGCCAGGCCACCGCCGCAAGTCGATTGTGTGAACGCCGTAGCCCCGCCCACTACGTACGCGGTCGCTGAATATGGCAGAAATTCGTGCTATTCATTATCTCTCTAGTTTGACTATGTCGGTTTTTGCCTAACACATTGAAATTGCTAGGTTTTCTTGCAGATCATGTGCTCCAATAACCCATTGATAACATTGACTTTCTGCCAGTTTTTGACACAGTCAAACTAGGCCCTTAATGATCAA
>NZ_DASYMN010000395.1:0-2105 GCF_036009065.1 Bradyrhizobium sp. | reverse complement strand
TTCGTCCCCTATGGGCAGCCGTCCGGATACGAAAGCAAGGTGGTGCGAACCTTCACGACGGCCCCGGGCACCACCGGCACCGGCACGTCGCGAACACCCCATCATCTGCTCAATGGGATGATCACGCCGAACGGCCTGCATTTCGAGCGTCACCACAGCGGGATTCCCGACATCGACCCGGATGTTCACCGGCTGGTGATCCACGGCCTGGTCAAGCGCCCGCTTCTCTTCACGCTCGATGAGCTGACGCGGTATCCGATGGAGTCACGGATCGCCTTTGTCGAATGCGGCGGCAATGGCCAATTGCTTTATCAGAAGGAGCCCGCGCAAGTCGGAGTTCAGCAGCTTCAGGGTCAAGTCTCTTGCGCCGAGTGGACCGGCGTTAAGCTCGCCGTCCTGCTGCAGGAAGCTGGCGTCGATCCGACGGCGAAGTGGATTCTGGCGGAAGGTGCTGATTCCGCCGGCATGAGCCGTAGTCTGCCGCTCGCCGAGATCATGCAGGATGCGCTGATTGCGTTTTACCAGAACGGCGAGCGCGTGCGGCCGGCGAACGGCTATCCCATGCGGCTGCTGCTTCCGGGATACGAAGGCAACATGAACGTGAAATGGCTGCGGCGCATCAAGCTGACCGAAGGCCCCACCATGACCAAGGACGAGACGTCGAAATACACGATCACGATGGCAGACGGCAAATCCCTCCAATTTGTTTTTCCGCAGGAAGGCAAGTCGGTGATTACGCGTCCATCGCCGGGACTCACCATGAAGGAGCCGGGCATCTACGAGATCACAGGCCTTGCCTGGTCGGGTTATGGCAAGATCGCCAAGGTCGAAATCTCGGCTGACGGCGGCAAGAGTTGGGCGCCGGCAGCTCTGCAAGAGCCGGTGCTGTCGAAGGCGTTGACGCGTTTCCGCATGGCGTGGCGCTGGAACGGCGGCCCCGCTGTCCTGCAAAGCCGCGCGACCGACGACATAGGCTACGTCCAGCCAACGCGCGAGAAAATGATCGCCGATCGTGGAAGCAGGACGATCTACCACTCCAATGCGGTCACGACCTGGGGCGTGTCCGAGAAGGGAGAGGTGAAGCATGTCTACGCATAACGCTGCTGTGGCCGCCGCTTGCGCACTTGGCTTGTTTTCATCTGCGGCGTTGGCGGACAGCCCGAACCTCGGGAAGCTCATAACTCCCGAGGAAGTCGCCCCGTGGGACATCAGCGTAAGTCCCGACGGCGCCGGTCTGCCGCCCGGCAGCGGGACGCCAAAGCAGGGTGAAGCAGTCTACGCCTCGATGTGCCTCGCCTGTCACGGCGAAAAGGGAGCCGGCAAACCGAACGACGCACTGGTTGGCGGGATTGGGTCGCTTGCCGGAGACAAACCTGCCATGAAGACCGTCGGGAGCTTCTGGCCTTATGCCACGACAATTTTCGATTACGTTCGGCGGGCAATGCCTTACAACGAATCGAAAATGCTGACCAATGACGAACTCTACGCAGTGACCGGCTATATCCTGCAGCTCAATGGCATCATCGGAGAGAACGACACGATGAATGCCCAGACACTGCCGAAGATACGTATGCCGAACCGGGATGGCTTTGTGACATTCGTCCCGGCAAAGCCGAAGTAAGTTCATCGCAGCAGATGCTCCATTGCACCTGTAGCGGTCCGGCATGAAGACGCATGCCTCGCCTGCCTCACTCCCCCTCCATCATCCTTTGATGACGCTGCTTCCGCGTGAAATACCGCGCATTCCCGCGGCCGCGTGAGCGCGGCGGCCTCTCATGCTCGGGCGGCGTCACGCGATGCGCGACGAAATCCTCGACAGCGTCGCGTGGCGCGCGGTGGAGATCGACGCCGGCCGCGCACAATTCGGCAATCGGGCGCATCGGCTCGCCCCACATCACCGCCTCCGTCCGCCGCGCCGTGCGGCTCATCGTGGCAAGCCGCGCCATCTTCCACAGCTCCAGCGCCTGCCCAAGCTTGTCGAGATCGATGGCAGGCGTTTCTTCCAGCTCGCGGACATAGCGTTCGGCGAGCGCGGCGAGGCGCGTGGCCAGCATGCGGCGCTTGAGGTAGGCGCTCGCGCGCGGGGTCGGCACGGTGCTCATGGA
>NZ_DASYMN010000394.1:0-4705 GCF_036009065.1 Bradyrhizobium sp. | reverse complement strand
TCCGAGATTCCAAACGGCGGATTCTTGTAGAGGCTCAATGTCTTTTTCCCATCTCGGCTTGTCCGAAAAGGTGCTCGCCGCTGTCGCGGCCACCGGTTACACCACGCCCACCCCGATCCAGGAACAAGCGATCCCCCACGTTCTGGCCCGCCGGGACGTTCTCGGCATCGCCCAGACCGGCACCGGCAAGACCGCCGCCTTCGTGCTCCCGATGCTGACCATGCTGGAAAAGGGCCGGGCCCGGGCGCGGATGCCGCGCACGCTGATCCTGGAACCGACGCGCGAACTCGCCGCCCAGGTGAAGGAGAATTTCGACAAATACGGCGCCGGCCAGAAGCTCAATGTCGCGCTCATCATCGGCGGGGTTTCGTTCGGCGACCAGGACACCAAGCTGACGCGCGGCGTCGACGTGCTGATCGCCACTCCGGGCCGCCTGCTCGATCACACCGAACGCGGCGGCCTGCTGCTCACCGGCGTGGAACTCTTGGTGATCGACGAAGCCGACCGCATGCTGGATATGGGCTTCATTCCGGATATCGAGCGCATCTGCAAGATGATTCCCTTTACGCGGCAGACGCTGTTCTTCACCGCGACCATGCCCCCGGAAATCCGCCGGATCACCGAAACCTTCCTGCACAACCCTGAGAAGATCGAAGTCTCCAAGCCGGCGACCACCGCCGCGGGCGTGTCCCAGTTCCAGGTCAGCGTCGGCCGCGAGCCGCATGAGAAGCGCGACACGCTGCGCCGCCTGCTCCGCGACGCCACCGATCTTCAGAACGCGATCATCTTCTGCAACCGCAAGCGCGAAGTCGCCTTGCTCTACAAATCGCTGCTCAAGCACGGTTTCAGCGTCGGCGCCTTGCATGGCGACATGGACCAGTCGGCCCGCACCGCCGCGCTCGATCAGTTCCGCAAGGGCGAACTGCCGCTGCTGGTCGCCTCCGATGTCGCCGCCCGCGGTCTCGATATCCCCATTACCAGCCACGTCTTCAATTTCGACGTCCCCCATCACGCCGACGACTATGTCCACCGCATCGGCCGCACCGGCCGGGCCGGACGCGCCGGCACCGCGATCACCATGGTTAGCCCGCTCGACTTCAAGTCGATGGCGGCGATCGAAAAGCTGATCGGCCAGAGCATTCCCAAGGCGGAAATCAGCGTTGCACTCAGCGAACCGTCGGAAGCGACCGAAGCGCCGGTCCGTGACGGCGGGCATGTGCGCGAGCCGAGACGCCGGAACGGCAACCGTGAAGCGAATTTTGGCACGCCCCGCGAAGGCCATACGCCTCGCGAAGGCTCCGGCGAGGGCCGCAAGCCGCGCCGTGAGCGCGGACCTCGGCGCTCGGGTGGCGGCGACCGCAACAGCTCCCAGCCGCAGCCGCAGGCTCCCGCCGCATTCACAGCGCCGGTCGCACCGCCGCCGTCGCGGACCCCGTCTATCGGCCGCGCCGAAGCTCCCCGCGCACCGCGCGAAGCGGCATCAGAGCCCGCCGATCACTCGCATTTGCCGGCGTTTCTGCTGCGCCCGGTCCGCGCCCGCGTCTGATTGCCGCGAGACCTTGATCGTCAAGGTCCTGCCGGAACCCGTTTACTGGTCGTTCATTCTCGTCCGTTAACTTGACCGCGATAATTTTAACTATTGCCGGCAAGACGACGGGCAGGATGCCCGGATTGGGGATGCGATCAGTGATCAAGGTTCTGGATGAACATGAACGCTCGATGGCGTTCGCGGAAGTCGCGCTTGGTCAGATCAGGTCGCTGCGGCAGACCGCGGTGCCGCGCAATTACGAGATCTGGTACGTCTACGCCACCGGCTACAACGCCCCGCTCAACAACATCATCAACGAGACCCTGACGCGCAACGGCAAGCTGACCGAGGCGGACCTCGACCAGATCTACGACACCTACCTCTCCCAGATCAAAACCACCGACCGCATCGACAAGGTCGGCGCGCGGGTGATCAACGAAATCGACGACGTGATGAGCCTCATCACCGACGCGCTCGGCATGTCGGCGAGCTATGACGATAGTCTGAGCGGCGCGACGCAGCGATTGTCGGTGGCGAAGAACCGCGATCAGGTCAAGGCGGTGGTCGAGCAGCTTGTGGTTTCCACGCGCGAGATGCGCGACACCAACAAGGCTCTGGAAGACCGATTGAGCCTGTCGAAGCAGGAAATTTCCAACCTGCAGCAAAGCCTGGAGGCGATCCGCGCCGAAACCCTGACCGACCCCCTGACCAGCCTCGGCAACCGCAAGTATTTCGACCGCGCCATCGCCGCTGCCGTGCAGAGCGCCGCAGCAGGCGGAGAACCGCTGTCGCTGCTGATGCTCGACATCGATCACTTCAAATCGTTCAACGACAATTACGGCCATCTCACCGGCGACCAGGTGCTGCGGCTGGTCGGGATGTCGTTGAAACAGACCATCAAGGGTCAGGACATCACCGCCCGCTACGGCGGCGAGGAATTCGCGGTGGTGCTCCCGGCAACCGCGCTGCGCCAGGCGCTGACGGTGGCCGACCACATCCGCCGCGCCGTGATGTCCAAGGAACTGAAGAAGAAATCCACCGGCGAAATTCTCGGCCGCGTCACCATCTCGATCGGCGTGTCGATGCTGCAGCCGGGCGACGACACCGATTCCCTGATCGAGCGCGCCGACGCCTGCCTCTACGCCGCCAAGCGCAGCGGCCGCAACCGCGTCATCTGCGAAGCCGATCCGGAATATGCGACCGAGATTCACAGCCAGGTGGCGTGAGGCGATTCTTCAATGCTGAACCGTCATCCTGAGAGCTTGTGAATCTATTGATTTTTGCGTTTTCCGACATGAGTCAAATCAAAGACTTAGGACCCGCAGGAACGTCGAAATTCGAATAGATTCACAAACTCTGAGGTGCGCGCCATCTTCGGCGCGCCTCGAAGGATGCGGCCACAGGTGCATGCCGCCATCCTTCGAGACGCCGCCCAAGGGCGCGGCTCCTCAGGATGACGTTTTCTTTTTCTTGGCGCCCTTCTTCCTGACGGCCCTCTTCGCCACCTTCTTCGCCTTGCTCCCCTTCTTCAACGCCGCGCGCTGCGCGGCGGCCAGCGCTGCCTTCGCCCAACCCGTCAGTTCCTCCGGATCGTCGTACAGCCGCTCCGGCAATTGCCAGTAGGAAGCGACCGTGACGGTCTTGGTCCGGGTCTGGTATTGAAACGGTTTTGAGCCCTCGGCCTCGAAGCGGGGAATGGTTTCGGCGTCGGCGCGCAGATACAGACCGCCGCGCAATGCCAGCGCGAAGTTGGTGCCATCAGCGGAAATGCCGAAGCCTGAGAACATCCGGCGGATGGTCACCGGCCCAAAATCGGCAAACAGGTCGATCAGGAAATCGCGGTCCATGGTTGCTCGTCATTGCGAGCGAAGCGAAGCAATCCAGAGGCAGCCAAGCAAGACTGGATTGCTTCGTCGCTACGCTCCTCGCAATGACGGCGAGGCGCGCGACGTCAGCCCTCAAGCTTCGCGGCCGTCAGCTGCACCGACTCGCCGCAGCCGCAGGCGCCGGTCTGGTTCGGGTTGTTGAAGATGAACTGCGACTGCATCTTGTCGGACTTGTAATCCATCTCGGTGCCGAGCAGAAACAGCACCGCCTTGGGATCGACCAGGATCTTGACGCCCTTGTCCTCGACCACCTCGTCGGTCGCCTTCACGTCGTGGGCATATTCGACCGTGTAGGACTGTCCGGCGCAGCCGCCGTTCTTGATGCCGACGCGCAGTCCGACGATCTCGGAGTCCGCGCGTTTGGTCAGTTCCGTAATCCGCGCCGCGGCGGCTTCGGTCAGCTTCATCACCTGCGGACGGGGCCGCGGTTTTGGCTTGGCGGGCGTGGTGGAGGTTGGTGTCATCTCAGTCATCTATTCAGTCCTCGCGGGACGTCAATCCCGGCTAATTTCGCGTGAGCAGCTTAAACCCTGATCCTCTAATCTTCTAACGCCTCACCACATATTCAGCACGAGGCGCGCCTCGTCGGTCATGCGGTCCGGCGTCCAGGCCGGCTCCCACACGATATTGACATTGACCACGCCGACGCCGGGCACGCTGGCAACCGCATTCTCCACCATCTGCGGCATTTCGGCCGCCGCCGGACAATTCGGCGTCGTCAGCGTCATCTCGACGTCGACGGTGCGGTCGTCCTTGATGTCGACCTTGTAGATCAGCCCGAGTTCATAGATGTCGGCCGGGATTTCCGGATCGAACACGGTTTTCAGCGCGGCGACGATCTCGCCGCCGAGACGCTCGGTCTCCTCGGGCGGGAGCGCCGAGACGGTCTCCATATTCGGTTTGGTGGCTTCCACGGTGTCGGTCATGAAAACAGCTCCCGCGCCTTGATCAGCGCCTGTGCCAGATGGTCGACTTCTTCGCGGGTATTATACATGCCAAACGAGGCCCGGCACGTCGCCGTGACGTTGAATCGCTCCAGAAGCGGCATCACGCAATGGGTGCCGGCGCGCACTGCGATGCCCTGGCGGTCGATCACGGTCGCGACATCGTGGGGATGCGCGCCCTTCATCTCGAAGGAAATCACCGGCCCCCTGCCGCGCGCCGTGCCGATCAGCCGCAGCGAATTGATCTCGCGCAGGCGGTCCTGGGCGTAGGTCAGAAGATCGTGCTCGTGCGCGGCGATGCGCTCCTTGCCGATCGAATTGACGTAGTCGATGGCGGCGCCGAGGCC
>NZ_DASYMN010000393.1:0-23694 GCF_036009065.1 Bradyrhizobium sp. | reverse complement strand
GAGCTCTACAAACGGCTGATCGCCGCCGGAAAGGAGCACAAGCGCGCGCTCGTCGCCTGTGCCAGGAAGCTGCTCATCTTCGTCAACACCGTGGTGGCGCGCGGGACAGCTTGGCAAAAGCAGACGCCGCAACGCAACGAGGTGCCCGCGACGGCATGATCTTTTAAGTTTCTTTGTTCGACCGCAGCACCGTTTCTTCGTCCCGACCTGTCCCTCAAAGGACGCCGCGCGCAGTGGCCGTCAAGGATGGCCGTCGCGTCGGCCTCACCTCAAACTCCGCGCTCCCAGGCCACGCCTTGACGGCCGCGAGCACGGCGTCATGCTCAAGGGCGAAAGGGCGTCGCTTTAATGGTTGCTACAAACGAAAACGGCCCCGGCGAATGCCGGAGCCGTCTGGTGCTTTGGTATCGTAATTTCAGCGGACGACGTGACCGAGATCGGCGCGGCGCTCTTGCGGCAGCACGACCACCTTGGTGCCGACATTCACCCGGGAATAGAGATCGGCGACGTCTTCGTTGGTGAGGCGGATGCAACCGGACGAGACGCGGGTGCCGATGGTGCCGGGGGCGTTGGTGCCGTGGATGCGATAGATGGTGCCGCCGAGATACATGGCGCGGGCGCCGAGCGGATTGCCGGGGCCGCCGGCCATCTGGCGCGGCAGATAGGGCTGGCGCGCGATCATTTCCGGTGGCGGGGTCCAATCTGGCCATTCCGCCTTCTTGGTGATCGACTGGGTGCCCGCCCAGGTGAAGCCGTCGCGGCCGACGCCGATGCCGTAGCGCATCGCCTGTCCGTTGCCCATCACGAGGTAGAGATAGGTGTTCGGCGTATCGATGACGATGGTGCCGGGCGCTTCGCGGGTTGAGTAGTTGACGACCTGGCGCTTCAGGCGCGCCGGCAACTCGATCGCGACGCCGTCTTCGTCGGCCTGCGGTGGGGCCTGCAACTGCGGCGCGGCCTGCACCGGCGGGGTCATGATGAAGGGAAACAGCTGCAGCGGGGCCGCGCCCGCGGCCGCGGAAAATGCAACAACGCCAACGGCCAGCGCGCCCAGCGCGACGGCGGCACGGCGGGTGTTCAGCTTGAACGGATTCAGCATGGTAGTCCCCTGTTTTTCGTCTGTTTGAGCGCCAACTCAATGCGCCTTTCCGGCGCCTCGTTAACGAAATGAGTACGCGGGGCAGGTTTCCGGACGTTTGCTTCAAAAGCGCAAAATGGTTTCGTCGCCGGGAGAATTGTTTCGTCGCCACGGGCAGCGACGACACAATCGGGGGCCGATGTGTTCCGGACGCGGTGCGCATGCTTATGCCGCTCCGCTGAGCCGGGACCGTTCCAAAGGGAGCGCTTCGTTACGGCCCGGGCTCTGCAGCGCGCCGCTCCGCCAAGAACTCCACGCTGCGCTGTGTTCGGGGCACGAGGCAGCCCTAACCGAGCGGCCGCTTGAAGACGGCAAGCGTCTGCGCGCTGCCTGCTGTCTGGGCAATCCCGACCAGCTCCCATCCCGCACGACCGAGCTCATTCAAGGCATCCTCGAATGGAGTGCCGGGCCAGGGCCGCGGACCGGCCATCGCGACCCGCGCCAGCGCCGGCGAAAGCGCGAGCTTGTCATTGCCGATCAGCAGGGTTTCATACTCCCACTGGGTGGTCGGCGCCTTGTTCTTCTTCGCCGACCCTTGCTCCGTCATGATCGTCTCCTAAAATCAGGACATGATCTCTGCAATCATTCGTTGACGGTAGTCTCCGGGCGCCCGGTCAGCAACCGGTCCTCGATCATGGTCAGCAGCAATTCGGCGATCAGCGCCAGGGCCGCGACTACGATCATGGCTGGGAAAACGCCCAGCCGGTTGTTTGCCGCGTGCTGTGCAATAAGCAGTTTGACCGATTTGCTAGCGAACGGAGCTGTGGTTCCCGGCTGTCGATAGTGGGTCGACGCGGGGAAGCCTGCTCGGAGCCTCTGCAACTTTTTGGAGAAGATTCCAAGCGTGCCGTCTTTCACAACTTACGCGCGCAATAATGTTGCTGTGACACCACAACCCATTGATTTTCGGCGAGTTGCACCTGCGCGCCTGTTGCGATGATCCGAAAACCTCCGGTAAAGCGAACTGAGAAAGCGCAACCTGCCGAGGTCGACGGCGAAGAGGATTGGGTGCGCGAGGCTGGGGAAGCGCCGCAATGGGGCCCGAAAGGGCGCGGCGAGATTAGGGGCGGGCATGAGTTCGGTGGAGCACGGCACGGGCAAGCTCGTATTGATGAGGCGCCTTTCGCTTCGCCATGCGCTGTTGGTTACGAGCGCGCTAGGTGGGTTCCCGCTCTTCCCGCAAATGGCCGCCGCGCTCGACATCGTGGTGACCAACACGAACGATTCCGGCACAGGCTCACTGCGCGCGGCGATCGCCGCGACAAATGGCAGTGCCGATTCCACCAACAATATTTTGTTCGCGGATAATTTGGCCGGCAAGCTGACGCTATTGAGCGATTTGAGCATAACAAAGCCGGTCTCGATCGATTTCAGAACCACCGGCGCCCAGGTAATTGTGCGTGGCGACGCCGGGATCGGAATCGGTACGTCCGGAATCGCTACACTTAACATTGTCCACGAATATACGGGCAATACGACGCTGACTGCCGGCACCTTGATGGCAGGCGGACCGAGCCATGGCCTCAACTTTGGACTATTCGGCTCCACTAACTCCCTTCTGGCAATGAGCTCCGGATCTACCTTCGTGGTGCCGGGAAATACCGAAGCTGATTTCCAGAATATTTCCGGAGCCGGCACGATTGTGAACAGCGGTGGTCTCGCGTTGTTTGGCAGCACCAGCCCCGCCACTCGAACATTTTCCGGAACGATTTCAGGATCCGGCGCTCTGACCATGTTCGGCGGTCGCGAGACATTGATCCTGAGTGGATCGACAACCTATTCCGGCCCGACCACGATTTCCGGCAACGCCGATTTTTTCTTTGCGCCGTCATCGCCGTTTGCGGAACTTCGGGCTGGCGCGACCAGTGCCTTTTCACCTAACTCCGATTTTTTGTTGCTCGGCAACGCGACGCTCAATCTCAACAACTTCAATCAGACGATCGGAAGCCTCACTGGCGGTTCCATCAGCGGCACGCAACCGAAAGTACTGCTCGGTTCGGCCACCCTGACCACCGGCGGTACCAATTCCAATGGCACGTTCGCGGGTGCTGTTACCGGTACTGGAGGAATCATCAAGACGGGCACTGGCACGCTTACGCTCACTGGGGCCAACACCTATTCCGGCGGCACCGTCATTTCCGCCGGCACGCTGCAGCTTGGCAATGGTGGCGCAACGGGCTCAGTACTCGGCGATATCCGGAACAACGGCACATTCGCATTCAACTGGTCCGACACTTATCGTTTCGATGGCCTAATCTCCGGAAGTGGCGTTCTTCGGCAGAATGGTACAGGCACGCTAGCTCTTTCGCGTAGGAGCACCTACAGCGGCGGTACTGTCCTGTCGGCTGGCACCATTCGGATCGATGGGATATCGACGCTTGGATGTACGACACCGTCATCCTGTACCTTCGAAAGTTCTCCTCTCGGCACCGGAGCCCTGACCTTAAATGGCGGCACGCTGCAGCAAGGCGGGAATTTTACGTTCTTCAATGCTATTGACATCGCCGCCCCCGGCGGCAAGGTTGATCTGAACGATTTCAACTTCTTCCACAGAGGCAACATCGCCGATACTGCCGGGAGTTCGAACGGTGCGCTGACGTTAGTCAATTCCGCCCAGCACGGTTTTAGGACGCTCACGCTGACCGGCAACAATACTTACAGCGGCCCAACCAGCATTGGCAGCCAAGTATATCTGATTGCGGACTCCCCGACGGCATTGTCGCCGAGTTCCGCTTATACCATCGACGCCGGCGGCGTACTGCAGATCAACAACAACAACTCAATCAAGTCTCTCTCAGGCGCCGGCGTCGTCCTTGGCGCCGCCAAGGCGACCCTCATGATCGCGCCGCGTGCGGGCGACACGGCGACATTCAGCGGCGCTGTCACCGACACTCCCGGTTCGCCACTTTCGCTGACCAAGGCTGGAGATGGCACCCAGATTCTGTCCGGCATCAGCACCTACACCGGCGCCACCAACGTCAACGCTGGAACGCTCAGCGTGAACGGCTCGATCGCATCGTCGCCGCTCACGACCGTCAACGCCGGCGCAACACTCGGCGGCAACGGCACGGTCGGCAACACCACCATCAACGGCGGTACGCTGGCGCCGGGCAATTCGATCGGAACGCTCACCGTGCAGGGCAACCTCGTCTTCACGGCGGCGGCGAGCTACATGGTAGAGGTGTCGCCGGCCAATGCCGACCGCACCAACGTCACCGGCACCGCGACGCTGGGCGGCGCCACCGTGAAGGCGTCGTTCGCGCCGGGGACCTATGTCTCCAGGCAATACACCATTCTCAATGCTGCCGGCGGCGTCAGCGGCACTTTCAACACGCTCGCCAACACCGATCTGCCGGCGAATTTCACGTCGAGCCTGAGCTACGACAGCAACAATGCGTATCTGAATCTCGCGCTGAACTTCATCCCGCCGCCGGGCAGCGGGCTCAACGCCAATCAGCAAAGTGCCGCCAACGCGATCGTCGGTTTCTTCAATTCAAACGCCGGCATTCCGCTGGTGTTCGGCCGGCTGACGCCCGCGGGCCTGACGCAAATCTCCGGCGAAGTGGCGACGGGAACGCAGCAGACCACATTCAATGCGATGCATCAGTTCATGGGCTTGATCACCGATCCGTTCATCGCCGGCCGCGGCGACCCGGTAACGTCGACGAACACTACACCGCAGTTCGCCGACGAGACCGATCCCGCCAGCGCCTATGCATCTGATGGCAAGCCGCGCAGCAAGAGCGAACGCGATGCCTACGCCGCCGTCTATCGCAAGGCGCCGGTCATGGCCGATCCGTTCACCCAGCGCTGGAGTGTGTGGGCGGCTGGCTATGGCGGCTCGCAGACCAGCGACGGCAACGCGGTGCTCGGATCGAACAACACGCGGAGCAGCATCGGCGGTGTCGCCGTCGGCGCCGATTATCGATTCTCGCCCTATACGATGGCCGGCTTTGCGCTGGCCGGCGGCGCGACCAATTTCAGCGTCAACGGACTCGGCTCCGGCCGATCCGACCTGTTCCAGGCCGGCGCGTTCGTGCGCCACAATGCAGGCGCAGCCTATCTCACCGGCGCGCTGGCCTATGGCTGGCAGGACATCACCACCGATCGCGCCGTAACCATCGCCGGCACCGATCTGCTGCGTGCGCAATTCAACGCCAACGCATTCTCGGGACGTGCCGAAGGCGGTTACCGTCTCCTGACGCCGTGGCTCGGCGGCATCGGCATCACGCCTTATGCCGCCGCACAATTCGTGACCTTCGACCTGCCGGCCTATGGCGAGCAGGCAATTGCCGGCGCCAACACCTTTGCGCTGAGCTATAACTCGAAAAATGTGACCGATAACCGCAGCGAACTTGGCATCCGCACCGACAAATCTTATCCGATACAGAACGGGATTCTGACCCTGCGAGGCCGCGTCGCATGGGCGCACGACTTCAATCCCGACCGCAACATCGCCGCCACCTTCCAGACGCTGCCCGGCGCGTCGTTTGTGGTTAACGGCGCCGCGCAGGCGAGCGACTCGGCCCTGGTCACCGGCTCCGTCGAGATGAAATGGCTCAACGGTTTTTCGCTCGCCGGCACTTTTGAAGGAGAATTCTCCGGTGTGACACGCTCCTACGCCGGCAAGGGCGTCGTCAGATACGCATGGTGAAGCAAGGGGCATGAAAAAGCCCGGCGGTCCGGAACCGCCGGGCTCGATGCAATAAGGTGGGCTGATCGCTAGATGACGCCGAGCACGATTGCGCCGACAAAGGCGAATGCAGCATAGGCGGTGAACACGCTCAGTCTGCTGACGATAGTCATGGGAACGCTCCCTGGTTAACGTCACTGCCCTGTAACCATGAAGCTAGCAAATCGTTCCGGGCCAAAAAAGTCAGCCTTGCTGTCTATTGCCGATTTCCCACAGCGGGAACGGTGGTTAAAACTTCGTAAAATCAACGCGTTGAAGAGTCCTTAAATAAATTCGATCAAGCTGCGCGGATGACGCGCGGAGTTCGTTTGTATCTCGTCGGCTCCTTCGTCCTCGTTTCGCTAGCAGGTTGCGGCCGCGGCTTTTTTCAGTCGGCGGAGCGCGAACCGTGGCGGGCCGAGGCTGAGGTCGCATGCCTGAAATCCGGCGCGGTCAAGGAGAGCGCCGATCTGGTGCGGATCAACCCGATTTCAGGCCCGGGCGTCTGCGGCGCCGAATATCCCCTGAAAGTCGCGGCGCTCGGCGAAGGCAGCGGCAGTTTCGGGTTTGCCGATGCGTTGCGGCCTCCCGCAGGTATCGGCGGCGACCAGCCACGTTGGCCGGTATCCCGGCCGCAACCCGCCGCGCCGGTGTCGTCCTATCCGGCATCCCCTTATCCGGAAGCCGCCATCCGGCAGCCGGCCTATGGCGGCAGATCGAACGGACCGATCTCGTTGAGCGCGCCCGGCGTGGCGCCGGAGGAAGGCGAGATCGAGCTGCCGGCCGATGGCGCTCGCGAGGCCGAGCTCGCGCCGATGAATGCGCCCCGATACGGCGCGCCCGCCGGCCGTGTCGAGACCTATCCCCAGAACGACCGCCATTCCGCGCCGCCTTCTTATGGCGGCGGGCCTGCCGTGGGCGGAGCGCAAGATGTTCCGGCGCTGCCGCGGCTCGGCCCGTCGCGAGGCGACCCGGTCAATGCATTCGGCGCCGTCGTGGTGACGCCGACGGCGACATTGGCGTGCCCGATCGTCTCGGCGCTCGACCGCTGGCTCGCCGACTCGGTGCAGCCTGCGGCGATGCGCTGGTTCGGCGTGCGGGTGGTCGAGATCAAGCAGATCTCCGCCTATTCCTGCCGCGGCATGAACGGCAATTCGCGCGCGCATATTTCCGAGCACGCCTTCGGTAACGCGCTGGACATCGCGGCGTTTACGCTGGCCGATGGCCGGCGCATCACCGTCAAGAACGGCTGGCACGGGATGCCGGAAGAGCAGGGTTTTTTGCGCGACGTGCAGGGTGCTGCGTGCCAGCAATTCAACACGGTGCTGGCGCCGGGCTCCAACGCTCAACATCACGATCATATCCACGTCGACCTGATGCGCCGCGCCAGCCGCCGCCTCATCTGCCAGCCGGCCGCAGTGTCGGGCGAGGAGATCGCCTCGCGCCGGTCGCGGGGTAACTCCTATGCGAGCCGCGAGCTTTCTGTGACGGGATCGCTGGGCGGACGGCACAAGCTGTCGCACCGGTCCAGGGTCAATGAAGAAGACGAATTTTTGGACGATTAGACCGGGACACGGCAGAAAGCCGCTTCAGGCGGGCTTGACCTGATAGGCTGCGAGAAACATCCGCGTCCCGCTTTCCACCACATGCGCAATGCGCTCCGCCGATGGCGCGGGGGCGGCCTGGAAAATAAACGGCTGAAACAGCGTCGCCTGACACATCTGCATGAATTGCGTCGCCGCCAGTTCGCAGTCATCGATCGCAAGATCGCCGGCCGCAACATGCGCATCGAGATAGTCGGCCAGCCTGCGGATCGTAAGCGCCACCACGTTCTGGTAGAAGCGCCGGCCGACCTCCGGCATTCGCTCGGCGATCGCCATCACGGTGCGCGTTGCCGATCCGCCGCCAGGCCTGCAGAGCAACTGGATGTAGACTTGGCCGAAATCCATCAGCGTCGTCGTGACGTCCCGCGCCGGATCGAAGTTGAATGCCACTTTGCCCTGTTCGAGGCTTTCCTGTTCGACGATGGCCTCGAACAGCCGGCTCTTGTCGGCGAAATAGACGTACAGCGTGCCCTTGGAGACCCCCGCCGCGCGGGCGATCTCGCCCATGCTGGCGCCGTCGAAACCGAAATCCATGAAGAGCTTGCGCGCGCCATCGAGAATCTGACGCCGTTTCGAACTGTCTTCGTCGGCGACCAGAGAAAGCGTTGCGCGCGTGGATGCAGGCATTTGTTCAGCGCTTTTCCGAAAAACCCCCCCGCCGAAACGCCTTGGAAGGGGATGTGCTTTATTTCGGCAGATATACCTTGACCGAACCGTTCGGTCAATGGTAATTGACGGACCGCGACGCCGCGCGCCCGGTCGGGCATTGCGTTATGTTGCGCGATCGTAATCAGGAGGCCTTTAGTGGCCGCAGCGCGAGACCAGGCCGCCCGTATCATCCGCTCCGAACTGGATGCGGGTGAGTTGGCCCGTACTGCGCCTGACGAGCAACGCCGCGCCGCGCCGTCGGATGATCCCCCATCGCGTCGCGCGCCGGATGCGCCGGCAATCGACCAGCCGGCAACCGATGCGCCGGCCGCCGCACCAGCCGCCGCCGCGGCGCCGAAATTCCGCAAGCGCAAATTCATCCCGATAGGGATCGTCGCACTGCTCGCGCTCGCCGCCGCCGGTTATGGTGCGTATTACACCTTGGTCGGGCGTTTCTACGTCTCCACCGACGACGCCTATGTCCGCGCCAACAACACCATGCTCGGCGCGCGGGTATCCGGCCACATCGCGGCAATTCATCCCGGCGACAACGTTCTGGTTCGCGCCGGCGACGTGATCTTTGGAATCGACGACGGCGATTATCGCATCGCCGTGGACGCCGCGCGCAGCAAGATCGCGACCCAGCAGGCGACCATCGATCGCATCGGCCGCCAGGTGAGGGCGATGGAAAGCGCGGCCGAGCAGTCGAGGGCGCAGCTCGTCTCCGCGGAGGCCAATCTGAAACGTGCCGATCTCGATTTCGATCGCCAGCAGGCGCTGAGCACCAAGGGATTTGCGTCACGGGCGACCTTTGAGCAGTCGCAAGCCGGCCGCGACCAGGGCGCCGCGGCGGTGCAATCGGCGCAGGCCGCCTATAGCGCGGCGCGCGACAGCGTCGAAGTCACCAAAGCGCAGCAGGACGAGGCCCGTGCGCAACTCGCGGAATTGCAGACGTCGCTCGCCAAGGCCCAGCGCGATCTCGACTTCACGTCTGTCCGCGCGCCGGTCGATGGCACGTTCTCCAACCGTCTCGTCAACACCGGCGACTTTATCGCGGCGGGACAGCGGCTCGGCAATGTGGTGCCGCTCAACGATGTCTATATCGACGCCAACTTCAAGGAAACCCAGCTCAGGCGCATCCGTCCCGGCCAGCCGCTGACGATCTCGGTGGACGCCTATGGCCACCGCAAGTTCAAGGGTGTGGTGGACAGCATTTCGCCGGCGGCAGGTTCGGTGTTCACGCTGCTGCCGCCGGACAACGCCACCGGCAACTTCACCAAGATCGTGCAGCGGCTGCCGGTGCGCGTCCGCGTGCCCAAGGATGTCGCCAAACAGAACCTGCTGCGCGCAGGCATGTCGGTCTACGTCACCGTCGATACCCGTAGCGGCGCCAAGGATGCGGACAGCGAAGCCGACCTCGACGCGGCGGACGCGGTCAAGCCGCAATAGATTTGAGCCTCAGGCGGCGTGCCCTGATCGCACGCGTTTTCACTTGAGCTGACCATGGCTGATGCCGCCGCAGCAACGCCGTCGATGATGAACGCCGCCGCGGCGGACTCCGAGCGCATTCCGCCGCGTCGGCTGTGGGCGTTTCTGATCATGGTATTCGGGATGTTCATGTCGATCCTGGACATCCAGATCGTCTCGGCCTCGCTCGCCGACATCCAGGCCGGGCTCTCGGCCAGCAGCAGCGAAGTCGCGTGGGTGCAGACCTCGTATCTGATCGCCGAGGTGATCGCGATCCCGATGTCCGGCTTTCTGTCGCGCGCGCTCGGTACTCGGTTGTTGTTTGCGCTGTCGGCCGCCGGCTTCACCCTGGCGAGCATCGCCTGCGGAATGACGTCGACCATCGAGCAGATGATCGTATGGCGCGCGATCCAGGGCTTCGTCGGTGCCGGCATGATCCCGACGGTGTTCGCATCGGCCTATTCGGTGTTTCCGCGCAGCAAGTTTCATATCGTCGGCCCGATCATCGGCCTGGTGGCGACGCTGGCGCCAACCATCGGCCCCACCGTCGGCGGCTTCATCACCGACGCGATGTCGTGGCACTGGCTGTTTTTCATCAACATCGTTCCGGGCATCGGCGTGACCATCGGCGTGCTGGCGCTGGTCGATTTCGACAAGCCGAATTTCGAGCTGCTCGACCATTTCGACTGGTGGGGCCTGCTGTCGATGGCGGGCTTCCTCGGCTCGCTCGAATATGTGCTCGAGGAAGGACCGCGCAACGAGTGGTTCGAGGATCAGTCGATCTTCACCTTTGCCATCGTCTGCGTGATTTCGGCTGCGATCTTTTTCTGGCGCGCGCTGACGGTGCGCGAGCCGATCGTCGATGTCAGGGCCTTTGCCGACCGCAATTTCGGGATCGGCTGCCTGATCTCGTTCTGCGTCGGCATCGGCCTTTACGGCCTGACCTACATGTATCCGCGCTATCTCGCGGAAGTGCGGGGCTACAGTGCGCTGATGATCGGCGAAACCATGTTCGTCACGGGTGCTGCGATGTTCCTCAGCGCGCCGATCATCGGCCGGTTGCTGCAGAAGGTCGATATGCGGATCCTGATCGCGACCGGCCTCCTGATATTCGCATTGAGCTCCTGGATGATGACTGGGATTACCCGCGAGTACGATTTCTGGGAGTTGCTGATACCGCAGGTGCTGCGCGGCGTGGGCATCATGATGGCGATGGTCCCGGTCAACAACGTCGCGCTCGGCACGCTTGCGCCGCAGCTGTTGAAGAACGCGTCCGGATTGTTCAACCTCACCCGCAACCTCGGCGGCGCGGTGGGCCTTGCGATCATCAACACTGTGCTTGAGAAGCGCACCGACCTGCACATCTCGCGGCTGCATGACCGGGTGACGTGGGGCAACACCACCGCGACCGAAACCCTCAACATGCTGACCCAGAAATTTCAAGGCATGGGCGACGCATCGCTGATGGCGATGAAGCAATTGTCCCAGATCGTGCATCGCCAGGCGGTGGTGATGGGCTATGGCGATGCCTTCTTCATGCTGACGGTGTTTTACTTCGGTCTCAGCCTGATGGTGCTGCTGCTGAAGAAGCCGAACATGCTTTCGTCGCCGGAGCCGGCGCATTAGGTATCCGTAGTGGCCGAAACCGGATCTGATTCAGGGTTTGGCACACGTCACATTTAAGGCGGTGCCGGAGCGGCCTGAAGCCGCGAGTCTTGCGGCAAAGCTCAGGCGCGTTGCGACCGAATTGCGGCGATCACCGCCGCTTCGCGGGTTTTTGGCGCTTCGCCGCGATCAAAAAATACAGTAGGTCGAAAGGTTCAAGCGCGACAAGCATCGAGCGGCGATCAGTACGCGACGGATTCAATCGCCGCATGAGGCAGTTATGCGAGGTTCGGCAGCGTGCGTGGTCGATGCGCTGTTCGCGGAGCGTCACTAAATTCGAATGCAGCGAAGCACGTGCGCCCGGAGCGGCGTTTTGCGCATGGCTCGAACATCGCGCGAGGAGTCTTGCGGCGAAAACGAGGCAAGCGAGCGTAGCCCGCATGAGCCAACGGGTCGCGCGAATGCGCACCCGATGATAAACTCCGCGACATCCGACAACGCGCGCACACTAGCCCGGGTGTCGCTGCGCTCGCGCGCGCTACGCTTGCTGCCCAGAGTTTGCCATCGCGCCCCTTCAGCCATTCCGGAAATCAGTGTAGTATTTGTTGGAGAGCTGCCAACCGAGCGGACCGAAATTCCGGACATTGCAACAGGCGGCGCTAGTGCGTCGGCGGGCGTCACAGCTTCATTGTTAACCAGTTGTGCGCGCCTGCTCGCGCAGCAACGCTTGGGGACCGTCATGAAACTTTCCCGCCGCGCATTCTTGCATCTTGCTGCGGGCGGTGCCGCGCTGCCAGCCATCTGCCGCACGGCCGTCGCACAAACGTATCCGACGCGACCAATCCGGCTCGTGGTTCCATTCGCGCCGGGCGGTGCGTTCGACGCCATCGGACGTCCATGGGCGGATAAGATCAAGCCGCTGCTGGGCACTGTGGTGGTCGAAAACATCGGTGGTGGCGGCTCTTCGCTGGGTGCGGCCGCCGTCGCGCGCGCCCGGCCTGACGGCTACACGATCTTGCTCGGCGGGACCCAGACGCACGTCAACGAGACCCTGCTCAAGAGCCGGCCGCTTTATGATCCGGTCAAGGACCTGGTTCCGATTGCAGGCGCGGCGCTGTATTTTCTCGGTATTGCCGTGCATCCTGCGGTGCCGGCTCGGAGCCTCAACGAACTCATCGCTTACGCGAAGGCCAATCCCGGAAAGCTGTCCTACGGGCATGCCGGTGTCGGCACGATCCAGCATCTGACCGGTGAGTTGTTCAAATCGCTCACAGGAACATCCGACATCGTGCAGGTACCCTATCGGGGAACGGGGCCGGCGATCACGGACCTGGTCGCCGGACAAATTCCCATCGGCATCGTGGGTGTGACCGGGCAGGTGCTCGAATTGCATCGGGCCGGCAAGCTGCGGGTTCTTGCGGTCACGAGTCCCACGCATCTCATCGCGGCGCCTGAACTGCCCATTGCGGGTGAACTGGGCTTCCCCGGCCTGACCGTGACGGGCTCTATTGGGCTGCTCGCACCGGCGGGGACCCCGATCGAAATAATCGAACAGATTGCGCAGGCGACGCGCATGGCGGTCGCCGAACCCGCCTATAGACAGATGTTGATCGACGCGGGTATGGAAGCCCCACTCGATTCAAATCCCGAAACATTCCGCCAGTCCCTTGCCGCCGACGTTGCACTCTGGGCACCGGTGGTTAAGTCGCTCGAGCTGAAGCTCGACTGACTGGGGCGAAAAATCTACCTCATTCGTTTCGTGCAAACGGCAGGCACAGTCCGTAGGGTGGGCAAAGGCGCTCCTGGCGCCGTGCCCACCATTTTTAATCGAACATCTTCGAACTGATTCGGTGGGCACGCCGCCGGACGCGTTGCGCCCGGCCGCTTTGCCCACCCTACGCAACTTGTCGAAATGCTCACATATTCCCATGCCCGCGCTTGATGGTCTGGCGGATCACCGGGGCGGTGACCTGATCCGAGATCTGGATATTCCATACTTCGCTGGTCCCTTGCGCTACGAAGTCCGCGAACAGTTTTGGGATCACCGATAGGTCGCGTATCTCGTGGCCGCGCATGCCGAAGCCGCGTGCGATGGCTTCGAGCGGCGGCCGGCCGAATACAGCCAGGTGATCGTCGATGCCGTCGGCGCGCAGCTTGTGAAACTCCGAGCCGTATCCGCCGTCGTTCATCGCGCAGATCAGGATGCGATATCCTTGACGCTTGAGCGTCTCCAGTTCCTGGATGTTGAAGAAGAGCCCGCCGTCGCCTTCGAACAGCACGATCTTTCCCTGGTTGCCCTGCCGGCGCGCAGCCGCAACCCCGAGCGCATAGCACAGGCCGTTACCGCCCGCGCCGAATTCGCGGACCGTCGTGTAGCGCTCCGCCGGCCTGCCAACCATCTGGGCGGGGAAATAGGCCTGATGGCCGCCGCCGACGACGACGTCCCAATCCTTGGGAACGACCTTGTCGATGGCTTCGACGACCGCGCGGGGGTCCAGTACGCCGGGCTCGATGTCGAAGGCTTCCGAATCCGCGGGCTCGGTCGCGATGCGGTGCGCGAGCTCTTTCGAGCGTATCGCCGCCGCCGTCGGTTTGCCAATGCCCAGCTTGTTGTCGAGGCCGGCGAGGATCGCCTCGACGCCGACCAGCGCGTCCGATCGGATGTAGAGGTCGGCGGCCGCCTGACCATCGCGCAGGCCGCGCGGGGCATCGTCCAGCTGAATCTTGAGCGCCTTTGGAAAGAAGGCCCGGTGTCCGAC
The DNA here is from genome assembly GCF_036009065.1 of Bradyrhizobium sp. Taxonomy (GTDB): domain Bacteria; phylum Pseudomonadota; class Alphaproteobacteria; order Rhizobiales; family Xanthobacteraceae; genus Bradyrhizobium. The sequence continues at coordinate 9,801 of NZ_DASYMN010000393.1, read as the reverse complement.
GTAGTACGACAGGCTGGTTCCGACCGCGAGCACGACGTCTGCCTGCTCATAGATTTCCTTGCCCAGCGCCGTGAAATAGCTGCCGGTGATGCCGAGCCCGAACGGGTGATCGTGGAACAGACCGCGTGCCGGCAGCGTGTTGGAGAGAAGCGCGCCGCAGCGATCGGCGAGCTCGATCATCGCGTCGCGCGAGCCGGACCACAACACGCCACGGCCACCGAGGATGATCGGCCGCTTCGCTGCGGCCAGCCGCTCGACCGCCTCAGTCACCACCTCGGGATCGGGATACATCCGCCCGACCTTGGGCTGATACATCGCCGACGTCTCGTAGGGCTGGTTAGCCATGTATTCGACCTTCTGCAGGTCATAGGGAACGCCGAGCACCACCGGGCATCGCTCGACCTTGGCGAGATGGAAGGCCTCGCGCACATAGTCCATCATGCGCGGCAGGCTGTGCGCCGCGATGTATTTTGCGCCGGTCGACGTCACCAGTGGCGCCTGGTCGATCGCCTGATTGTAGAATTTGGCGTTGATCGGCGACTCGCCGGCGAACACCACCATCGGCAGGCGGGCGCGAACCGCGGCCGGCAGCGCCGTCATCAACTGGGTCACGCCGGGGCCGCACGTGACCGAGGCAACCGCGATTCTGCCGGTTGCCACGTTGTAGGCTGTCGCTGCCGCTACGGTCGCGTGCTCGTGCCTGACGTGGACCGTATGCACCCCCGGCAGTTTGGCAAAGGCGGTGCACCAGTGCATGTTGCCGTCGCCCATCAGGACGAACTGCGTGTCGACTCCTTCCGCAAGGAAGGCTTCTGCGAGGGCTTCATAGAGCTTGGGCATGGGCGCGGCACTCGGATTTTGAGGAGATCTGGTCCAACAATCATGCCCGGCGACGCTCAGTCAATGCGTGCCGGCTCAGAGCCTCCATGGAAATAACTCCAGTTGCAGGGCGGGGTGGGCAATCGTAACCCGCCATCTTGGTGCATCGGTGTGCATCGGTGCGGCGGATTAGGCTTCGCTGATCCGCCCTACGGACTGCTCATATTGTCTGCCCCTGCGGTTCATGCTTGAACCAGCGCCATGATGCGCGCTCTTTTCATCGCTTCCGGAGCACCCCCCTCGCACGTGCAGTCCGCCTCCGCGCGCTGGATCGCGCTCGCGCTGTCGCTGACGTTGCTGGCGTGGCTCGCGGCGTTGGCGGGGTTGCTGGCCGTGGCCAACCGCGTCCACGACGACGTACCACAGCTATTGGCGATAAAACTGCCGCTGCTGCAATCCAAGCCCGAACTCATCTTCGGCGGCGAGAGCCGCACCGTCTATCAGGTCGATGCCGGGCTCGCCGCGCAGTTGATCGGCAAGCCCGCGGGAGCCGCGGTCAACATCGCCTATGACGCCGGCGAACCGCTGGCGCTGCTGGCCGCCATGCGGCGCGAGCCTGAGCGATTCAAGGACGCGCAGGTGGTGGTCAGCGTCGCGCCGTTCCTGTTCAACGAGGGCGTACGATCGGCGGCGGTGTATCCGCAGGACGTGGCGGCGCGGCTTGGCGTGTTCCAGCAGATGACTTCATTTCTGCCGCTGCGGGTCGGCACGCTGATCCGCTTCATCCGCGAAGCATTCAGTGCGCGGCTTGCCGCCGAGCAGCATGTGGCCGACGGAGCGCAGCCGGCAGGCTTCGGGCTGACGGTGATTCCACGAACCCAGCGCGACGACCAATGGGCCGCCGAGATCGCTAGCCATCCGCATTACGCCAACTGGAATCTTTCTGGGCCGAAAGCGCGGTTCGAGATCGGTGCGCTCTGCGACATGGTGGCGTTGTCGCGAAACCTCACCGTCGTGGTGCCGCCATGGGCGCCGCGTTACGACCGTGCCCGCGATTCCGCGTGGCGCGAGAAGGAAGATCAGGTCGTTGCGCTGGTCACCGACGCCGGACGCCGCTGCGGCTTCGACGTGCTGAACATTCCGTCGGTGCCTGGACTGAGCCAAGGCAACTATGCCGACGAGATGCATGTCAACGCATCCGGCGTTCCGATCTACACGCGCTATCTTGTGTCCCGGCTGAAGCGTTAGCTCATGATGGCGTTTAATCGAATCGCCACAAGCTTCCTTTCACCTCTCCCCGCAGGGGAGAGGTCGGATCGCATCGTAAGATGCGATCCGGGTGAGGGGCAGCCGCGAGTCCTGAATGCGTGGACAGACCCCTCACCCGAAGCCTCCGCTGCGCTCCGGCTTCGACCTCTCCCCTCCGGGGAGAGGTAAGGAAGCCCGATGCTGTTTTCCTCCTACACGTTCCTGTTTCAGTTCTTGCCGGTGACGGCGCTGGCGTTTGCCGCGGCGCGCCGCCATTCGCCGCGCGCGGGCATTATGGTGCTGGCCGGCGCGTCGCTGATCTTCTACGGCGCCTGGAAGCCGATCTATCTGTTGCTGCTGCTGGCCTCGATCGGGGTAAACTTCTGGCTCGGGCTCAGGATGGAGGACCCGCTGCGCCGCCGCAGCATCGGCACGCTCGGTGTGGCGCTCAATCTCGCGCTGCTGTGTTATTTCAAATACACCAACTTCCTGTTCGACAGCCTGACGGCGCTGACCGGCACGCCGCTGCCGTTCGTCAACGTCATCCTGCCGCTCGGCATCTCGTTCTTCACCTTCCAGCAGATCGCCTATCTGGTCGACGTGATGCGCGGCGCGAAGGTCGAGCGCGACATCGTCAGCTACACGCTGTTCGTGTCGTTCTTCCCGCATCTGATCGCGGGGCCGCTGGTGCATCACGCCGAGATGATCCCGCAGTTCAAGCGCGGCCGCACCGGGCGCTCGGCGGTGCTGGCGGCGCGGGGCCTTGCGATCTTCGCCGCCGGGCTGTTCAAGAAAGTCGTGATCGCCGACAACCTCGCGCAGTTCGTCACGCCGGTGTTCGCGCATCTCGATGCCGGCGGCGGCGTCACGACGGAATGGGCGTGGCTGGCGACGCTGGCCTACAGCTTGCAGATCTATTTCGACTTTTCCGGCTATTCCGACATGGCGATCGGGCTGGCCCTGATGTTCGGCATCCGCCTGCCGGTGAATTTCCGCTCGCCCTACAAGGCCGCCTCGATCATCGAGTTCTGGCGGCGCTGGCACATCACGCTGTCGCGGTTTTTGCGCGACTATCTCTACATCCCGCTCGGCGGCAACCGGCTCGGTGAGATCAGGCGCTACCAGAATTTGCTGGTGACGATGCTGCTCGGCGGACTCTGGCATGGTGCTGCCTGGAATTTTGTCATCTGGGGAGGCCTGCACGGAATCTATCTCTGCATCAATCATCTGTGGCGCGCGTGGCGCGGCGATGGCGGGCAGCCATCGATGCCGGCGAGGGGTCTATCCTGGGCCGTCACGTTCTTCGCCGTCGTCATCGCCTGGGTGTTCTTCCGCGCCAAAACCCCGGCGGGCGCGTGGCAGATGCTCGGCAGCCTGTTCGGCTTTGAGGCCGGCAGCTCCGCCTATGTGTCACCGGGGATTTTGCGCGTGATGGATCTGCCGATCCTGGTAGGGGAGCCGTCGCTGCTGTTGATCGGCGGCTGCATCGTCGCGCTGGCGCTGGCCATCGCGCTCAGCCTGCCCAACGTGCCGCAACTGTTCCGCTACCGCGAATACCGCCGCGCGCCGGAGCGGCGCGCCTTCGTGCGCTGGCGGCCGAACGGCGCGTGGGCGCTGTTCACCGCGCTCGCCTTTGCGATCTCGCTGTTCGGGATGTGGCAGCGGCTGGAATTTTTGTATTTTCAGTTCTGAACGCTTCCCGGACGCGGTGGCATTCTTCATGCCGCTCCGCAGAGCCGAGACTCCCGTTACTTAGCTCGCGCAACCGGGACCCCGGCTCCTGCAGCGCACCGCTTCGTAAGAGCTACGCGCTGCGCTGCGTCCGGGGCACGGAAGGCCACCTTGCAAAACTCCCGCGACGCAGCTATAAGCCCTGCCTCATTGCTCGAACCGGGGAGATTTGCATGACTATTGTGTATTCGCAGATCGCGCCCTCGCGTCCGATGCGCATGCTGGACGCCTGTCTGGCCCTCTGAGGGCCGCTTCCATCAGCATCGATCGGGACTGGTGCCCGATTCTCCTAACCTCCAGTCGCTACAAGCATTTTTCAACGACGCGTGGGTTCGGCTTTTGCCGCTCGCGCGTCAACCCAGATGGAGCCAGCGTGCGCGCGAGCGCCGCCGGATGACGCCATGACCGCTCAATTGAACCAGCGCCCCGCCGCGATTCGCGTGGTGTTGCCGTTTTTGTTTCGCCACTGGCGCAACCAGCCGGCCGGTGCTGCTGTTGTCACAGGCAGCCTGCTCGGTGCGACCGTCGCAGACCTGTTCATGCCGCTGTTCTCCGGACACCTCGTCGATGCGATGGCATCAGGTGCCTCGGACCTGGCCGCGCGCCGCGCCGCGTTCGTGGCTTTCGGCGCCATCGTGGCGCTGGGCATCATCTCGGTGATCCTGCGCCTGATTGGGCTGCGCGCCATCGTGCCGTTCACGCTGCGGACCATGTCCGACGTGTCGCGCGATGCTTTCATGCGCGTGCAGCGGTTCTCCACCGACTGGCACGCCAACAGCTTTGCCGGCTCGACGGTGCGCAAGATCACCCGCGGCATGTGGGCGCTCGATTTGCTCAACGACACCATCCTGCTGGCGCTGTTGCCGTCGCTGATGGTGCTGCTCGGCTCGATGATCCTGCTCGGGTTGCACTGGCCCTCGCTCGGGCTGGTGATCGGCGCCGGCGCGGTGGTCTACCTTCCGATGATGGTCGTATTCTCGACCAGCTACATCGCCCCGGCCGCCCGCGTCTCCAACGCCTGGGACACGCGGGTCGGCGGCACGCTGGCGGATGCGTTGACCTGCAACGCGGTGGTGAAATCGTTCGGCAGCGAGGACCGCGAGGACGCCCGGCTGGCGCGCGTCATCAGCCGGTGGCGCACCCGTGTGCGGCGGACCTGGATGCGTTACAACTTAACCGCACTGGCGCAGCTTTCGGTGCTGCTGTGCCTGCGCGCGTCTGTGATCGGCGGCGCGTTGCTGCTGTGGCTGGCGGGCCGCGCCTCGCCGGGCGACGTCACCTACGTGCTGACCAGCTACTACATCATCCACGCTTACCTGCGCGATCTCGGCTTCCACCTCAACAACCTGCAGCGTTCGGTGAACGACATGGAGGAACTGGTGGCGATCCACGACGTCGCCATCGGCATCGCGGACGCGCGCGACGCCGTGCCGATCGATATCCAGGGCGGTGCAATCGTGTTCGAGGATGTCACGTTCCATTACGGCGGTCATCGCACGCCGTTGTATGACGGGCTGTCGGTGGACATCCGCGCCGGCGAACGGATCGGCCTGGTCGGACGCTCCGGCTCCGGCAAGACCACTTTCGTCAAACTGGTGCAGCGGCTTTACGATGTCGGCGGCGGGCGCATCCTGATCGACGGTCAGGATATCGCGAAGGCCACGCAGCAATCGCTGCGTGGCCAGATCGCGATCGTGCAGCAGGACCCGATCCTGTTTCACCGCTCGCTGGCCGAGAACATCGCCTATGGCCGGCCGGGCGCCAGCCAGGCTGCGATCGAGCAGGCCGCGCGGCTTGCCAATGCGCATGAGTTCATCCTGCGGCTGCCGAAGGGCTATGGCACGCTGGTCGGCGAGCGCGGCGTAAAACTGTCCGGCGGCGAGCGGCAGCGCGTGGCGCTGGCGCGCGCGTTCCTTGCCGACGCGCCGGTGCTGATCCTGGACGAGGCGACCTCGAGCCTCGATTCGGAATCCGAGGCGCTGATCCAGCAGGCGATGGAGCGGCTGATGAAAGGCCGCACCTCGATCGTGATTGCGCACCGGCTGTCGACGGTGCGCAGCCTCGACCGCATTCTGGTGTTCGATCGCGGCCACATCGTCGAGCAGGGCAATCACGCCGCGCTGGCCAAACGCCCGGGCGGAATCTATCGCGGACTGTTCGAGCGCCAGGTGCTCGAGTTCGATCGCAGCTCGGCGGCGGGGTAATGCGTGCCCCGGACGCAACGCAGCGCGTAGCTCTTGCGGAATCGGTGCGCTGCAGAGCCGGGGCCCCGGTAAGGTGGCGTTAGAACCGGGGTCCCGGCTCTGCGGAGCGGCATGAAGAATGCCGCACCGCGTCCGGGACACGAAACCGGCGAAGCGTCCGGCGTGTTGCGCCGCGCCGTGCGACTGTTGGCTGCGTTGACAAATCCGCGGGCTGCTATCGATCATGCCGGCCGGTTGAATCCCGACTTGACCGGCGAGTTTCATTGTGTCGCAAGGGTTTGCCATGGCTTCCGTTTTGCCGCAGCTCGATGGGTCTGTCTTCCTTATGGACGGCGGCCTGGAGACCGCGCTGGTCTTTTTGGAAGGCGTCGAGTTGCCCTGTTTCGCAGCCTTTCCCCTTCTGCTCGATCCAGTCGGGCGGCGAAAACTTGAAGGTTATTTCGAGCCGTTCATTAGCACGGCCTTGAAGCACCGGATCGGGTTCGTATTGGACACTCCTACGTGGCGTTCCAATACCGATTGGGGAGCAAAGCTCGGCTACTCCGCGGAACAGCTTGCCGATGTGAATCGCAAGGCGACGCTCTTCGCGATGGACATCAAGGGCAAGTTTGCGACATCGACCACGCCCATCGTTGTCAATGGCGTGATCGGACCGCGCGGCGACGGCTACCGGGTCGATACGAAAATGACCGCGGAAGAAGCCTGCGCCTATCACAGTCCGCAGATCGAAACCTTTCGCGACGCGGGCGTCGAAATGGTGAGTGCTATCACCATGAACTATGTCGAGGAGGCCGCCGGCATCGCCATGGCGGCACAGGCCAATGACATTCCGGCGGTGATCTCCTTTACCGTGGAAACCGATGGCAAACTTGCGTCGGGCGACACGCTCGGAGCCGCGATCGAAACGGTCGACCGGGTCACGCGTGCTGCTCCGGCCTACTACATGGTCAATTGCGCGCATCCGACGCACTTCGATGGCGTGCTTTCAAGCGGCGCCGGCTGGACCGGCAGAGTGCGTGGGCTTAGAGCCAACGCTTCCCGGCAAAGTCACGCGGAACTCGATGCAGCAACCGAGCTCGACGCCGGCAATCCGCAAGAACTCGGCCAGCAATACCGGGAGTTGCGCCGGCGCCTGCCCCGGCTGTCGATCCTCGGCGGATGTTGCGGTACCGATCATCGGCACATATCCGCGATCTGCGATGCGTGTGTGTCTGTTTCATAGGCCGATCGCTCGCTCTGTTACAACTGGCGGCGGAGGCTTGACTGCGTGCCCCGACGCAGCGCAGCACGGTGCTCTTGCGAAGCGGTGCGCTGCAGAGCCGGGGCCGGAACGAGCACAATTCTCTCGTCATGCGCGGGCTTGACCCGCGCATCCATCCCTCTTTCGAAGAGTCTTGCGAAGAAGATGGATGGCCGGGTCAAGCCCGGCCATGACGGTTCTGTGTTGGTACGGTCCCGGCTCTGCAGAGCGGCATGAAGAATGCCGCACCGCGTCCGGGACATGAAACTGGCGAGGGGTCCGGCGTGGTTGCGCCGAACCCCTCATTTCTAAGAACATCAGCCGGCCTGTAAGCCGGGTTCTGTAGGGCACCGCCGGCTTGCGCCAAGCGATACGTGACGGCCATTCCTCTGGGACAATGTTTGCACATTGCCTCGAGCAACCTACCCGGACGGCGAGCCTGACATTGCCCTGCGGTGTTTTCGCTTGCGCGAACGAACCCGCGTTGCCGTCCCTATTCGGTTTTGCTCCCGGTGTGGTTTGCCATGCCGCCTCCGTTGCCGGAAGCGCGGTGCGCTCTTACCGCACCTTTTCACCCTTACCTCGCCGAAGCCCGAAGGGCGAAGGCGGGCGGTTCGTTCTCTGTGGCACTGTCCCTAAGGCGCTCCCCGCTTGCGCTAAGAAAAACCCCGCCGGAAGTTATCCGGCACCGTATGTCGATGGAGCCCGGACTTTCCTCCCCCGCAGCCTTTCGACCATAGCGGGAGCGGCCGTCCGGCCGACTGACGTCTTAGCCATGGGGGCTGAACGCGGTCAGGTCAAGCCGATAGAGCCCGCATCGGCGGTCAAAATAATTTATCCTGAAAATGTCGTTTTGCGTTTGGCCCGTTCGACTGGGTGTCGGCGAAGGTCGCCGACAAAAGGGAGCTACCGATGCAGTATTTGTTACTGATCTACCGGAACGAGGCCGAGCAGGCGAAGATGGACGCAGCGGCCCTCCAGAAGATGGGCGGAGACTACGGTGCGTTTACCCAGTCCATTATCCAGAGCGGCAATTTCAAGGCCGGGGACGCGCTGCAGCCGACCAGCACCGCGACGACCGTGCGCGTCCGCGACGGCAAGACCCTGACCACCGACGGCCCGTTCGCCGAGACCCGCGAACAGCTCGGCGGTTATTACCTGGTCGAGGCCAGGGATCTCGATGCCGCGCTGGCCATCGCCGCGCGGATACCCGGCGCCAAGGTTGGTTCGATCGAGGTCAGGCCGATTTTGGTCTACAGCTGACTTCGTCGTTTCCGGGACACGCGCCTTCGCGTGACCCGGAATCCATAACCACGATTTGGGATTATGGATTCCGGGCCTGCGCCAAGAGACGCATCCCGGAATGACGGATGATGTAACCACATGACTCCCACCGACATCGAGACCGTATTTCGCGGCGAGGCGGCTCGCGCGCTGGCGACGCTGATCCGCCTGGTCGGCGATTTCGATCTCGCCGAGGACGCGCTGCAGGACGCGTTCGCGGTCGCGCTTGAGAAATGGCCGGCCGGCGAGCGGCCCGCCAATCCGCGTGCCTGGCTGGTCAATGTCGGACGCAACAAGGCGATCGACCGCATCCGCCGTAGAATCGCGTTTCGCGGCAAGCAGGATGAATTGTTGCGGGAGATCGAACTCGCCGCGCCCGATGCCGGCGATGCCTGCGACGATGCGACGCTCGATGACGACATGCTGCGGCTGATCTTCATTTGCTGTCATCCGGCCTTCGCCATCGAGGTTCAGGTCGCGCTGACGCTGCGGACGGTGTGCGGCCTGACCACCTTGCAGGTGGCGCGCGCGTTTCTGCTCAGCGAGGACGCCATGGCGCAGCGGCTGGTCCGCGCCAAGCAGAAGATCCGGCTTGCCGGAATTCCCTATGAGGTGCCGGGCCGCGACGCGCTGCAGGCGCGGCTGCGCGGCGTGCTCGCGGTGATCTATCTCGTCTTCACCGAAGGCTACGCTGCGACCTCAGGCGAGGATCTGATGCGCCCCGACCTGGCGCGGGAAGCGATCCGGCTCTGCCGGCTGCTCGACACGCTGATGCCGCAAGGGAGCGAAATCAAGGGACTGCTGGCCTTGATGCTGCTGCACGACGCCCGCCGCGCCGGCCGCGCAACCGCGGGCGGCGATATCGTGCTGCTGGAGCAGCAGGACCGCGCATTGTGGGACCATCAGCAGATCGCCGAGGGCCTGGCGCTGGTGCAAGACGCCTTGCGCGGACCCGGACGGCCGGAATCCTACGCGGTGCAGGCGGCGATCGCCGCGTTGCATGCGCGGGCGCCAAGTTACGAGGACACCGACTGGCCGCAGATCGCGGGCCTCTACGAAGTGCTGCTACGGATCAGCCCGTCGCCGGTGATCGAGCTCAATCACGCCGCGGCGATATCGATGGTCGATGGGCCGGCGCGGGCGCTGGATCTGATCGATGCACTGCAAGCCCGCGGCGGCCTCAACGGCTACGCGTTGCTGCCGGCGGTGCGCGCCGACCTGCTGCGCCGGCTGGGCCGGCGCGACGCCGCGCGCGAGGGCTACCTGGCCGCCACC
>NZ_DASYMN010000392.1:0-7201 GCF_036009065.1 Bradyrhizobium sp. | reverse complement strand
AGGCGGTGGCGAAGGTCGGCTCGACCGATCCGAAAAAGGTGATGGAAGCGATCAAGGCCGGCGAGTGGGACACCGTGCTCGGCAAGCTGTCGTTCGACGCCAAGGGCGACATCAAGGTGATCGACTACGTCGTCTACAAATGGGACGCCAAGGGCAACTACGCCGAGATCGATCCCGGCAAGGGGACCTGAGGCCGTCATGCGCGGGCCTGGCCCGCGTATCGTGTCCCGGGCGCGATGCGGCATTCTTCATGCCGCTTCGCAGAACCGGGACCGGCTTCAGCCCACCACTTGGTAACCGGGGCCCCAGCTCTGCAGCGCGCCGCTTCGCGAAGAGCTACGCGCTGCGCTGCGTCCGGGGCACATCCGAATTCTGAAGCGCGAGGTTCATCTCGCGCCGCTTCAACGATAAAGATAACCGATCAAAATCTTATGGGAGGTTCTCATGTTCGTGCATCGCCAACTCGGAACATCGCTGTTTGCCGCATTGACGCTGTTCATTGCGAACCAGTCGTTCGCAGACAGCGCGGTCCGGACCGATCCGGAGGGGGCGGGATTGTCGCCGGCGGGACTGGCCCGCATCGACGCCTACATCAAGAATGAAATCGCGGCCGAGAAGATTCCCGGCGCGCTGATGCTGATCGAGCGGCGCGGCAAGCTTGGTTACGCCGCGAACTTCGGCGTTCGCGACCCCGGCACCAAGGCGCCGATGACCGACGATACGCTGTTCCGCATCTATTCGATGTCGAAGCCGATCACGTCCGTGGCCATCATGATGCTGGTCGAAGAAGGCAAGCTGATGCTGGATGAGCCGGTGGCAAAATACATTCCCGCCTTCGCGGGCGTCAAAGTGGGCGTCGAATGGAAGGGCGAGGACGGAACCAGCGGGCTTGAGCTCGTCCCGCCGCGCCGGCCGATGACCATCCAGGATTTGCTGCGCCACACCTCCGGTCTCACCTATGGCTTCTTTGGCGAAGGCGCGGTGAAGAAAGCCTATGTCGACGCCAAGATCTTCTCCGAGGACGTCGACAATGCCGGATTCGCCGAGCGGATCGCGCAGCTTCCTTTGGCTTATCAACCCGGCTCGACCTGGGATTACAGCCATTCCACCGACATTCTCGGCCGGGTGGTCGAAGTGGTCTCGGGACAATCGCTCTATCAGTTCGAGAAGGAGCGCCTTCTCGATCCCTTGGGAATGAAGGACACCAGCTTCTATGTGACCGACTCGGCCAAGCAACCGCTGATCGCCGAGCCGTTTCCGGCCGATCGCAAGATCGGCAATGATGCCGAGGTCAGCGATCCGCGCATCCAGCGCAAATGGGAATCCGGCGGCGGCGGCATGGTTTCGACCATCGGCGACTATGCGCGTTTTGCCCGCATGTTGGCGAACGGCGGCACGCTCGACGGCAAGCGCTATCTCAGCCCGAAAACGATCGCCTATATGGGTTCAAACCATATCGGGCCGGCGGCGGGCGTGGCGCCCGGTCCGTATTACCTGCCGGGTCCCGGCTTCGGCTTCGGGCTCGGTTTCGCAGTGCGGACCGAGGCCGGCGTCAGCCCGATCGAAGGATCGGTCGGCGAAATGAACTGGTCGGGCGCCGCCGGCACCACCTTCTGGATCGACCCCAAGGAAGAGATGTTCGTGGTGTTCATGTCCCAGACCGTCTCGCAGCGCGGCCGCATCCGCGCCGCGCTGAAGAACCTCGTCTACGGCGCATTCGAGAAGTAGGCGGGCTCTTCTTATCCTCCCCTGGAGGGGGAGGGTCGGCGAGCATCGCGCGAAGCGAGATGCGAGACGGGGTGGGGGAAGCCGCGGATGAACACTTCCCCCCACCCCGCCGCGCGTTAAACGCGCGACGACCCTGCCCCTTCAGGGGAGGGTGAAGAGAGGATCTCACCCGAAATTCTGCAGCGCCGGGAACGTCTCCAGCAGCCAGATGCTGACACTGGTCACCGTGCCGGTCAGAAAGCCGATGCCGGTCAGCACCATCAGCACGCCCATCGCGCGCTCGACCGTAGTGAGGTGCCGTTTCATCCGCGCGAACAGCGAGGAAAACTGTTCGACCATGAACGCGGCGATCAGAAACGGAATGCCGAGCCCGGCGGAATATACCGCTAGCAGGCCCGCGCCTTTCGCTACCGTGGCCTCGCTGGCCGCGACCGAGAGGATCGCGGCCAATATCGGCCCGATGCACGGCGTCCAGCCGAACGCGAAGGCGAGCCCCATCACATAGGCGCCCCACAAGCCGACCGGTTTCGGCGCGGTCAGCCGCCCTTCGCGCATCAGCACATTGATGCGCGTGAGGCCAAGGAAATGCAGGCCCATGACAATGATGACAATGCCGGCGACAACAGACAGTTCAGCCGACCAGGCGCGGATCAGGCCCCCGATCAGCGAAGCGCTGGCGCCGAGCGCCACGAAAACGGTGGAAAAACCCAGCACGAACATCAGCGCCGAGACCATCACCGCGCGCTTCGACGCCGCCGCGGCCTCGTCGCTGTTGACATGCTCGATGGTGGCGCCGGTGAGATAGATCAGATACGGCGGCACCAGCGGCAGCACGCAAGGCGACAGGAAGCTGATCAGGCCGGCGATCAACGCGGCGGGGATCGTGACATCGTGGATCATGCCCATCCATGCACCGCGATCACGGCAGGATGCAAGAGATGCGCAAACCCCTTAAGTAGTTGTGATCCCCGCGTGATTGGGTTGACCGCTGCGCTGCGGTGCGGTCATCTGCCCGGCCCAGGGAACACGTAATGAAAAACCTCCTCACCGATATCGCAGGCGTTCGCGTCGGCCATGCTGACAACGCGGCGCTGGCCTCCGGCGTCACGGCGGTGATTTTCGATGCGCCGGCCATAGCGGGGATCGACGTGCGCGGCGGCGGCCCCGGCATCCGCGATGGCGCGGTGCTCGATCTCGCCAACACGGTGGAACGGGTCGACGCCATTGCGCTGTCCGGGGGCTCGGTGTTCGGGCTGGAAACCGGCGGCGGCGTGCAGGCATGGCTCGCCGAACAGGGGCGCGGCTTTGCCGTCGGCACCGCACGCGTTCCGATCGTGCCCGGCGCGGTGGTATTCGATGTGTCGAACGGCGGCGACAAGAAATGGGGCCGTTTTCCGCCATACCGCGAACTCGGCTACGCCGCGGCGGCAGCCGCGGGCCATGATTTTACGCTCGGCAGCGGCGGCGCGGGATTCGGCGCCACCACGGCGAACTTCAAGGGCGGGCTCGGCTCCGCGTCGGCGGCGACGCCGGCCGGCGTGCGCGTTGCGGCGCTCGCGGTGGTCAACGCAGTCGGCAGCGTCACGGTCGGCGACGGGCCGTGGTTCTGGGCCGCACCCTTCGAAATCGACGGCGAGTTCGGCGGGCGCGGCCTGCCGCAATCGTTCACGCCGCAGATGCTGGCGATGCGGCTGAAGGGAGCCGCCGCCGCAACGGCCGCCGAAAACACCACGCTGGCGGTGGTGGTGACCGATGCGATCCTGACAAAACCGCAGGCCAGGCGGCTGGCGATGATCGCGCAGACCGGTTTTGCCCGCGCGATCTATCCGGTGCACGCGCCGCTCGACGGCGACGTGCTGTTCGCCGCCGCTACGTGCGAGAAGCCGATCGATCCGCTGGTCGGCCTCACCGAGCTCGGCATGGTCGCCGCCAACACGGTGGCGCGCGCGATCGCGCGCGGCGTGTATGAGGCGACCGCACTGCCCTTTCCCGGCGCGCTGCCGAGCTGGAAGGATCGGTTCGGATAGCAACCAAAATTCAGTGAGCGCGTTATTGTCGGCACACCTGAGGCCGTGCCATGCCCTCGACGGTCATTCGCAGCCATTCCTACCATCCGGCAACCAGCACGTTGACAATTACGTTCGTAACCGGGCGTCGCTACGTCTATGATGATGTGCCGCAGGACGTGTATGACTCCTTCAAGGCAGCGTTCTCACGCGGGACATTCTTCAATCACCATATTCGGGATCACTACGGCTACCGCGAAATCACCCGTGAAGACGCGCCGGGTTGACCACCTATAAGCCGGCGCATTGCTCCGTCGCACGGCCCATGTTACGCGAAACCGCCCGAACATCCGGAAACAACTATGTCTCAGCCCTTCGCGCCGCGTCCCCTTGTCATTGCGCCGTCGATCCTGGCGTCGGATTTCGCCAGGCTGGGCGAAGAGGTCCGCGCCGTCGATGCCGCGGGCGCCGACTGGATCCATCTCGACGTGATGGACGGGCATTTCGTCCCGAACATTTCCTACGGCCCCGATGTCATCAAGGCGATGCGGCCGCATACGACAAAAATCTTCGACGCCCATCTGATGATCTCGCCATGCGATCCCTACCTCGAAGCCTTTGCCAAAGCCGGCTGCGACCACATCACCGTGCATGCCGAAGCAGGTCCCCATCTGCATCGCTCGCTGCAGGCGGTCCGCGCGCTCGGCAAGAAGGCCGGCGTCTCGCTCAATCCGGGCACGCCGATCAGTACAATCGAGTATGTCATCGACCTGATCGACCTCGTGCTGGTGATGTCGGTCAATCCCGGTTTTGGCGGCCAGGCTTTCATCCCGTCGGCGCTCGGAAAAATCAGCGACCTGCGTGCGATGACCGCAGGGAGGCCGATCGATATCGAGGTTGATGGCGGCGTCGGCCCGGATGTAGCGGGCCAGCTTGCGGCCGCCGGCGCCAACGCCTTTGTCGCGGGCTCCGCGGTGTTCAAGGGCGGCACGATGGAATCGTACAAAGCCAATATTTCGGCGATCAGGAATGCCGCAGCGTCGGCGCGCGGCGAAATGGTCTAGCGCTGCTTCGGCGCTTCGAGGCCTTTGAGCAACAGCGCCAGAAGCGCGTCGATCCGCGCGGGGAGCGCAGGATCGCTCCATTCCTCGGCATGGGCCGGGTGGTGGTAGCGGATGGTAGCGTCGAAAATCGCGCGCGCCGAGGTTTTGACGTCGGTGACCTCGAACCCACCCTGCTCGAGGCCGTCGGACAGGATATGCTCGATCTGATCGGCGAGGCGTTCCTTATGCGCCCTCACCACGTCGCGCGCCTCGCGCGCCAGCGTCAGATAGGTCGCGAACATCTCGGGGTCATTGCAAACCTTGGTGTACTTGGCCGCAAACAACGCGCGCAGCCAGCGCTCCAGCCTCGCCGGCGCGGGGCCCTCCTCACTTGCAATCTCCTCCAGCGGCGCGCTGACACGGTCGAGCCAGCGTTTGGCCACCGCATCGCGCAGCGAGGCCTTGCTCGGAAAATACCGGTAGACGCTGCCATGGCTGACATCGAGCGCACGGGCGACGTCCACCACCGTGGCCTTCGCCAGCCCGAAACGGCGCAGCACGTCCTCGGTGACTTCGAGGATTCGCTCAGGGGTTAAGACCACCGCTTCGTTCATGGGCGCACTGTCGGGGTTGCCATGGTCGGCTCCCTTTAATGGTTGAGTTTTGCGGCTCGGGCGGCGATGTAACGGGCGACGCGCTCGTTGAGCCAGCGATGGATTTGTGCGGCCAGGTAAAAGATTTCGATCGTCATGGGGAAGTCCTCTGCAAGTCCGCGGCTAGCCCTCCGATCGGTCAGCTAGCCACGTGACGCCTCATCTTTGGCGTCAAAAGCGATATAGCACATCTCGCTGACAGATTTCAATATCTGTCAGTCAATGTTCCGTGATTGAGAAGGCATTCGCTTGGCTGTTGGTACGCGCGCCGGGCCGCGTTTGTCTCACCGGGACGCCTCTGCTAAAGCGTGGCGTACCCCCAAATGTCAGAGTCGTCGATGATCCCCCGCTACACCCGTCCGGAAATGGCTTCCATTTGGGAGCCCCAGACCCGATTCAAGATCTGGTTCGAGATCGAGGCGCATGCGGCGGACGCGCAGGCGGAACTCGGCGTGATTCCGAAAGAAGCCGCCAGAACGATCTGGGCCAAGGGCAAGGACGCGACCTTCGACGTCGCGCGCATCGACGAAATCGAGCGCGAAATCCATCACGACGTGATCGCCTTCCTCACGCATCTGGCCGAAATCGTCGGTCCCGAAGCGCGCTTCGTGCATCAGGGCATGACCTCGTCCGACGTGCTCGACACCTGCCTCAATGTGCAGCTCACCCGTGCCGCCGACCTTTTGATCGCCGATGTCGACAACGTGCTGGCGGCGCTGAAGAAGCGCGCCTTCGAGCACAAGATGACCCCGACCATCGGCCGCTCCCACGGCATTCATGCCGAGCCGGTGACCTTCGGCTTAAAACTCGCCTACGCTTTTGCCGAATTCACCCGCGCCCGCGAACGTCTCGTCACCGCCCGCAAGGATGTCGCGACCTGCGCGATCTCCGGCGCGGTCGGCACCTTTGGGCAGATCGACCCGCGTGTGGAACAACACGTCGCCAGGGCGATGGGGCTCACACCGGAGCCGATCTCGACCCAGGTGATCCCGCGCGATCGCCACGCGATGTATTTTGCGACGCTTGGCGTGATCGCGTCCTCCGTGGAACGCCTTGCCACTGAGATCCGCCATCTGCAGCGCACCGAGGTTCTGGAAGCCGAGGAGTTTTTCTCCGAAGGCCAGAAGGGTTCCTCGTCGATGCCGCACAAGCGCAACCCGGTCCTGTCGGAAAATCTCACCGGCCTTGCCCGCATGGTGCGCGCCTATGTGAACCCGGCGATGGAAAACGTCGTGCTGTGGCACGAGCGCGATATTTCGCACTCCTCCGCCGAACGCATGATCGGCCCCGACGCGACGGTGACGCTCGATTTTGCCTTGAACCGGCTCGCCGGCCTGGTCGAGAAGCTGCTGATCTATCCGAAAAACATGCAGAACAATCTCGACCGCCTCGGCGGCCTCGTGCATTCGCAGCGGCTGTTGATCGCGCTGACGCAAAAAGGCGCCAGCCGCGAGGACGCCTACAAACTCGTGCAGCGTAACGCAATGCCGGTATGGCGCGGCGAAGGCGATTTTCAGACGCTTCTGAAAAACGACGCCGACGTGAAGAAATATCTGTCGGACGCCGAGATCGCCGAGCAATTCGACCTCGGCTATCACTTCAAGCATGTCGACACCCTCTTCAAGCGCGTGTTCGGCGAGACTTGACGACCCCCGCCAACCATATCGGCCGTGTCGTCGCGGTCTGCCTGCGCCGCGGCCACCACTTCAGCAAGACGCCGGGCCTGAGCATCCGCCTGCTGACGGGCCTCGGCGTCGCCGGCGACGCGCAT
>NZ_DASYMN010000391.1:0-11404 GCF_036009065.1 Bradyrhizobium sp. | reverse complement strand
TAACCGTTTGAAAATGATTCACTTCCGTCATGGCCGGGCTTTGACCCGGCCATCCACGTCTTTTGCTTCAGCGCGTCAAGACGTGGATGCCCGGCACAAGGCGGGCATGACGGGCAATTTTGCAAAGTAATCAATTACACGGATGCCGGCGGCCGTCCTGGCCGCGATAGGCGGCGGCGCTCTGCTTGCAGCGGACGGAGGTCGGACCGTCGTAGTAGGCCCAGGTGCCGGGGAAAGGGCCGGGTCCGTAATTATGCAGATAGCTGAACCAGGGGATGTGATAGCGGGAAACGTGATGATGGTGATGCCGGTGATGATGGCGGCGAACACCGTAGTCGGCGGCCTGCGCCGCGATCGGCGCGGCGATCAGCACGCTTGAGAGAAATGCCGCGGCGATCCATTTCAATCCGGTCATCATGCGCTCCTGAAAGACTGCGATCATAGAATGATTCGCGGAAAAACCGGTTCCAGACCCGGATCCCAATAGTTGCCACTACAATCTGCATATCATCAAACCCGCGGTTTGTGGTATCCCTGAAGCCATGAACCAGCACGCCAAAATCGACATCCGGCATTCCACCTGTCCGCATGACTGCCCGTCCGCCTGCGCCCTCGACATCGAGGTGATCGGCGGCCAGGCCATCGGGCGGGTGCGCGGCTCCAAGCTGCAAAGCTACACTGCCGGCGTGGTCTGCGCCAAGGTCGCGCGCTATGCCGAGCGCATTCATCACCCGGACCGCTTGATGCATCCGATGCGCCGCACCGGGCGCAAGGGCTCCGGCCAATTCGCGCGCATTTCGTGGGACGAGGCGCTGGACGAGATCGCTCAGCGGTTCGACGCCGCCGAGCGCGACTTCGGCGCCGAATCGGTGTGGCCCTATTACTATGCCGGCACCATGGGACTGGTGATGCGCGACGGCATCAACCGCCTTGCCCATGTGAAGAAATATTCCCGCTTCTACTCGACCATCTGCGCCAACGTCGCCCGCATCGGATTTGCCATCGGCACCGGCAAGATCGCCGGCGTCGATCCGCGCGAGATGGGCGTCTCCGACCTGGTCGTGATCTGGGGCACCAATCCGGTGAATACCCAGGTCAATGTGATGACGCACGCGATGCGCGCCCGCAAGGAGCGCGGCGCCAAGATCGCGGCGATCGATGTCTACAACAACGACACCATGAAACAGGCCGATATCAAAATCCTGCTGCGGCCCGGGACCGACGGCGCCTTCGCCTGCGGGGTCATGCATGTGCTGTTCCGCGAGGGCTTTGCCGATCGCGATTACATGGAGCGCTATACCGATTGCCCGGATGAACTCGAGCAGCATCTCAAGACCCGGACGCCGGAATGGGCGTCGTCGATCTCTGCGGTGCCGGTCGAAGAAATCGAGGCCTTTGCCCGTCTGGTGGGTCAGACCAAGCGCGCGTTCTTCCGCCTCGGCTATGGTTTTACCCGCAGCCGCAATGGGGCGGCGCAGATGCATGGGGCGTTGTGCATTCCGGCCGTGACCGGCGCCTGGCAGTACGAAGGCGGCGGGGCGTTCTTCAACAATATGGCGATCTGGAAGTTCAATGAATCCATCATCGAGGGCCACGACGCGATCGATCGCTCCGTTCGGATACTCGATCAATCGCAGATCGGACGTATTCTCACCGGCGATGCGGATGCGCTGCGAGGCGGCGGCCCGGTCAAGGCGATGCTGATCCAGAACACCAATCCGATGACGGTGGCGCCGGAGCAGGACCTGGTGCGCGCCGGCTTTGCGCGGGACGACCTGTTCATGGCGGTGCACGAGCAGTTCATGACCGAGACCGCGCAAATGGCCGATATCGTGCTGCCGGCGACGATGTTCATGGAACATGACGACCTCTATTATGGCGGCGGCCACCAGCACATTTCGGTCGGCGCCAAGTTGATCGAGCCCCCCGGCGAATGCCGCTCGAATCATGAGGTGTTGCAGGGCCTCGGCCGCCGCCTCAACATCTCGCATCGCGGCTTCGATCTGACGTCACGCGAACTGATCGATGAGACGCTGAAGCTCAGCGGGCACGGCGACATCGACACGCTGCAGGCCGACCTGTGGCGCGACATCCAGCCGGATTTTCGCACCGCGCACTACCTCGACGGTTTTGCGCATGCCGACAAGAAGTTTCACTTCAAGGCGGATTGGGCCCATCCCCCCTGGGGCATCGCCGGCATGGGTCCCTGGGAGCAGATGCCGTCGCTGCCGGATCACTGGACCATCATCGAGGAAGCCGACGAGGCGCATCCGTTCCGGCTTGCGACCAGCCCGTCCCGCAGCTTCCTCAATACGAGTTTTAATGAGACGCCGTCGTCGATTGCCCGCGAGGGTCCGCCGTCGGTGATGATGCACCCCGCAGATGCGGCGCGGCTCGGGATCGCCGACGGCGACGCCGTCACGCTGGGCAACACCCGCGGCGAGACCACGCTGACCGCAAAACTGTTCGACGGTCTGCGCCCGGGCGTGCTGATCGCGGAATCGGTGCAGCCCAACCACGCCCACATCGGCGGGCGGGGGATCAATACGCTGACCGGTGCAGAAGCGGTGGCACCGGTCGGTGGCGCCGCGTTCCACGACAACAAGGTGTGGGCGAAGAAGGCGGCGGCAACTTGAGAAGCGCGGGATCCTCATCCTGAGGAGCGCGCCCTCGCGCGCGTCTCGAAGGATGGCAGCACGCGCCTGTGGCCATCCTTCGAGACGCCGCGCAAGATGCGCGGCTCCTCAGGTTGAGGGTGGGGCGGGATGCAAATCCATCTTGCAGAGTCGTTGCATCCCGTAACTAATGTCCCGACCTCGTAATCGTTGTCGGGTGAAACTTGACCAACAGCCCCTTTTACACCGCCGAGCACATCGCCTATCGCGACGTGGTCCGCCGCTTCGTCGAAAAGGAAATCGAACCTTACGCCCATGAATGGGATGAGGCCGGCAGCTTTCCACGCGTGCTCTATGAGAAGGCCGCCGAAATCGGGCTGCTCGGCCTCGGCTTTCCGGAGGAATACGGCGGCACCCAAGTCGATAATTTCATGTGGATCGTGGCGGTCCAGGAATTGGCGCGGGCAGGCTGCGGCGGCGTCAGCGCCAGCCTCAAAAGCAATTCGATCGGCGCGCCGCCGATTGCGCGCGCGGGGTTGCCAGACTTCAAGGCGCGGGTGCTGCCCGAAATCCTGTCCGGCAAGAAGATTTCGGCGCTCGCCATCACCGAACCATCCGGCGGATCGGATGTGGCGAACCTGCGCACCTCGGCGCGGCGCGACGGCGATGTCTATGTGGTGAATGGCGAGAAAACCTTCATCACCTCTGGCATCCGCGCCGATTACATCACGACCGCGGTGCGAACCGGCGGGCCGGGACGCGGCGGCGTCAGCCTGTTGGTGATCGAAGGCGATACGCCGGGCTTGTCGCGCACGCCGCTGAAGAAAATGGGCTGGTGGGCGTCGGACACCGCGACGCTGCATTTCGACGATTGCCGTGTACCGGCCGAAAATCTGCTGGGCGAGGAGGGCGCAGGTTTTCGGCTGATCACGCATAATTTCAACGGCGAGCGGCTGACCATGGCGGCGGGCTGCATCGCCGCCGCACGGGTCTGCCTCGACGATGCGACCGAATATGCCAAACAGCGCCACACTTTCGGAAAGCCGCTGGCGCAGCATCAGGTCATCCGGCACAAGCTGGTCGATATGGCGCAAAAGGTCGCGGCGTCACAGGCGATGCTGGAAATGCTGGCGTGGCGGCTCGATCAGGGCGAGAGCCCGGTGGCGGAAATCTGCATGCTGAAGAACCAGGCCACGCAAACCATGGCGTTCTGCGCCTCCGAAGCGGTGCAGATTTTCGGCGGCGCCGGTTTTATGCGCGGCATCAAGGTCGAGCGCATCTACCGCGAGGTCAAGGTGAACGCGATCGGCGGCGGCAGCGAGGAGATCATGAAGGATCTTGCGAGCAGGCAGATGGGATTGTGAAGACACAAGCAGTGCCCTTATCCTGAGGAGCCGCGCGTAGCGTGGCGTCTCGAAGGATGGTGTGTGCTGCCATGGTTCGAGACGCGCGCCAAGGGCGCGCTCCTCACCATGAGGTAGGAGAGAGGGACGGAAACCATGATCACGCTCTACCATTGCAACGCCGCGCGCTCGTTTCGTCCGCTCTGGATGCTGGAAGAACTCGGTCTCCCATACGATCTCAAGATGCTGCCGTTTCCGCCGCGCGTTTTTGCCAAGGATTATCTCGCGATCAATCCGCTCGGCACCATTCCTTACATGATCGATGGCGATACAAGGATGTCGGAATCCTCCGGCATCTGCCATTACCTCGGCACGCGCTACGGCCCGACGCCGCTGGTCGTCGGCGTCGACGAGCCCGCTTATGGCGCGTTCCTGAACTGGATGTACTTCAGCGACGCCACGCTGACATTCCCGCAAACGCTGGTGCTGCGATACACCCGGCTCGAACCGGAAGAGCGGCGCAATCCGCAGGTCGCGACCGACTACGCGAAATGGTTTTTTGGCCGCCTGCGCGCCGTCGAAGCCGCGGCAGGGAAGGCCGACACGCTGTGCGCCGGCCGCTTCACGGTCGCCGACATTTCGGTGGGCTATGCGTTGCGGCTTGCCGAAAACATTGGCCTTGCCAAGGATTTCGGCCCCAACGTCGCGGCCTACTGGCAGCGCCTGCAGGCGCGCGACGGATTCAAGCGCGCGGTGGCCGCGGAAAATCTCGCCGGCGAGCAGCAGAACGTGCCGAAGCGGGTGTGAGTTCTCGTGCCCCGGACGCGGTGCAGCACGCCTTCTTCGGCGTGGTGCACCGCCGAGCCGGGGCCGTACCAAACGCCGGGGCTTGGTACGGTCCCGGTTCTGCGAAGCAGCGTCAAGAACGCTGCATCGCGCCCGGGACACGTGGCGGCGGTGACATCGCCCTGCATTTCTGTATTCTGCTCATCGCTCCGAGAACAGAGCAACCGGGAGACGCTTCATCCATGGGCGACAAGGCCGTCATCACCTGCGCGCTGAACGGCGTGCTGACCGATCCCAGGCAGCATCATGTGCCGGTGACGCCGCAAGAGATGGCGCGCGAGGCCAAGGCCGCCTTCGATGCCGGCGCCAGCGTGATGCACATTCATCTGCGCCAGCAGGCGCCGGACAAGGGCCACCTGCCGTCCTGGGAAGTCAGCGTCTCCCGCGAGATCCAGCAGGCGATCCGCGAGGCCTGTCCCGGCGTCATCATCAATCACACCACAGGCACGTCCGGACCGAACTACCAGGGCGCGCTGGATTGCGTGCGCGAAACAAAACCCGAGATGGCGGCCTGCAACGCCGGCTCGCTGAATTATCTCAAAGTAAAGGCCGACAACAGCTGGGCGTGGCCGCCGATGATGTTCGATAACGCGGTGGAGAAGGTGCAGGACTATCTCGACGTCATGCGGGAAGCGGGCACGATCCCCGAATTCGAGTGTTTCGACGTCGGCATCGTGCGCTGCGTCGGCATGTACCGGCAGACCGGGATGTATGCCGGGCCGCTGGAATACAATTTCGTGATGGGCGTTGCCTCAGGCATGCCCGCCGATCCGGACTTGCTGCCGATCCTGCTGAAATTGAAACTGCCGGACGCCAACTGGCAGGTCACCGCGATCGGCCGCGCCGAAATCTGGCCGCTGCATCAGCGCTGCGCCGAACTCGGCGGACATCTCCGCACCGGGCTGGAAGATACGTTTTATCTGGGCGATGGCACCAAGGTGACGTCGAACGGGCAGCTGATCGAAAGCCTTGCCGCGTGCGCCCGCCGGGCGGGGCGCGAGGTGGCGAGCCCTGCGGAAGCGCGGCGGATTTTCGGGATTTTGCAGTGATGCGCGCCCCCAAGCACTCCCGTCATCCTGAGGTGGCCGCGCATCTCGCGCGGCCCTCGAAGGATGGAGGCTGGGTACCGTGCGGCCATCCTGAGGGGCTCGGCATGAAGAATGCCGAGCACCTCAGGATGACGATGGAAATGTGGCGGCACGGGCAGACTGGCGGCCATGCCCATCCTTGACTCGACCATCGCGCCATCGAGCGACGCCTACAAGGCCAACCGCGCCGGTATGCTGGCGCTGATCGCGCGCATGCGCGCGCTGGAGGAGCGCACCCGTACCGCTTCGGCTGCCGCAAAGGATCGCTTTCACAAGCGCGGGCAGTTGCTGCCGCGCGAGCGCGTGGCGCTGGTGCTCGATCCCGGCTCGCCCTTCATCGAACTGTCGACGCTGGCGGGCTACATGTTCGACATTCCCGACGCCGACAAAAGCGTGCCCGGCGGCGGCGTTATTGCCGGCATCGGTTTTGTGGCCGGCGCCCGCTGCATGGTCAGCGCCAACGATTCCGGCATCGATGCCGGTGCGCTGCAACCCTACGGTCTCGACAAGACGCTGCGGGTGCAGGAACTGGCGCTGGAGAACAAGCTGCCTTACGTGCAACTGGTCGAAAGCGCCGGCGCCAATCTGTTGCGCTATCGCGTCGAAGACTTCGTCCGCGGCGGCAACATCTTTCGCAATCTGGCGCGGCTGTCGGCGGCGGGCCTGCCGGTGGTGACGGTGACCCACGGCTCGTCAACGGCGGGTGGCGCCTATCAGACCGGGCTGTCCGACTATATCGTGATGGTGCGCGGCCGCACCCGGGCGTTCCTCGCAGGTCCCCCGCTGCTCAAGGCCGCGACCGGAGAAGTGGCGACGGAAGAAGAACTCGGCGGCGCCGAGATGCACACGTCCGTTTCCGGGCTCGGCGATTATCTCGCCGAGGACGACCGCGACGCCCTGCGCATCGCGCGCGATATCATGGCCAAGCTGGAGTGGGACCGGCCGAGCGCGGGTGAAAACTTGCATCGTCCGCCGCGCCACGATCCGGAAGAACTTTTGGGCATCGTGCCGATGGACTACCGGCGTCCTGTCGACATGCGGCAGGTGATCGCGCGCATCGTCGACGATTCCGATTTCCTGGAATTCTCAGCTTTGTACGGCCCGGCCACCGTGTGCGGCCACGCGCGCATCGAGGGCCATGCGCTCGGCATCATCACCAACAACGGCCCGCTTGACATCGCCGGCGCCAACAAGGCGACGCATTTCATCCAGGTATGCTGCCAGTCGCGCACGCCGCTGCTGTATCTCAACAACACCACCGGCTACATGGTCGGCCGCGAATATGAAGAAGCCGGCATGATCAAGCACGGCTCGAAGATGATCCAGGCGGTGACCTCGGCCACCGTGCCGCAGATCACCATCTATTGCGGTGCATCGTTCGGCGCCGGCAATTATGGCATGTGCGGCCGCGGTTTCCATCCGCGCTTCTGTTTCTCGTGGCCGAACGCCAAGACCGCGGTGATGGGCGGCGAGCAGGCTGCCGAGACTATGGCCATCGTCACCGAGGCCGCCGCGATCCGGCGCGGCAAGCCAATTGAACGCGAAAAACTTGATGCGATGAAGGCGCAGATTATCGGCGTGTTCGACGGCCAGATGGATGTGTTTTCCACCAGCGCGCGCGTGCTCGACGACGGCGTGATTGATCCGCGCGACACCCGTGCCGTGCTGGCCGAGGTGCTCGCCATCTGCCAAGAGGCGGAGGCGCGCAACCCACAAGTCATGCAGTTTTCGGTCGCGCGGCCATGAGCTTTGAGGTGAGGCGCACGCCGTTCCGCAAAATACTGGTCGCCAATCGCAGCGAAATCGCGTTGCGCGTCATGCGCACCGCGCGCCATCTTGGCTATGGCGTGGTCGCGGTGTATTCGGACGCCGATCGGGACGCGATGCATGTGCGCGAGGCCGACGAGGCGGTGCGCATCGGCGGGCCGTTGCCGTCGCAATCCTATCTCAACATCGAGGCGATCATCGACGCGGCGAAATCCGCCGGCGCCGATGCCGTGCATCCGGGTTATGGCTTTCTCGCTGAAAATGAAGAGTTTGCCGATGCCTGCCGCGACGCCGGGCTGGTGTTCATCGGACCGTCGCCCGAATCCATCAAGGCGATGGGCAACAAGGCCGGCGCCAAAGCGATCCTGCAGGCCGCCGGAGTGCCTTGCGTCCCCGGCTATCAGGGCGCCGACCAGAGCGATGCCGTGATGCTCGCCGAGGCGCGGAAGATTGGCTTCCCCGTCATGATCAAGGCGGTGGCCGGCGGCGGCGGGCGCGGCATGCGGCTCGCGCCGGATGCGGCGGCGTTTCCGGATTTTTTGCGCAGCGCGCGCTCGGAGGCGCAAGGCGCGTTCGGGGACGCGACGGTGATTCTGGAGCGCGCCATTGTCAATCCGCGCCACATCGAAATCCAGGTGTTCGGCGACCGCCACGGCAACGCCATCCATCTCGGCGAGCGCGACTGTTCGGTGCAGCGCCGGCACCAGAAGCTGATCGAGGAAGCGCCCTCGCCGGTGGTGTCCCCGGAATTGCGGGCGCGGATGGGCGCCGTCGCTGTCAAGGCTGCCCGGTCGATCGGCTATGAGGGCGCCGGCACGCTGGAATTTTTGCTCGACGAAAGCGTCGACTTTTACTTCATGGAGATGAACACACGGCTGCAGGTCGAGCATCCCGTCACCGAGGCGATCACCGGCCTCGATCTCGTCGAACTGCAACTACGCATCGCCGCCGGCGAGCCGTTGGGATTGCGGCAGGAAGATGTGAATTTCTCGGGCCATGCTATCGAGGCGCGGCTGTGCTCGGAAGATGCCGCGCATGATTTCATGCCGCAGTCGGGCAAGATCGCGCTGTGGCAGATGCCGGATGAGCTGCGGGTCGAGCATGCGCTGCAATCCGGCTGCGAAATTCCACCGTTTTATGATTCGATGATAGCCAAGGTCATTGCTCACGGAACGACGCGCGAGGAGGCGCGGCGCAGGCTCATTCGAGGCCTTGAGCATGCCGTTGCGTTCGGCGTGATCACCAATCGGGAATTCCTTGCGGCGTGCCTGCGCCATCCGGCATTTGCGGCCGGTGAGGCGACGACGGCTTTCATTGCGCAATATCGCGACCAGCTGCTGATGCCGCGCGCGGAGGCGCAAGCCGCGCTTGCGGCGCTGCTGCTCCATGTCACCGGCCGCCACGCGCCGCGGTGGAAGAAGGGACGGACGCTGGCGGCGACATTTGCCGTTCCGGCGCGGTTAGAACTCGACGGGAAAATCCATGAACTGGAAATCGTGCGCGAACGCGACGGCGGCTATGTCGCGAGCCTCGAGGGCAGGAACGTGGGGTTCGAGATCGACGAGCTCGGACGCGACAGCATTCGCT
Organism: Bradyrhizobium sp.; assembly: GCF_036009065.1. Classification (GTDB taxonomy): domain Bacteria; phylum Pseudomonadota; class Alphaproteobacteria; order Rhizobiales; family Xanthobacteraceae; genus Bradyrhizobium. The sequence continues at coordinate 2,158 of NZ_DASYMN010000391.1, read as the reverse complement.
TTCGCGTTAATGGCCTGGCGGAATCGGCGCGGTTCTTCCGCGATGGTGATGGTCTCTATTTGCAGCATCATGGTGCAACGCTTGCAGTCCGCGACCTGACGCTGGCCGTCCCGGCCGGCGCTGCGGTAGGCGGCAGCGACGGCAAGGTACGCGCGGCGATGAACGGCCGCATCGTCGCGGTTCTGGTCAGACAAGGCGAGCGCGTCGAGGCGGGGCAGCCGGTGATGACGCTGGAAGCGATGAAAATGGAACATGTGCACACCGCGCCGGTTTGCGGCACGATTTCCGCGATCGATGTCGCGGAGGGCGAGCAGGTGACCACCGGGAAAATCGTCGTCGAGATCGAAGCCAGTCCACCAGCGTGAGAAGCGAGCAGGGCAATGATCGACAATAGCAGCGTGGTACTTGAGAAGCGCGGAAGTGCATTCTGGATCACCATCAATCGCCCGGAGAAACGCAACGCCATCAACGGCGACGTCGTTGCCGGGATATCAAAGGGCTATCGCGACGCCCAAGACGACCCGGATGTGCGCGTCATCGTGCTGACTGGTGCGGGCGGCAAGGCGTTTTGCGCCGGCGCCGACCTTGTGAATACGGGCGCGGCCTTCGCATTCGATTTTTCAAAACCGAATGTCGATTATGCCGATCTGCTGCGGCTGGCGCAGAATGCGACAAAACCAGCGATCGCGCGGGTCAATGGTGTCTGCATGGCCGGCGGCATGGGATTGTTGTGCATGACCGACATGGCGGTGGCGGCGGAAGGCGCGATCTTCGGCCTGCCCGAAGTAAAAGTCGGCGTGTTTCCGATGCAGGTGATGAGCCTGCTGCAGGACATCGCGCCGCGGCGGTTGATCAACGAATGGGCGCTGACCGGCGAGCCGTTTGACGCCCGCGCCGCGCTGGCGGCGGGGCTTTTGAACCACGTGGTTCCGGCGGCCGAACTCGACGCAAAGATCGAATGGCTGATCGGCCGCATCGTCGACAAGTCGCCGACTGCGATCCGGCGCGGCAAATACGCCATGCGCGCCATCGCCTCGATGTCGTTCGACCAGAGCATCGCCTACACCGAAAGCCAGATCGCACTGACGGCGATGACCGAAGATGCCAAAGAGGGCCTTGCGGCATTCGGCGAAAAGCGCAAGCCGGCGTGGAAGGGGAAGTGAAGGTGCCCCATCCTGAGGAGCGCGCCCTTGCGCGCGTCTCGAAGGATGAGAAGAGGAGTGCGCTTGCGGCCATCCTTCGAGACGCCGCGCAAGCGCGCGGCTCCTCAGGATGAGGGCGGTATGTGAAGGCTCGATCCTCTACTCACCCCGCATTCGCCTTCAACCCCGCGGCCTCGATCCCCGCAATCGCGCAGATCTCGTCATTGTCCGAGGTGTCGCCGCTGACGCCGACGGCGCCGAGCAGCGTGCCGTTGTCATCCAGGATCATCACGCCGCCGGGCACCGGCACCATGCGGCCCTGCGCCAGCGTGTTCACGGCGTTGATGAAATAGGCCTGCTCCTGCGCGCGCTGGTGCAGCGCGCGCGATCCCATCCCCATGGCGAGTGCGCCATAGGCCTTGCCGTGGGCGATCTCGCTGCGCAGCAGGCTGGTGCCGTCCTGCGCCGCGGAGATCTTCACGCAGCCGCGGGGGTCGAGGACGGTGACGACCAGCGGCTTCAGTTTCTTCTCCACGCCCTTGGCCAGAGCCATATCGAGAATCCTGCGCGCGACGTCGAGGGTGAGGTTAGTCATGTGTTTTCCTTTCGGTTAAATTCCGTCATTCCGGGACGCGCCTCTTGGCGCGGGCCCGGAATCCATACTCACGATGGTGGTTATGGATTCCGGGCTCGCGCTTCGCGCGCCCCGGAATGACGAAACGAGACTCATCGCCAGCACGCGCGCGACATGCAGCGCTGTACGCCCGGTGCCGTCGGCGATCTGGTGCCGGCAGGAGGTGCCGTCGGCGACGACCAGCGTATCGGCGTCGGCGCGGCGGACCGCGGGCAGCAGCGACAATTCGGCCATTTGCAGCGACGCATCATAGGTCTCGGCGCCATAGCCGAACGCGCCGGCCATGCCGCAGCAGCTCGACTCGATGGTCTCGACATTAAGTCCAGGCACCAGCGTGAGCACGGTCTCGACCGCGCTGAAGGCATCGAATGCCTTCTGATGG
>NZ_DASYMN010000390.1:0-13244 GCF_036009065.1 Bradyrhizobium sp. | reverse complement strand
CCGTCGGCTATAAATCAAACGAGTTGCGCGCCTCCATCTATCTCGCGCTCGCTCTCAGCCGGTCCGGGGATGTGCAGGCGGCATTGAATATCCTGCGGGACGCGCGAAATACCACCCGGCAGCAGGGGTTTGGCGGACTCGAAGCCGAGGCATTGCTGTGCGAGGCAATGGTCACGCCGGCCACAACCGAGAGCGGTAAGGCTACGATTATTCGTTGTTTGCAGGCCAGTATCGCCATCGCAGCTCAGAACGAGGCCAAGCCGCTGCTGCTCAAGGCAGAGACGCTTCTAGGCAGGATGCTCGGCGATGCAAAAGATCCTGACTCTCGGCAGGATGAAGTTCGCCGCACCTGAGCGCGCAATTCATCCGCCGTTGTCAACTCCACGGACTCAGGCCACTTCGAACTTCTCGATCACCCGCGTTTCCGCGAGCCCGGCGCGGGTCCATTCCTGAAATGCCGGCAGCGCCATCATTGCATCCATATAGTCGCGAACGTCTGACGTCACGTCGACCGCGTAAGTCCGGAAACGATGAACCACCGGCGCGTACATCGCATCGGCGCCGCTGAAGGCGCCGAACAAATAAGGCCCCAGTTTTCCATAGCGCTCGCGGCATTCGGACCAGCTCTGCTGAATACGCGAGATATCGGCGCGGGCCTCCGCGGAAAGCGCCTTGGCACCGACCGGACGATGCAGGTTCATGCCGCATTCCTCGCGCAACGCCGCGAAGCCCGAATGCATTTCCGCCGACACCGAACGGGCATGTGCGCGGGAAGCGCGATCCTCCGGCCAGAGCCGCGCCTCGGAAAACCGCTCCGCGGCGTATTCGATGATGGCCAGCGAATCCCAGATCGTGACGTCGCCGTCGACCAGCACCGGCACCTTGCCCGACTGCGTGAATTTCAGAATGCGCTGCTTGTCGGCGTCACCGGTGTACAGCGGGATCGCGACCTCCTCGAAGGCGATATTGCAGGCTTTCAACGCCACCCACGGCCGCATCGACCACGACGAATAATTCTTGTTGCCGATCACCAGCGTCAAAGCCATGCGAAGAATCCTCATTTAGCGAGCCACATCCTGCCACGCCGCATTGGATGCGAGCAACCCGGCCGTCGCGCCGACCGACATCGGGAAGGTCAGCGCATTCCGGACTCAAGCACGTAGCCCGCATGAGCGAAGCGACATGCGGGTACCGCTGACGCGCATATCGCTGCGCTCATGCGGGCTACGCTTGCTCGGCCTCGATGTGCCGAGTACGCTGCTGGCGTCACGTTCTGGAGAAAAATATGGCGTGCAACTTGTTCCATCTGGCGTTGACGCTCATTCTCGTTGGTACGCCCTGGACCCCATCGGCGCATGCGCAGGACGCGACGAGGCCAGGGAGCGATGGCAGCGGTGCCGTAGTTGGGCCGGTTTTTTCGCGCAGCGGTCCCGATGCGGCGGATTACGGCGCTGCGGCAGGCTTTCCGGCCGGCACGCAAGCGACGGCCAGCCAGCTAGAGAACCTGGTCGGAACCTACAGCCATTTCGGTGAGTTGTTTCCGTCCCGCCCCGTACCACGCGCGACGACGCCCTGGCTGTACAAGCGGGCGCCGGAGCCGCCGATCTTCTACAATTTCAAATCCGACCGTTTCTCGATCGACGACTATCTTGGGCGCAATCCGACCACCGGACTTTTGATCGCAAAAGACGACACGATTCTGTATGAGCATTATCAGTACGCGCGCACCGATTCCGACCGCTTTCTTTCGCAGTCCATGGCAAAGACGATAACAGCGATGCTGATCGGCATCGCGATTTCCGAGAACAAGATCAGGTCGATCGACGATCCCGTCTCGACTTACGTTCCGGGCCTGGCGAACACGGAGTACGGAAGCACGCCGCTGCGGGCGCTGTTGCATATGTCCTCGGGTATCGCCTTTACGGAAAATTACGATGGGGCTGACGATATTTCCCGGCTGTCGCGCGATCTGTTTGGCGAGCCGGGTAAGGACCCCGTTGCCAGCGTCGCCCAGTTCAACACCCGCGTCGCTCCGCCGGGAACCAGATGGCACTACGCGAGCTCCGAGACGGAAATCCTGGGGCTGGTGTTGCGCGCCGCCGTCGGCGCGCCGGTTGCGGACTATCTTCGCGACCGGATCTGGCAAGCGATCGGTACCGAGGCTGACGCATCATGGGCCATCGACGGCACCGGGCAGGAAATAACCTACTGCTGCTTCAACGCCGTGCTGCGGGACTATGCGCGCCTCGGCCGGCTGCTCGCCTATGACGGCGCATGGGAGGGGCGCCAGCTGATTCCCCGGCAATGGCTGCTGGACGCGACCACAGTGCAGCCGGGCGCTGCCTATCTCGCTCCGAAAGCCGCCACGCCGTATTTCGGGTATGGATATCAGGTGTGGCTGTTTCCCGGCGAAGCGCGCCGGTTTGCCCTGCTAGGCATCCGGGGTCAGATCATTTTTGTCGATCCGGCCTCGAAGCTCGTCATGGTGCACACGGCCGTGCGCAGGAAACCGTCGGACCCGGCCTCCAATGCGGAGACCGTTGCGCTGTGGCTGCAGGTGGTCGCGCAGCTTGGAAAATGAGGGCCGGCAGGCTTTCGGTAAGTTCGTAGCCCGCCGCCCTCAACCGCGGATAGGAAGCTCGGTCTCGGGGTCGAAGAAATGCAGGCGGCCGAGTTGGGCCGAGACGCGGACCTGATCGCCCCTTGCGATAGGGGTCTCCGCGGCGACCCGGGCCACGGCGACGCTGTGGCTGGCGACCCTCGTTTCGAGAAGTATCTCGGAGCCGAGTTGTTCGACAACCTCGACGCGGGCGTCGAAGCCGGTGCCCGGCGCGCCGTCGCCGAGCACCAGATGTTCCGGCCGCACCCCCAGGATCACGCGCCGGCCGCTATAGGCCGCGATCGCATGTGCATCCGCCGCGCTCACTGTCAATCGCAGGCCCACGGTCTCGACCGCCGTAGCATCCGCTTCGCTGTACACCGTGACCTCGATGAAGTTCATGGCCGGCGCGCCGATGAAACCCGCGACGAACTTGTTGGCGGGCTTGCCGTAGACCTGGAGCGGCGTGCCGATCTGCTGGATCCTGCCCTCGCGCATGATCACGACCCGGTCGCCCAGCGTCATGGCCTCGACTTGGTCGTGGGTGACGAACACCGAGGTGGTCGGGATCGCGGCATGCAGGCGCTTGATCTCGATGCGCATCTGGGCGCGCAGCTTGGCGTCGAGGTTCGACAGCGGCTCGTCGAACAAAAACACTTGCGGATTACGCACGATGCAGCGGCCGAGCGCCACGCGCTGCTGCTGGCCGCCCGACAGCTGCTTCGGCTTGCGCGCCAAGAGCTCGTGCAGCCCGAGCATGCCCGCGGCGCGGTCGATCGCGGCCTTGATCTCGGCTTCCGGGGTATTCTTGTTGCGCAGGCCGAAGGCGAGGTTGTCGTAGACGCTCATGTGCTGGTAGAGCGCATAGTTCTGGAACACCATGGCGATGTCGCGGTCGCGCGGCGGCAGGTGATTGACGATCCTGTTCCCGATGCGGACGTCGCCGCTCGTGATGTCCTCGAGGCCCGCAATCATCCGCAGCGTCGTTGACTTGCCGCAGCCGGACGGGCCGACCAGGGCGACGAACTCCTTGTCGGCAATCTCCAGATCGACGTCCTTCACGGCGTGGAACAGCGAGCCATAATGCTTGTTGAGCTTGCTGAGTGTGATCGCTGCCATTTCCGTTCCTCGTTCCCGGACGCAGCGCGTAGCCCTTGCGAAGCGGTGCGCTGCAGAGCCGGGGTCGTAACGAATACAATTCCTGTCATGCGCGGGCTTGACCCGCGCATCCATCCGTCTTCGCAAGAATCTTCGAATTGGATGGATTGCCGGGTCAAGCCCGGCAATGACGCGTCGGTGTGTGGTACGGTCCCGGCTCTGCGTAAGCGGCATGAAGAATGCCGCAGCGCGTCCGGGACACAAGTTTCGACTATTGCGCGGCTTTGCTGACGACCGGCGCGCCTTCGGCGAGCACTTTTGCGATATCCTCACGCTTGCCGGTGACCGCCTTGGTGACGGTATCGTTGAACGCCTTGTGCACGGCCGGCCATTGCGGGAAGTAATAGGCGCCGCGCACCTTGTCGGGGGAATCCAGCACCGACTCCTTCAGCAGCTTCATGAACGGATCGGCCGCCGCGATCTTCGGCCAGAACGTGGTGTTGGGCGGCGGCGCGCCGGTCGCCTTGAACAGTTTTGTCTGGCCTTCCTCGTCGAGCATCATGGCTTCCAGCATCTGCTTGGCGAGCTTCTTGCGCTCCGGCGGGATCGACTTCGGAATCGCCCAGCCCCAGATATCGTCCCAGGCGAAAGGCCTGTCCCGGTTCGGACCGAGCGGGAAGCGCGCGGCGGCCACCCTGCCCGCGACCTTCGACTTGCCCGGATCGTTGAAGGTGCCCCACCACAGCGAGTCGGCGACGGTGAAGGCTGCGTCACCGGCCATGAAGATGGCATTGGCTTCGTTGCGGTCGTAGGCCGGCATGCCGCGCGGCGCGATCTTGTGGGTATTGATCGCGTCCCACCAGTATTCGACGGTTTGCTGCATGCACGGCTCGGTCATGCCCGACTTCCATCCGCCCTCGGCGAGCTTCTTGTTGTCGCGCTCATAGGCCGGCATCAGCACGTCGCAATTGTTGCCCCACATCGACCAGAACCAGCTGAACCAGCTGTGGTTCATCGCCATGCCGCCGACATAGCCGAACTTGACCTTGCCGTCGGCCTGCAGCTTCTTGCTGAAGCTGACGAGTTGTTCGAGCGTCTTCGGCACTTCTTCGGGCTTGACGATGTCGGAGCGGTAGAAGAACACGCTGAACGTCTGGCCCATCGGCACCACAGTGTTCTGGCCTTGCGCGTTGGCGAACACCACCGGCGCCATGCCCCACTTCTCGGCATATTTATTGGCGTCGACGTCGTCGGTCGGCTCCAAGAGATGCGCCCAGGTCTGGCCCCAATCGTCGTTGTGCCAGATGACGTCGTACTGATCCGAATTCGAGGTCAGCGAGGCCGTCATTTTCTCGACATAGACGCCGTAGGAATTCGGCACCTTGACGATCTTGACGCCGTTCTTGGCGCCCCAGGTCTCGAACATCGCGACGGATGCGTCCTGGAGCGGGCTCGGCTGGTAGCCGATCCGCAGTTCGGTAACCTGCGCCGCGGCCGTGCCGGTCACCGCCACAAAGGCCGCGACCGCGGCCATCGCCCATTTTAGTCGCTGCATTGCTGCTCCTCCCTCGTTTTGTGGTTCTCGCTAAATCCGCAGACCCCGGATCACATATTTCTGGCCGAACAGCGCCACCAGGAACGCCGGCAGCAGTGCCATCACCGCGGTCGCCGCCATCAGGTTCCAGCGCGTTCCCATCTCGGTGACGAACTGCGCCATCACAACCGTGATCATCGGCACGCGGTTGCCGGTCAGGATCAAGGCGAACAAGAACTCGTTCCAGGTGAACAGCCAGCACAGCACGGCAAGCGCCGAGATTGCGGGCAGCGCCGACGGCACCGCGACGCGGATGAAGGCGCCCCACCTTGTGCAGCCGTCGATCATGGCGGCGTACTCCATCGACGGATCGATGCCGTCGAAAAAACCCTTCATCAGCCATGAGAAGAAGCAGATGTGGACGGCCACATGCGGCAGCAGCAGCCCGGGATAGGTGTCGTAGATACCCCAGCTCTGCGTAACGAAATATAGCGGCAACACCCAGGAGATGTAGGGCACGCAGCGGAACACATAGATGGTTCCAAACCAGATCCGCGATGCCGGCCCGGTGAAGCGCGACAGCATGTAGCCGCTCGAAACCGTCACCAGCAGCGAGCACACGGTCGCCAGCGTTGCGATTAGCGCGCTGTTGGTGAAGGCGTGCACGAGACGCTCCTCGCGCAGCACCTCGGCGAAATTACCGAGCGTGAACTCGGTGCCGCGATGGACATAATAGACGCCGGACTCCGGCCGCACCGACGTCAGCATCAGCCACAGCACCGGAAAGGCGAACGCAAAGCAGATCCCAAACAGCGCCAGCGCAAACAGCGCCTTGCGGCTCCACGCCGGCAGGTTGGGAAGGAAATCTGGGCGGCTTACCATCGGCATCGGGTCACGCCTTTGCGATGCGGTCGACGAGGCGATAGAGCGCCACGCCGATCACCAGGATGATCAGCCCGCCGATGATCGCCGCCGCCGAACCGCGGCCGAGATCGAGGTTCAGGAACGCGTGGACGTAGGCATAGAGGCTGAACAATTCCGTGGTGCGGCCCGGCCCGCCGCCGGTCAGCGTCCACACAATATCGAAGGTGCGGAAGGCGTCGATGGCGCGGATCACGACGCACACCACGATCACCGGGCGCAGCATCGGCAGGGTCAGGAACCGGAACACGCGCCAGGTCGTGGTGCCGTCGATCGCGGCGGCTTCGAACGGCTCCTTCGGCAAACTCTGCAGCCCGGCGAGCAGCAGCAAAGTGAACCACGGCGTCCACAGCCAGATGTCGGTCAACAGAATGATGCCGAATGCGCTCCAGCGCTGCACCAGCCAGGGCTGGCCGTCGAGGCCTATCGCTTCCAGCACGGCATTGACGATGCCGAACTGGTCGTTGAACATCCAGCGCACCATGATCGCGGCGACCACCGGCGCCACCATCAGCGGCACCAGCAGGATGGTCTGCACCAGCTTCTGCCCCCTGAACGGACGGTTGAGCAGCAGCGCCAGCGCGAGCCCGGCAACCAGCGCGCCGGCAACGCTCAAAATCATGAACAGGAAGGTGTTCGGCAGCACGACATAGAGGAAGGCGGGATCGCTGATCACGCCATAATAGTGATCGAGACCGACCCAGGTTTTCTTCGGATTATAGAGCGCCCAATCGCGGAAGCTGGCGTTCGCGCCGATGACGATCGGCACCACCTGGAACAGCAGCAGCAATAGCGCGGCCGGCGCAACGAGAAGCAGCATGAAGCGCTGTTGCTCGCCGAACATGGGACGCCGCGATGCCGACAAGCCCGTTTCCCCGTCTGCCGCTTATGCTGTCACGACTCTTGCGTGGTCGGTACGTGCATAAGGCCCTCAGATAAAAGATTATGGGCGGGGCATCCGATGATAGTCAATGCAGTTGCGGGCGGGCCGCTCAGGCAGGCGTGCCCATGATGTAGGGCTTCAGCATCGCAGCCATCATGCTGTGCGTCGGCGTCGGCACCCCGAGCTGGCGGCCGAGTTCGACGACTTTGCCGCCGAGCCAGGGCAGTTCGAGCCGGTTGCCGCGATCGAGATCGAGCGCCATCGACGCCTTCATCGCCGGCGGCATGTGGCTGGTGAAGCCGACGATCTGGTCGACCGCGTCGGCCGGCAGCGCAACGCCTTTGGCGCGGCCGACATCGACCACTTCGCGGTAGGCAGCCGCGAAAATCGGACGCAGGTCGGGATCATCCCGAAGCTTGCCGATCGGCTGCCGCGTCGCCGCCATCATGCTGGCGTTGGAGGCGAGCAGGATGAACTTCATCCACAAATCGGTCAGGATCTGCTCGCTCAGCGTCGCGTCGAAGCCGGCCTTCAGGCACAGCGCGAGAAAGTCCGCAGCCCGCTTGCTGGACCTGCCGTCGAGTTCGCCGAAGATCATTCGCATGAACGTTCCGACCTGCTGGATCACGCCGGGCGCGACAATCGACGCGCTGATCTGCGCCACGCCGCCCATCACGGCATTGCCCCCAAGGACCGGGATCAGCCGCTCGGCGGCGTCGACGCCGTTCTGCAGCGGGATCACCGCGGTGTCGCGGCCGATCAGCGGTTTGATGCTCTGTCCTGCGCTTTCGACGTCCCACAGCTTGACGCAAAACAGCACGATGTCGACCTCGCCGAGTTCGGCGGGGTCATCGGTTGCCCGGGTCGGCAGCAGATGGATGTCGCCGCGGTCACTCCGGACTTGCAGCCCTTGGGCTTTCATGGCGGCGAGATGGGCGCCCCGCGCGATGAAGCTGACGTCGGCGCCCGCCTTGGCCAGCGCCGCACCGAAACCGCCCCCGACGCCGCCCGTGCCTACAACCGCAATACGCATGGAATTTTCCCTTGCTGATTAAGTCTGACACTGCGGCCGGACGACACGTGAGACTTAGCGCATGGCCGCGTCGGGTCAAATCCGGAAACCGGGCCGCGAGGTGCTCGAAGCGAACCGTTGTCAATCATTTGGAAAGCGGCATCAGCCCGGCCTTCGAAATCACCGGCGCAGCCTCAGCCGAGCTAAGGAAGCGGATCAGCGCGCTTGCCGCCTGGGGCTGCTGGACGTTGCGGGTGAGCGCGCCCGCGAAAAAAGTCGTTGGCTGGACCTCGGCCGGAATCGTGCCGACAAAGGTAACTCCGGGGACGTGGATCAATTCGCTGACCTGCTGGAAGCCGATCTCCGCCTCGCCCCGCGCGACAACCGCGGCCACCGGCTCGCCGGACGGAGGTCCCCTCACCTTTCGGCTCCTGCCTGCGATCTGCTCCGCGATCCCGAGTTTTGGAAACAGCGTGGTCAACAGATAGGTGCCGCTGCCGCTGTCCGAATAAGCAATCGACCTTGCCGCCAGCAGCGTGTTCCGAAGCGTCTCAACGCTGACGATATCAGGCTTCTCGGCGCCGGCGCGCACCACCATGCCGATCAGCGAACGCGCGAGCTCGGTCTTGCTGTCGGCCCGCACCAAGTCTCGCCTGCCCAGTTCGTCGGCGGCGCCGCCATCCAGGATCACCACATCGGCGGCCTCGCCGCGCGCCAGCCGGGCGGGAATTGCCTCCGGGGAGTCGCCCATCGACGGACCGCGCGTGGTCACCAGATGATGACCGCTTGCGCGCTCGAACGCCGGGCCGAGCTCGGAATAGACCCCATAAAAGCCGGCCGAGATCATCACCCGCACGTCTGCGGCGGATGCGCGCCCCATCATCAACAGGGCGGCCATACCGATCATGGCGAGAAAACGAGCGGGCAACCCTGGTTTCATAAAGACTCTTCCTGGCTGAGTTCGGGGCATACATGTCCGTTACTGCCATATTCGGACATTGGCCGGGATGCTACCATGCAGCAACGGAGTCGTACCCCGGAATAGCAGGAAAGTGCCGTGCTTTCATTGTTGAACCGCCGCAATAGGACGTGGTTTGTCGCAACATGCTTCATCACGATCACGTCGGCGAACGCAGGACCGTTACCCGAGCGCGTGGAAAAGGCTGCGCAGGACCGCGTCGCGGCTGGAAACAATCAGACGCTGGTATTCGGCGTGGTGGACGGCGACCGCAGCGAGGTTGTGGCCTTCGGCACGCTCGATGATGGCAAGGCGCCTGATGGCGACACGGTTTATGAAATCGGTTCGATCACCAAGACCTTTACGGCTACACTGCTGGCGCAGGCCGTGCTCGCGGGACGCGTGACGCTGGATCAGCCAGTGGCGCAGCTTCTGCCGGACTTCAAAATCCCGTCACGCGGGGCAAAAGAGATTACACTCGGCCAGCTCGGCACCCAGTATTCCGGCTTGCCGCGGCTGCCGTCCAACATGCTACCGAAGGACGCAGCCGATCCCTACGCCGACTACGATGCGGCGAAGCTGAAGGCGTTTCTTGCGGAATACGAACTGCCGCGCGATCCGGGCGCCGCTTACGAATACTCCAATCTGGGTTTTGGCCTCTTGGGCTACGCGCTGGCGCAGCTGGACCACACAAGCTGGGACGCCCTGACCGACGAAAAGATTCTCAAGCCGCTCGGCATGACGATGAGCGGCACGACGTTCAGCGACGCCATGCGCGCCCATCTCGCTCGCGGTCACGACAACGAAGGCAACGCAGTGAAGAACTGGGACATCGACGCGCTGGCGGGGGCCGGCGCGATCCGTTCCACCGCCAACGATATGCTGCGCTACCTGAAGGCCAATATGGGCATCGATCCCTCGCCATTGGCCGCCGCGATGAAGCTCGCGCAGGCGCCGCGCGGCGACATGACCAAAACCATGGGCGTCGGGCTCGCCTGGGTAACAACCCGCAAGGGAATCATCTGGCACAACGGCGGAACCGGTGGCTACCGAAGCTTTCTCGGTTTCACGGCCGATGGACGGCACGGCGTCGTCTTGCTCAGCAACACTGCCTTTGATCCCGACGATCTCGGTTTCGCGACACTGGATCCCGGAGCGCCATTGTCGCCCGCCTATAAAGCGATCGTCCTGCCCAGTGGGTCGCTCGAAGATTACGTGGGAACCTACAAGGTTACCGACAAATTCCTGCTGAAAGTATTCCGCGTCGACGACGGGCTGTTCGTCCAGGCAACCGGACAAGGTTCGATCCCCATTTTCCCATCCGCGCCCAACGAGTTTTTCGCCAAGGCTGTCAGGGCCAGCGCCAGCTTCACGCGCGATCCGGACGGCGTAGTGAACGGACTTGTGCTGCACCAGAACGGCGACCATAAGGCCCGAAAACTGAGCGCCTCCGAGCTTCCGCCCGAGCTCAAGGAAATCGCGTTCGATGCCGCCACATCCGGCGATTACGTCGGCAAATACCGGTTCGATTTCGGCGTGCTCGATGTCGTGCTCAAGGGCGATCATCTCGAAGCACAGCTCACCGGGCAGGCCGCCGTCCCGATCTTTCCGAGAGCCAGGGACAAGTTCTTTTACAAGGTCGTCGACGCGCAACTCGACTTTGAACGCGATGGCGACGGACGGGTCGTCGCGGCGGTTCTGCACCAAAACGGGCACGATATGCGGGCGCCCCGCATTACGACGCAATGATGATATTGTCTGGATAACGCCGCAGCCGATTGAGGGTCAGCCGATGGAAGTCCGCTCGGCGTTTTGCCCTTGTTCCGAAGCGCGCCCTCGCCGATGATGGCGCCAACAAGAAGTTGTCCAGGGAGAACGACACGATGCGCATTTGGCAGGGGATTCTCGCAGCCGTGTTGCTGCTGGCCGGGGTGGCGCCATCATGGGCGCAGGGATATCCGAACCGGCCGGTGCGCGTCGTCGTCGGGTTTCCGGCCGGCGGCCCGACCGATATCATCGCGCGCATCGTGGCGCAGCGGCTTTCCGACAGTCTCGGCCAGCAATTCTTTGTCGAGAATATCGGCGGCGCGGGCGGCAACACCGCGTCCGGCCAGGTCGCGCGCGTCACGCCCGACGGCTACACCATCATGGCGATCAGCACCGGTTTTCTGGTGAACCCCAGCCTCTACGCCAAAGTGCCGTACGACGCGGTCAAGGATTTTGCCGCCGTGACCTTGGTCGCGGTCTCACCCAATGTCGTGGTGGTCAATCCGCAGGTCCCGGCGAAGACGCTGCCGGAGCTTGTGCAGTTGATCCGGGATAATCCCGGCAAATACAGCTATGCCGGTCCCGGCGTCGGTTCGACGCCGCATCTCGGCGGCGAGCTGTTTCGTCTCACCTACAAGCTCGACCTCATCCACGTCCCCTTCACCGGCGCGGCACCCGCCGTGCAGGCAACGATAGGCGGCCACACACCTATCGCCTTCACGGCGTTACCGTCCTCCATGGCGGCAATACAAGCCGGCCAGGTGCGCGCCATCGGCATTGCGGCGACGGAACGCTCGGAGCAAACACCGGGCGTGCCGACCTTCGCCGAGCAGGGCATCAAGGATCAGGAAGCCGATACGCTGACCGGCATCGTCGCACCTGTAGGCACGCCAAAGGAGATCGTTGAACTACTGTATCGCGAGATCGCCAAGGCTGTCGCACGGCCCGACGTCAAGGAGCGGCTCGCGGTGCTCGGCTTCAAGCCGGTCGCCAATACGCCCGACGAGTTCGCCGCGCGCATCAAGCTGGAGATGGAAAAGTGGGGCAAGGTGGTGCGCGACGCCAACCTGCGGATCGAATGACGGCCGGATGGTTCACTCCGGCTTGATCCCGGCCGCCTCTGGACCGGCAACGGCCGCACTTCCTCGCTATCGCAGAATGCCTTGATCTTCGCCGGCGAGGTCGGCCAGGGCGTTGCGCCAAGTTGAGAGTACCGCGCTTCAACACCGGCTCGGCGAGCTCTCAAGCTCGCCGGCAGGTGCGGCTTCCGCGCTAGCTAGCTAGCTAGAACGTGATGAATTTAGGTTGCAGCGGTTCGCGTCACCTCTCCCCGCAGGGGAGAGGTCGGATCGCATCGCCAGATGCGATCCGGGTGGGGGGCCTGTCCGCGAATACGAGCGTGGGGAGAGACCCCTCACCCGAAGCCTGCGCTGGCGCTCCGGCTTCGACCTCTCCCCTGCGGGGAGAGGTGAAAGGGAGCCGCGTCAACCTAAATTCAGCACGCTTTAGTCAAAGAGGCTGAGGGCCAGTGCAATAGCGCCCACCAGAATGAGGCTGACGGCCCAGGCCGCATCCAGGTTGAACCAGCTCCGTGATACGAATTTGAGACCGAGATAGCGGTAGACCAGCCACGCCAGGCATCCTCCGGCAGCGATCATCGCGATGGAGTGGGTAACCGCGACCAGCAAGGCCATCTTGAGACTGGCATTGATAAGGGCGCCAGCCGCCTCGTGGCCTCCGTCGACGTCAGAGGACTTGCAGAGTCCGAGATAGATCGGCACCAGCATCAGTCCGGCGCCATGCGCGATCGCTATCGCGAAGGACCAAAGCCCGAGTTGCGTCGGTGGTATCCGCGCCAGTGCCCGCGGATGCCGCCGGTCGACAAGCCGGAACACGCCGAAGGCGATGACCGCGAGGCTGGCGCCGAACTGGATCTGCCGCTGCCATTCGACGAGGCTGACCAGCAGCGCGAAGGGCAGGATTACCAGCAGCGTTGCGATGAGATGGCCGGCCGTCAGCGGCCAGAGCGCGGCCACCAAGGCACGCGAACTTTTTTCCATCAATCCGGCAGAGACGGCGAGCGGCCAGCCCATTGCCGGATTTACGCCGTGGTAGAGACCGCTCGCGACCACGGCCAGCCAGAGCCCGGCATCCGTTGCGCTCAAATTCAGACCGACGGATAGCAGAATGAATCGGTCGAGCAGTCGCCGCCCTCAAGCCTGATCTGGTGCGCCCTGTATCCGTCGGGAAAGCCGACCCAATAATCCCTGGCGAGTTCAAGGCCGCCGCCGGGCTGCGCATTGGCCATGACCTCGGCGCCCGGCACTCCCTCGGGATAGAACTGGTCGTCCCATGTCGAGTAGAGCGAGTTGGTCCAGTACACGCGTTTGCCGTCGCGGCTGATCTCCACCATCTGCGGACCGCCGGCATAGGCCTTGCCGTTCGGATGCGGCGTGCGGCGGACAATGCCGC
>NZ_DASYMN010000389.1:0-2549 GCF_036009065.1 Bradyrhizobium sp. | reverse complement strand
GGATATTCGCGCGGCAAAGACATTGGTCAGGATGAACTCTCGGCCTACAAGGCCACAAGCGAGGCGAAGATACCCGAAATCACTTCGGGTTTGCTTGCCGTGAACAAGGAGCTTCGCGAAAGCCTGAAAGTGTTCGAACGAAATAAGACACTAGCCCGTCTTATTCAGCGCATGGCAGGGGTTCGCTGGCGGGTGTAGCGTAAGCGTCTGAATTCAAGCAGAGATTTGGATGTCGAAGCCAGTTTCTACCGAATCGGACGCTGCCACACCCGCCATGCCCGAAGATAACCTGCTGCCATTCAGTTTCCCGGCGGTTGAACGCAAGAAAGTCACCGCCGCGTTTGACGGCGGACGCATCACCTCTGATGGCGGCGTGATTTTGCTCGCCGGGGTGGAGAAGTCGATTGGCATCGCCAACAGACTTGCGTCTCTGATCACCGATTCACGCAATCCGCTGCTGGTGGCGCACAGCGTGGCTGACATCTTGCGCGCACGCATGCTTGCCATCGCCTGTGGCTACGAGGACGCCGACGACCTCGACCATCTGCGCACTGATCCAGGTTTCAAGCTGGCCTGCGGACGCCTGCCGGACAGCGGTGCCGAATTGTGCTCGCAGCCGACCGTGTCGCGCTGGGAGAACGCGCCCACCCTGCGTGAGGTGGTGCGCATGACCTACGCCATGGTGGATACCTACTGCGCCAGCTACCCGGCACCGCCGCGCGCCGTCACGCTGGACGTCGACGATACCGTTGATGTCGTGCATGGATATCAGCAACTGGCACTGTTCAACGGCCATTACGGCGAACGCTGCTTCCTGCCCATCCATGTCTACGACACCGCGACGTCGCGTCCGGTAGCGATGCTGCTGCGCGCCGGTGCGACACCTTCGGGCGAGGAAATTCGCTGCCATCTGCGCAGGCTGGTGCGCCGCATCCGCCGTCATTGGCCGCACACCAAGCTGACCATTCGCGGTGATGGCCATTACGGCCGTCCCGAGGTGATGGCCTGGTGCGAGGCCAACGGCATCGACTACATCCTCGGTCTGCCCGGCAATGCCGTGCTGGATCGTCTGGTGGAACCCACCGCCGACGACGTGCGGGTGCGCCGTGCCGAGGCGCCGGTAGTCCGCCGTTATGCCGAGACGCACTATGGCGCCAAATCGTGGCGCTGCCAGCGGCGGGTGGCAGCGCGCATCGAGGCGACCCCAAAAGGTCTCGATATTCGCTACGTCGTTACCAACATCACGCGCGGTAACGCCGAATGGCTGTATGACACACTGTATTGTGCCCGTGGCCAGGCGGAGAACCTGATCAAGCTGCACAAGGGCCAGCTTGCGTCCGACCGCACCAGTTGTCGCTCACCATTGGCCAACCAGGTGCGTCTTGTGCTGCACACGGGTGCCTACTGGCTGCTGCTCAAGCTGCGCGACGCCATTCCCGCGCCCCAGCCGCTGGCCCGTGCCGAATTCACCACCTTGCGGCTGCGGCTGATCAAGATCGGTGCGCGGATCGCCGAAACAGCAACCCGTGTGCGGATCGCCTTCGCCGCAGCGCACCCCGAGGCCCAACTGTTCGCCAGCCTCGCCCGCTGCCTCCAACCAGCCGGGCCGTGATAGTCGGGGCAAAGTGCCCCAACGAACCCGATCCCGCCAACCACCAGCGCCACCAGATATCTTCCGAATTCGTGATGAAATGTCACGTAGTGAAGCTGTGCTCAGTGATCAGAACGCCGTTCCTGCTTCAGCCCGCTGAATAAGACGGGCTAGACACACATGCACGAGAATATCAGTCGTGCTCGCAGTTGTTCTATGGTTGCCTCATAGGCATGTATCTGCGCATCACCGAGCGGCGTAACCGCGACGGCTCCTCCGTCGCCGACTATGCCCTCGCCGAGAATGTCTGGAACGCCCAGACCAAGCGCTCCGAAGCGCAGGTCATCCACAACTTCGGCCGTGCCGATCAGCTCGACAAAGCCGCTTTGCAGCGCTTGGTCGCTTCCATCCAGCGCGTCATCGGCGCCGATGCCGTCGGTGCCATCGCCACAAGCCGCAAGGCCAGCCTCCCCGACATCGAGATCGACGCCGTCTACGAGCTTGGCGTCGTGCTCGCCGCCCGCACCTTGTGGGAGGACCTTGGCATCGGCCAAGCGATCCGCAGCTGCATCGCCGAAGGCGAGCTGACCGCGCCGCACGAGATGGCGCTGTTCGCCATGGCGGCGCAGCGCCTTGACGATCCGGGCTCGAAACTGGGCTGTGCAACGCGCTGGCTGCCTGTGATCGCTTGGCTGCCGGAGGCCCAGGATCTCACTCTCCATCAGTTCTACCGCGCGCTCGACTTCCTCGCCGTCTGGTCTGACCAAATCGAGCGTGCAGTGTTCCTGCGTGCCGTCGATCTGTTCCGCCTCGATGTTGACCTGATCTTCTACGATACCACCACCGCCTACTTCGAAACCGATGCGACCGACGAGCAGGAGCAGCTTTGGGGTGGCAAGCTGTATGCCCCGTTGCGCCGGCGCGGCCACAACAAGGAGGGCCGTGACAACCAGCCGCA
>NZ_DASYMN010000388.1:0-3013 GCF_036009065.1 Bradyrhizobium sp. | reverse complement strand
CCGCCCGGCAGGAAACAGTTTTGCACGTCGATGACCAGAAGAGCCGAGGTGTCGTCGATGCTGATTTTGCCGGCCGCGCCGGCCCTCTTGGGCAGGAGGTTCATGGCGACAATCGCTCCCATGCTTGCGAACATTTCCCGTCGATCCAGCATCGCCAAATCTCCACTAAAAGCCCAGCAAATCAGCTCACGGCGGCAGCATAAAGACAATCGCAAATCTAGCGCATGATGGTTTTAACTCGAATCGCCACGAGGCTCAGATCACCTCTCCCCGCAGGGGAGAGGTGATAAAGAGCCGCGTCAACCTAAATTCATCACGCTTTAGCGCGGCTGAATTCCGTCGCGTACCGCGCGGAAGCGCGGAAACGCCTTGGACCAGTCGTCGCGCGGCGTGCTGGCGATGATTCGCATCGCCTGGTTGCCGCTGCCAAACCTCAGCCACTGCACGACCGTGACCGGTGTATTGGCTTTGCCGCTGGTGGCCTCGACACGGGTTTCATATCCCGGCGAGCCGGCGATGCGAAGCGGCTCCGACATCGTGATACGTCCGTCGCGCAAGCCGGGAATCTGGCCCGCGGCCTGCTGCGCGAACCGGCCGCGGTCTTCCGGCTGCGTCGGCGCGGACCCGATGGTGCCGATCACCATGAAGGGCTGTGCCTCGACTCCGGTTTCGTCGTCGCCATCGGCGAACAGGATGGCGGAGCCGGGCGCCAGCGTGCGGACGTTTTTGAAGCCGCTGAGTTCGGTGATCTTGAACGGCAGCAAGCCGAGCTGCTCCTCGACCGATACTTCCTTGCGTACCACGGCCGTTGCAAACATCCGCCGCACGGCGTCGTCCGAAAAGGTTTTGGTCGCGCTTTCCGGGACCTGCGCCGCGATATATCCGGAGAATGCGCCGCCTGCGACGATCATCGAAAAGCGCCGCACCGTGTCGGCGCCGTCCTTTGCGCTTTCAACGGTGTAAAAGCCCTCGCCGGCGGCGGTCTGCAGGCTCTCCGGCTTGATGGCGTTTGCGCCGCCCGGAAAGGCATTGGTCTTGAACGCGTTCTCCACTTCGCCATAGGCGGGCGCGGGGAGTTCGGCGACCAGCACCTTGACCGTATGGTCCTCGGTTTCAAAACCGGGAAAGCTCTTGGAAAGGACAAGCCCCTCGATCGGCACTAACCCGATCCGAAGACCCGGCGGATAGACCGGATCGGCGGCGAAGGCCGGGCTCAGGGCGGCCCACAACAGGGCCAGTGCGAGTAATCGTCCGATGTGGTTCATGAAATTTCTACTGTGTTGGCATTGGGGCCGTTCGATGATCGGCCGCTGCGGCCATTGCGTCGGGGCCCCGGTTTCGGCCCCCGCATACCTGGACGGTTTCCCTATTCCGGCAATAGATCAAGCCACGATTCCGTTCCGAAGCGACATTTTTCCCGGCCGGGCGGGGCGGGATTTTCGTGATTGCGCGGCCCGTATCGCCGTCGCCAATGCCGGTGAGAGGGGATACGATCTTTCAAAGGCAGGCGTTTTCGTGGACCAACGTTGCGTCCGGTCCTTGCAGGCCCCACCCCCCCTCCTATATGAGGCTCACCATCGCGGGTTCGCGAGCATTTGTTATCTGGGGGTTTGGATTGGTGCGCCGTCAGGGCCCAGCCAACCTGCCGCAAAAAGAAGGATATGAGGACCATGGGAAAGGTCATTGGGATCGATCTCGGCACCACGAATTCGTGCGTCGCCGTAATGGATGGCAAGACGCCGAAAGTCATCGAAAACGCCGAAGGCATGCGAACGACGCCGTCGATTGTCGCATTCAGCGATGACGGCGAGCGCCTCGTCGGTCAGCCGGCCAAGCGCCAGGCGGTGACCAATCCCGAGCGTACCATTTTCGCGGTCAAGCGCCTGATCGGCCGCCGCTACGACGACCCAACCGTCGAGAAGGACAAGAAGCTCGTTCCCTACAAGATTTCCAAGGCCGGCAACGGCGATGCCTGGGTCGAGGTGGACGGCAAGACCTACTCACCCTCGCAGATTTCGGCCTTCATCCTGCAGAAGATGAAGGAAACCGCCGAGGCCCATTTGGGCCAGAAGGTCGACCAGGCCGTCATCACCGTTCCGGCTTATTTCAACGACGCCCAGCGCCAGGCCACCAAGGATGCCGGCAAGATCGCCGGCCTCGAGGTGCTGCGCATCATCAACGAGCCGACCGCGGCGGCGCTTGCCTACGGTCTCGACAAGGCGAAGGCCGGCACCATCGCGGTGTATGACCTCGGCGGCGGCACCTTCGACGTCTCGATCCTCGAGATCGGCGATGGCGTGTTCGAGGTGAAGTCGACCAACGGCGATACCTTCCTCGGCGGCGAAGACTTCGACATGCGCCTCGTCAGCTATCTGGCCGATGAATTCCAGAAAGAGCAGGGCATCAATCTGCGCAACGACAAGCTGGCCCTGCAGCGCCTGAAAGAGGCCGCCGAAAAAGCCAAGATCGAACTGTCCTCGACCACGCAGACCGAAATCAACCTGCCGTTCATCACAGCGGATCAGTCCGGCCCGAAGCATCTGACCATGAAGCTGACGCGCGCCAAGTTCGAGGCGCTGGTCGACGATCTCATTCAGAAGACCATCGAGCCCTGCCGCAAGGCGCTGAAGGATGCCGGCCTGACCGCCGGCGAGATCGGCGAAGTGGTGCTGGTCGGCGGCATGACCCGCATGCCGAAGGTCCAGGAAGTGGTGAAGCAGTTGTTCGGCAAGGAGCCGCACAAGGGCGTCAACCCCGACGAAGTCGTTGCGATCGGCGCGGCGATCCAGGCCGGCGTATTGCAGGGCGACGTCAAGGACGTGCTGTTGCTCGACGTGACCCCGCTGTCGCTCGGCATCGAGACGCTGGGCGGCGTGTTCACCCGCATCATCGACCGCAATACCACGATCCCGACCAAGAAGAGCCAGGTGTTCTCGACCGCCGAGGATAACCAGAACGCGGTCACCATCCGCGTCTTCCAGGGCGAGCGCGAAATGGCGGCCGACAACAAGGT
>NZ_DASYMN010000387.1:0-3662 GCF_036009065.1 Bradyrhizobium sp. | reverse complement strand
GAAATGCAGGCTGCGCGCGCGGTTGCGGCCGTAATTGGCGTAGCCCGCGACCTTGTCGCCGAACACCAGCACGCTGACGCGGCTGCCCTTGCGGATCGCTGAGTCCCACCATTGCGGGCCGCGGCGGTTGATCAGCTTCTCCAGCTCGGCGCCGGGAATGATGCCCTGATAGGCGTTGCGCCAGGCTTCGTCATGGGTCGAGGCTACCGCGGAAGCGTCCGTAGCCTTGGCCGGTCGAACCTCGATCAGGGTTGTGCTCATGGATGCAATCAAAGCAAGTCAGCGCGTCCGCTTCAAGGTCTATCGTTAATTATCAGTTAACGTGTGGATTTTCTGCATCAGTTTTGCCGCCGGGTGTCTCGAAAGAGGACAAGGCGCCGCCCTGGCAGGCGCTCCCGATGCGGTTTTGCGAGGCGGCAGGGTTTGTGGGCGGTATTTTCCATGGCGCGGACATCCGGTCGCTGCGAAAAATGCTGGATTTGATTTGCCACGCGGTTTCCGGTCGCCGGCTTTCCGGCCTAAAATGCAGGTGTTCAAAACCGGGTCGCTGCCGGCGCGCTCCTCACCCGATCCGGCTACCGCCGCTCACGCGATCTTGTTTCGTCCCGGCGACGTCGCAAAACGTCGCGCCCAAATGCCGCAGCCGGCAAGGCCCTCGGCCGGGCGATGGCGGCGTGGAACGGAGCGCGCCTGTGATCAACCCATGGCCTGATGACGACGTGATTCTCTACGACGGCGTGTGCGTGTTCTGCTCGCGCTGGATCCGGTTCGTTGCCGCGCGCGACCTCGACCGCCGCTTCCGCTTCACCGCGATTCAATCCGGCTACGGCCGCCGGCTGGCACAGGCGTTCGGCATCGATCCCGAAGCTCCGGACACCAACGCGGTGGTCCATGGCGGCGTGGCCGCTTTCAAGTCCGACGCCGCGCTGACCGTGCTGTCGCAGCTGCCGGGCTGGCGCTGGACGCGCGCATTGCGCGCGGTACCGAAAGCGTGGCGCGACGCGGTCTACAACCTCGTCGCACGCAATCGCTACCGGATTTTCGGGAGGTATGAGACGTGTTTCGTGCCGGATGCGGAAATGCGAGAAAGGGTCATCGACTAAACGTCCTCGGAACGGCGCGGCTTGGTCAGGGCCGCGAACAGGTCGACATAGCTGACATCGAGCGCGTCGATGACGGTTTCGAGCATCAGCAGGCTCGGATTTGCCCTTCCGCTCTCTATCAAGCTGATCGCAGCCTGCCTCACGTTGGCTTCGGCAGCGAGGTCGTCCTAGGTCCAGCCACGTGCCTTTCGCAGCCGCCGGATATTGGCGGCGAGCGTCCTTGACACCGCCGAGTTGCGTGCCGGAAATCTCTTACCGAATCCTGACCGTGCCATCGCAGCACTGTCAGTTAATCCGGCAAATCGGTCCATGTGATTCATCATATATTTCGGAGCTTGCAATAGCCGGTCATTTCATCGCTATTGCCTCCGCCGCCGCCCTCGCGCCCGAGTCTCTTGCCCCATGCGCAGTGGAGAAAAAGCTCGGCGAGGTCGCCTCGCCGGCGAAGAACAGCCGGCCATCGACCGGGGCGGCGAGCCGCGCGCGGTCGCCGGCGTGGCCGGGCAGCGCGTGGGAGTAGGCGCCGCGCGCGAGGGGGTCGTGCGCCCAGCGCGATTCGGCGAGCGGTTTCAGCTTGCGGCGAAAATCCGAGCCGAGCAGCGCCACGATCTGGTCGATGCTTTCCGCGGCGAACGCGCCGTCGCCTAAGTCTTCCAGTTGGCGCGCAAACGTGCCGCCGAAATAGCCCTCGATGCAGGGCTGGCCGAACGGGCGCAGGTGAAAGCTGCCCATCGCGGTGCGCATGGTGGCGCCGCGCAGGTTGCCGTCTATCGGCAATGCTTCCGGATCGTCGAGCGCCAGCATCACCTTGTCGGCGAGGCCGAGCGGCAACCCGCGCGCGGCCTCCAGCTTTGCCGGCAGCGCGGGATGAAAGCGGATCGCCTCGTCGGCGATCAGGTTGGTCGGCACGGTGACGATGACCTTGCTAGCCGTCAGCGTTCCCCGCGAGGTCTCGATTCGCAGGCGCGTGCCGGAATGATCGATCAAACTCACCTGGGTGTTCAGCGCGAGCGGGCAAGGCGCGCCATAGGCCGTCATCAGCGCGCCGTAGCCGTGCCGCACCCGCCAGTTGATCTCGGTGTCCTCATAGGCGTCCATGTCCTGGATCGAGACCCGGTCCAGTTCGCAGCCGTTGATGTAGGTCGAAATGGCATCGATCATCGGGTTCCAGCGATTGCCGGGCTCAAGGTAATGGCTTGCCGTGTCGTCGCCGCCGTTTTCCGCAGCCTCCTCCGCGCGGTCGTAGAACGCATCGAGTGCGACGATGAAGTCCCGGCGCTCGGATATTGGAAATCCGGTGTCAAAACTTTGCTCGCGCCAGGGCGGGCGGGTCTTGTCGATCGCGAAATTCAGCTGCCTTGCGATTTCGACGAACGAGTTCTTGTTCGCCGAATGCAGCCAGCCGCAGCCGAGGTCGAAGGTGATACCGGGCGCGGCCAAAATGGTGTGGGCGCGTCCGCCGATGCGGTCGCGCGCTTCCAGCACGATCGTGCTGAGGCCTGAATCCTTCAGCGCATGCGCGGCGCCGAGGCCGGCGGCGCCGGCGCCGATGATCACGACATCGACGGAGGAGGGAAGGGACATGATCAGCGCTTCGCCATGTGCAGACCGCTTCGTCAACGGAGGATTCGTGTCCCGGACGCGGTGCGGCATTCTTCATGCCGCTCCGCAGAGCCGGGACCCCGGTTTAGCGAAGCTAGCTGGGC
The DNA here is from genome assembly GCF_036009065.1 of Bradyrhizobium sp. Taxonomy (GTDB): domain Bacteria; phylum Pseudomonadota; class Alphaproteobacteria; order Rhizobiales; family Xanthobacteraceae; genus Bradyrhizobium. The sequence continues at coordinate 853 of NZ_DASYMN010000387.1, read as the reverse complement.
CCCGGCTCTGCAGCGCACCGCTTCGCGAAGAGCTACGCGCTGCGCTGCGTCCGGGGCACGGGAAGCTACGCCACTTCCTGCTTGCTCTTTTCCGCGCGCTTGCGCTCGTTGGCGTCGAGGAATTTCTTGCGCAAGCGGATGGATTTCGGCGTCACTTCGACCAGTTCGTCGTCCTCGATATAGGCCAGCGCCTTTTCCAGCGTCATCTGGATCGGCGGCGTCAGGCGCACCGCCTCGTCCTTCGAGGTGGTGCGGATGTTGGTGAGCTGCTTGCCTTTGAGGATGTTGATCTCGAGATCGTTGTCGCGGGTGTGCTCGCCGACGATCATGCCCTTGTACACCTTCCAGCCCGGCTCGATCATCATCGGGCCGCGGTCTTCCAGCTTGAACATCGCATAAGCCACGGCCTCGCCCTGGTCGTTTGAAATCAGCACGCCGTTGCGGCGGCCCTGGATGTCGCCCTTGTAGGGCGCGTAGCCGTGGAACAGCCGGTTCATGATGGCGGTGCCGCGGGTGTCGGTCAAAAGTTCGCCCTGATAGCCGATCAGGCCTCGCGTGGGCGCGTAGAACACCAGCCGCAGCCGATGCCCGCCGGACGGGCGCATCTCCATCATCTCGGCCTTGCGCTCGCTCATCTTCTGCACGACGATGCCGGAGTGCTCCTCGTCGACGTCGATCACGACCTCTTCGACCGGCTCCTGCCAATCGCCGCTCGCCTCGTCCTGCTTGAGCACGACGCGCGGGCGCGACACCGACAGCTCAAAACCTTCGCGGCGCATGGTCTCGATCAGGATGCCGAGCTGCAATTCGCCGCGTCCGGCCACTTCCATCGCGTCCTTGTCGTCGGATTCGC
>NZ_DASYMN010000386.1:0-30363 GCF_036009065.1 Bradyrhizobium sp. | reverse complement strand
ACGCTGCAGGAAGACTACATCGCGATGGCCAGGGCGAAAGGACTGAAGCCGTCACGGATCCTGTTCGTACACGCCTTAAAACCCTCGTCGTTGACGCTGGTCACCATCACCGGGATCAATATCGGCCGGCTGATCGGCGGCGCGCTGATCGTCGAGACGATCTTTGCGCTACCGGGGATCGGCCGGTTGCTGGTCAGCGCGCTCTACACCCGCGACCTGATCATCCTGCAGGGCGTGGTGCTGTTCGTCGCCTGCGGCTTCGTGCTGATGAATTTTGTCGTCGACATGTGCTACGCCCTGCTCGATCCGAGGATCCGCCATGGCCGTGCTTGACATCGGCATCGACACCGCGGTCGTCAGTCCGGTGCGGCGCACACGGCGAGTGGGAAACCTGTTCTGGTTGGCGCTGGGCTGGATCATATTCGCCGTGTTTGTCGCGACTTTCGCCGGCTTCCTGCTGGCACACAGCCCGACCGACATGGATATGCTGGAGCGGCGGGCGTCGCCGAGTCTTGTGCACTGGCTCGGTACCGACGCCTTGGGGCGCGATGAACTGGCGCGGCTGGTGTACGGCGCCCGGATATCGCTCATCGTCGGTCTGTGCGCGCCGATCATCGGCATCACCATCGGCGGTGCGCTCGGCATCCTGGCCGGCTATTTCCGTGGCCGTTTCGAAACCATCGTGGTCGGAAGCATGGACGTGCTGCTGGCGTTTCCACCGCTGGTGTTTGCGCTGGCGATGGTGGCGTTTCTCGGGCAATCCGTTTTCAACCTGACCTGCATCCTCGGCGTGCTCGGCATTCCCGCTTTCATGCGCGTCGCCCGCGCCGCCACGTTGAGCCTGGCCGAACGCGAATTCGTCGTCGCGGCACGGGCGCTGGGCGCGTCGCACGCGCGCATCCTACTGCATGAACTGTTGCCGAACGTACTTCTGCCGCTGTTCGCCTTTTTCCTGCTCGGCGTTGCCGTGACCATCGTGGTCGAAGGCGCGCTGAGCTTCCTCGGCTTAGGCGTTCCGCCGCCGGCCTCGAGCTGGGGCAGCATGATCGGGGAGGGCCGCGAGAGCCTTGAGATCGCGCCGCGGCTCGCCTTCATTCCGGCGGTAACGATGTTCCTCACCGTGCTGTCGTTCAACCTGGTCGGCGACACCTTGAGGGCGCTCACCGACCCGCGTCAGGGCGCGCTGTGAACGCGCCGGCGTTGCTGTCCGTCGAGGGCGTCTCGGTCGATCTGCCAACGCCGCGCGGCAACCTTCGCGCGGTGGATCAGGTCGATCTCCGCGTCGCGCCCGGACAGACGCTCGGCATTGTCGGCGAATCCGGCTGCGGCAAGACCATGCTGTCGCGCGCGATCCTGCAATTGCTGCCCAAGAAGGCAAAACTCACCGGCCGCGTCAGGTTCGACGGCCAGGACCTGACCCGGCTTGCAGCCGAGCCGCTGCGCAAGCTGCGCGGCCGCGCGCTCGCGGTGGTGTTCCAGGATCCGATGACCTCGCTCAACCCGGTGCTGACCATCGGCACTCAACTCGTCGAAACGCTGCAGGAGCACCTTGAATTCGACACCGCCACGGCAAGAAAGCGCAGCGTGGAGTTGCTCGCGGCGGTCGGCATCCCCGCGCCGGAGCAGAGGCTCAACCAGTATCCGCATCAGCTTTCCGGCGGCATGCGCCAGCGCGTCGCGATTGCGATTGCGCTGTCGTGCGAGCCGAAGCTCCTGATCGCGGACGAGCCGACCACCGCGCTCGACGTGACGATCCAGGCGCAAATCCTCGATCTGCTGGCGCGCGAACAGCGCCGCCGCCACATGGCGATGATCATCATCACCCATGACCTCGGCGTGGTCGCCGGACGCACCGACGAGGTGGCGGTGATGTATGCCGGCCGCGTGGTCGAGCGCGCGCCGACGCCGGTGCTGTTCAAGAAAATGCGGATGCCGTACACCGAGGCGCTGCTCGCGGCGATCCCGAAGATCGATGCGGCTCCGCATACGCCGCTGCCGGCGATCTCGGGGCGTCCGCCAGATCCGACCCGGCCGATCCAGGGCTGCTCGTTCTCGCCGCGCTGCCGCTACGCGATGAGCGATTGCCGCCAGCAGAAGCCTGTGCTCGCAGCTGCCGGATCGCCCGATCATCAATATGCCTGCTTCCATCCAATCGATGGCACGGTAGGCGTTGGCGCATGATGCACGACACCCGGAAATCCATACGTCGCGAGACGCTGCTCAGGGTGGACAACCTCGTCGTCGAATATTCGATCGCCGGCAACACGGTGCACGCCGTCTCCGGCGTCAGCCTTGAGGTCGCGCGCGGCGAGACGCTTGGTCTGGTTGGCGAATCCGGCTGCGGCAAGTCTACGCTGGGGCGCGCCATACTGCAGTTGCGCCGGCCGGTTTCAGGCGAGGTCGTGTTCGACGGCCATGACCTCGTGGCCATGAACGGTGACACTTTGCGGCGGATGCGCCGGCGGGTGCAACTGATCTTCCAGGACCCGATCGCCTCGCTGAACCCGAGGCGGCGCATCGGCGACATCGTCGCCGAGCCGCTGGTGATTGCCGGCGTCAAGGATCGTGCCGAGCGCGAGCGGCGGGTACACGAGGTCCTCAGCGCGGTCGGTCTTGATCCCGGCCTGGTCGCGGGACGGCTGCCGCACGAATTTTCCGGCGGACAATGCCAGCGCATCTGCATTGCGCGCGCGCTGGTTCTCGATCCGGAATTCATCATCTGCGACGAGCCGGTTTCGGCGCTCGACGTCTCCATTCGCGCCCAGATCCTGAATCTGCTGGAGGAGATGAAGGCGCGCTATGGTCTGACGCTGCTGTTCATCGCCCACGATCTTGCGGTGGTGAAGGCGGTGAGCGACCGCGTCGCCGTGATGTATCTCGGCCGGCTGTGCGAGGTCGGTCCTTCCGAGCAGTTGTTCGCGCGGCCCGCGCATCCCTATACGGCGCTGCTGATCGAGGCCATCCCGCAGCCCGATCCGGACGTGCGGCCGTCGGAAAGCGTGCCGATCGGCGAGCCGCCGTCGCCGATCTCGCCGCCGTCAGGCTGCCGCTTTCGGACCCGTTGTCCGAAGGCCGACCGACGCTGCATCGATGAGATGCCGGAACTGGTCCCGATCGCGCCCGGCCAGTTGGTGGCGTGTCATCATCCGAACTTCTGATCACGATCAGAACTTCATGACACTTCGCACGCCGAAGACGGACGCGTCCTTGAGACGAATGCCCGGGTTCGGCCCGGTGGGATCGGTGGCTCCGCCTGCCGGCCGAAAGATGTGCTGGTAGTTGGGCAGCAAGTTCCAGCCCGCCTTGATTTCGTAGAGATATGACGCCGTAAACAGCGCTTCGGATGACCGGATCGGCCAGTCGGGCTGCGCCATAAAGAAAGCGTAGTCGCGGTCGAGCGCCTGGGCGCGCCTGGAGACGTGCGCGTAGCCGACCGCGACGCCGAACTTGTCGTGCTGCCGCTGATCGAAAAATCCGATGAAATCGATGCCCGCGTCGGCATAGAAATCGATCAGGTTGCGGTCCGGGGGACTGGCTGAGGTGCGCATGAAAACGCCGACGCCGCGGTCCTTCGATTTCGGAACGCTATAAATCTTCTGTTCGATGACCGAGTAGATGCCATCGTCGGCGCGCAGCATCCGGCCAAGTCCGGATCCCGCCGGGTCGGCAACCGATCGGCCGTCCGATGTGAAACGCTGATCGTTGAACGTTCCGAAATGATGCCAGCCTCCGATTTTAAAGGCTCCGGCGTGGCCATCGTTCGCAGCGATGTCCTTCCAGCCGAACTGGGCTTCCGAAAGCACCAGCGGAGGATCGTTGACGCGAAAGTTCAGGCCATAGCGGTTGCGCTGTTGCGGATCGCCGGGGCCGGGGCCAGCGGAATCGCCGTCGAAAATCGCCGCGAGAACCGTGACATTGTCGCTGAGTTTTGCGCTCAGCCGCGCGCCGACGGCGGCGAGCGGCGGGGAGGGACCGCCGGCCGGCAAGTTGACGGCTGTGATCGCGGGCCAGCCGAGCGATGCGTTGGTGAATACGTCGGTATATTTGCTGGCGATGAATTCGCTGTCGGCCGCGAGTTGGCCGGCGCGGATCGACCATTTGTCATGGAAGAATTTCTGTTCGACATAGGCCTCGTAGAGCCGGGCGGTCGGAAGCGCCTCGATCCCGCTGACGACGAAGAAATTGTTCAAATTCGAGCGCGACAGGCCGTCGCCATGGATAACGAAGACGTTGGCATGGGCAGTCAGCCCGCGCCATCCCGCCAGCCTGTCGAAGTCGATATCGACCGCGAGATTGAGACGTCCTTCGAACGTCGCGCCCTGTTCAAGGCCGCCGGTGGCGTTGCCGAGCACTTCGCCGATGTAGGTCGCGGCGAATTTTATGCCGAGGCGCTCATACGGATTGGGCAGCAGGCCGAGCGTGCGTTCGGCGACCGTGCTCTCGCCTGTATCGGGATCGGCGGGCTGGTCCTCATTGGTTTCCTGGGCAACCGCCGAGACCGAACACATCCCGAGGAAGGCGCAGGCCCAAATCCTGGCTGCAGTTGGTCGCCATCGGTTCATAGAAGGTCATTCGGTGAAAAACTTCTTCACCATACCTTCAACTCCACAGATTGGGATGGCTGAAACGCAATGGAACCGGGAATTCGAAGACTTTTTCCGGTCGACGCGCGCGATCACCACAGCGTCTAATCCACCGACACCCCGGCAAACTCGACCACCTTGCGCCACTTCTCGGTTTCGTCGGCGACGAGCTTGCCGAATTCGGCCGGCGTCATCGGCTTCGGGATGCCGCCGACGTCGGCGAGCCGCGCCACCAGCTTGGGGTCCTTCAGGGCCTCGGCCACGGCTTTGTTGAGGATATCGATGATCTCCGGCGGCGTGCCCTTGGGGGCGGAGATGCCGTAGAAGCCGACGGACTCGAATCCCGGCACGGTCTCCGCAACCGCCGGTATGTCCGGCACACCGGGCCACCGCTGCGGCGAGGTGACGCCGAGCCCGCGCAGCGTGCCGCCACGCACCTGTTCCAGCGCGGAAGGCAGGTTGTCGAACAGCACTTGCACCTTGTTGGAAATCAGATCGGGCATCGCGGCCGACGATCCCCGATAGGGCACGTGCGTCATCTCGACCTTGGTCAGCGCCTTGAACAGCTCCGCCGACATGTGCACCGAGGTGCCGTTGCCCGAGGACGCAAACGAGACCTTGCCGGGATTGGCCTTGCAGTAGTCGATGAACTCCTGAACGGTTTTGACCGGCAGACCCATCGGCACCACCATCATGTTGGTCAGCTGCATGATGCTGGCGACCGGAGCGGTGTCGCGGATGAAATCGTAAGGCAGCTTCTTGTAGAGCGAGGTGCTGATGGCGTTGTTGGGCGCCACGAACAGCAAGGTGTAGCCGTCCGGAGGAGAAGTGATCGCTGCCGCCGCGGCGATGTTGCCGCCGGAACCGGCGCGGTTTTCCACCACGAACTGCTGGCCGAGACGTTCCGATAGCCATTGGCTCATGATGCGCGCCACGGTGTCGACCGGGCCCCCGGCGGTGAAGCCGATCAGCCAGCGCACCGGGCGGTTCGGATAGTCGGCCGCGGATGAAGGCGCAACGCCGCCCGCAAGGCCTAAAAGGCAGACAAGGCCAATGATCGCCGCGCGCAGAAAACCAGTCATAAGCCGCTCCATTTCAATCGAGTGCGCTGCACGCGCAACTTTTTCATCTCAAATTCATCGAACCAACGCACATGGTTTCATAGAAATTTGAATTTGCCTACATTGCCTTTCGGCCAATGCGTTGATCTTATGACCTTGCAGCGTTGCGGATGGTTGAGGAGCGGTGATGAACCTCGGTATTGTAGGCGCAACCGTTTTGCTGCTCACAGGCAGCGCCGTGGCGCAGGATGGAGGAAAGGTCATTCCAAAGACAACGATCTCTCTTGGAACGGCGACGCCGGGTGGTGGCTTCCCGCTGTACGGCAATGCCTTTGCCGAGGTCATGAACGAAACCGATCCGGCGCTCACGATCGAGCCGCGCAACACCAAGGGCAGCAACGAGAACATTCCGCTGCTTGAGGCGGGCAGCCTTGATATTGCGCTGGTGGCCGGAGAGCCCTCCTACGAAGCATTCATGGGGTTCGGCCGGCCGGCTACCCCCCTGAAAATTCTGACCGCGATGTATTCCAGTCCGGGGATGTTCGTGGTGCGCGCCGACAGTCCCTACAAGATCATTCGCGATCTGGCCGGCAAGCCCGTCGCGTTCGGCGCCCGCGGTTCCGGCCTTCCGATCCTGTCGCGCTACGTACTCGATGGCCTTGGACTGAAGCAGGACGAGGATTTCCAGTCGGTCTATCTTGACCGCGCCGGCGACGGGCCGGCCATGGTGCTGGACGGCCGCGTGGCCGCGCTATGGGGCGCCGGCATCGGCTGGCCCGGATTCAAGACCATGAGCGAGAGCCCAAGTGGGGCGCGGTTCATCGCGCCGGACGCCGGTGAGATCGCGCGCATCCGCGCCAAGCATGCGTTCCTGAAGCCGCTGACCGTGCCGGCCGGGAGCTATCCGAACCAGCCGTCGCCGATCGATTCGCTGGGATCCTGGAGTTTTATCCTGACACGCGCCAATCTTCCCGACGACCTGGCGTATCGTCTGGCGAAGTCGTTACACGGAGCTGAAAGTACGCTCTGCAAGAAACTGCCGCAGGCCTGTGAGACCACGGCGGCGAACACCGTGGCGGCGGCGCCGAAGGTCGAGCTGATTCATCCCGGCGTCTTGCGGTATTTCCGTGAGATCGGAGTTGCGAAGTAGGCATCGTGCCCTGGACCCGGCGCGGCGCGCCGTTCTTCACGGCGTGGTGGTCTGCAGAGCCGGGGCCAGCTATCTTCGCCAAAGCGAGGTCCCGGCTCTGCGGAGCGGCATGAAGAATGCCGCACCGCGTCCGGGACACGAGGCAGTTACTTCTTCGCCATCGCACACGCCGGATCGATTGGTCCGAACGCTTCCTCGCCGGAAATCTTTGCCAGGATCTTGTAATAGTCCCACGGATATTTGGACTCTTCCGGCGTCTTGACCTGCACGAGCCAAAGGTCGTGTACCATCAGATTGTCCTCGCGCAGCTTGCCGTTGCGGGCGAAGAAATCCTCGATCGGCTTCTCGCGCATTTTCGCGGCGACTTTGAGCGGCTCGTCGGTGCCGGTCTCCTTGATGGCGTTGAGGTAGTACATCACCGAGGAATACACCCCGGCCTGCCACATCGATGGCATCCGGTTCATCTTGGCAAAATAGCGTTTCGACCACTCGCGGGTCTTGTCGTCCATGTCCCAGTAGAACGAGGTCGTCAGCAGCAGGCCTTGCGCGGCCGGCAATCCCAGCGAATGGATGTCGGTGATCAGCGCCAGAAGCGCGGCCATCTGCTGCCCGCCCTTGAACACGCCGAACTCGGCGCCGGTCTTGATTTCATTGCCGTTGTTCGGCGGGCCGCCGGCGATGCCGATGATCTTCGCCTTCGAGGCCTGCGCCTGCAGTACGAACGACGACAAATCCGGCGTCGCGAAGGGAGGGCGCACCGCGCCCAGCACCTTGCCGCCCATCCTGGTGACGACGGCGGAAGCATCCCTTTCAAGCGAATGACCGAACGCATAATCGTCGGTGATGAAGAACCAGGTATCGCCGCCGCGCTTGACCACCTCCTGAGCGGTGCCGACCGCCAATGCGCGGGTGTCGAATACCCATTGCATTGCGTAAGGACTGCAGAACTTGCCATGGAAGTCGGCGGTGCCGGTCGAGTGGGTAATGAACAGCTTCTTCTTGTCAGTGGCGACGTTCTGCACCGCGAGGCCTACCGCCGATACCGGCACGTCGACGATCAGGTCGACCTGCTCGACGTCGTACCAGCGCCGGGCAATGCTGCCGCCGATATCCGGCTTGAGCTGGTGGTCTCCGACGATCACGGTGATCGGTTTGCCCAGCACCTTGCCGCCGAAATCGTCGACCGCCATTTGCGCCGCGGTAACGGACCCTTGCCCGGTCGGCGTCGATGCCGGACCGTTCATGTCGGTGAGCACGCCGATCTTGACCACATCATCCGACACCTGAGCGAGTGCTGCCGGCGCCGGCAGCAGCAATGCCGCGAGGGCCCCAAGCGCGAAACGTGTTCTGGCCGGCATGTCCTGTCTCCTCCCATGGGTCCCGCGGCGCATTGGCCGTATTTCGATTGGCGGGCGCTTGTCGCGCTTCGACTCTCTTCTTCAATTATTCATCGCCACGCGTCAACTCAGGGCGGCCTCGGCCGAGTGTCGAGCCCGCCCGGGCGGCAATTGGCTGTATATTTCCGGGTTTATTCAGTAAGTAGACGCGGCATGATGACGCCCCAACGCCTGACGGCCTCGCTCACTTCGCTCGATGCGACGCTTGCGGCGCTGCTTCAGGGAATTAAGCCGGTTGCCCCGGTTGAACTTCCGCTCGCCGAGGCGCCGGGATGTATTGCCGCCGAACTGCCGCCCCTGAAAGCGCTGCCGGCGTTCGATGTGGCCGCGGTCGATGGCTGGGCATTTCGGTCCCGCGATCTCGTGGGCGCCTCGTCCTATTCGCCGCTGCCACTGGCCGCTTCACCGGTCTGGGTCGAAGCCGGTGATCGCATGCCCGAGGGCTGCGACTGCGTGATCGATCCTGATTCTGTCGAGCAGACCGGCGCCCTGTTTCAGGTATCGGCCGAGGCGATACCGGGGCAGGGCGTTCGCCGCATCGGCGGCGATATTGCGGAGGGAAGTTCACCCATCGTCGCCGGGCGGAGAATCCGCGCGCTCGATCTGCTGTTGGCGCGAGCGGCCGGGCTCGACACAGTGGCCGTGCGCCGCCCGCGGCTGCGCCTGATCGACATCCCGGCGACGGCCGGAACTGCAGTGACGGCGCAACTGATCGCGGAGAGTGCCCGTGCGGCCGGTGCCGAAATCATCCGCGTTGAAGCGAGCGGACGCGATGCACGTTCCATTGCAGCGGCGCTGGATGCCGAGCCATGCGACCTGCTCATCACCGTCGGCGGCACCGGCCTCGGGCGCACCGATGCGACGATCGAGGCGCTGGCCTCGCGCGGCGAGCTGCTCGCCCATGGCATCGCGCTGCGGCCCGGCCGGACCGCCGCGATCGGCAGAATCGCAGGTAGCCCCGCGGTCGCCTTGCCCGGCGCCCCGGATCAGGCGCTGGCGGCTTGGTGGACGCTTGCGCTGCCGGCTCTGGATCGGCTCTCCGGCAGCGAGAAGCGGCGAACGCGGACCCTCCCGCTCGCGCGCAAGATTGCCTCGAGCGTTGGAATCGCGGAAATCGTTCTGCTCAAGAAGGCCGATGACGCCTGGATGCCACTCGCAACCGGCGACCTTTCGCTCGAGACGATCGCGCGCGCCGATGCGTGGCTCGCCGTGCCCGGTGCTAGCGAAGGATATGCGGCGGGCACGCCGGTCCATGCCTATATGCTCCGGGACTGACCATGGGCGCTTCCGACATGCAAAACTCTCCGATGACGAAAAATCGCGACAGCGTGGAGCAGGATCAGTTCCTGAGCATCCTCTCGCGCGAGGATGCGCTGGCGCGTTTCGAAGCGGCGCTATTTCCACGCGCGATTCCAGGCGAAGCGCGGCCGCTGGCCGATACGCTCGGCCTCGCCTTGGCGGAAGACATCGTGGCGCCGATCGACGTGCCGCCGTTCGACCGCTCCAATGTTGATGGTTTTGCGGTGCGTTCCGCTGATCTTGCGTCGGCCGGCGAAGCCACGCCGGTTCGCGTTGAGCTCAACGACGAAGTCATCGCCTGCGGCACCGCGCCATTGCTGCCGGTGGTGCCGGGTACGGCGACGCCGATCGCGACCGGAGGCCCCGTGCCGCGCGGCGCCGATGCCGTTGTGATGGTCGAGCACACCCAGCCCGCGGGCGAGGGCGCGATCGAGATCCGCCGTGCGGCATCTCCGGGGCAATTCGTCTCCTATGCCGGCTCCGACATCGCGCGCGGCGAGGCGCTGCTGCGTGCGGGAACCATGATCGGCTCGCGCGAGATCGGCATGCTCGCCGCTTGCGGAATCGCCGATGTCGCGGTGGCGCGAAAACCGCGCGTGGCCGTGATCTCCACCGGCGATGAGCTAGTTCAGCCCGGCCTGCCGCTGCGCCCCGCCGGGATCTACGACACCAACGGCGCCATCGTCGCCGCCGCCGTGAGCGAGAACGGCGGCGAAGCGGCCTTTCTCGGCGCCATCCCCGACGACGAGCGCGAACTCGAAGCCGTCATGCGAAAGGCGCTCGAGAGCTGCGACATGCTGGTGCTTTCGGGAGGTACCTCGAAGGGCGCGGGCGACGTGTCGCATCGGATCATCGCGAGGCTCGGCCAACCCGGCATCATCGCGCACGGTGTCGCGCTGAAGCCGGGCAAGCCGCTTTGTCTCGCGGTCTGCGACGGCAAGCCCGTGGTGATCTTGCCGGGATTTCCGACCTCGGCGATGTTCACCTTTCACGACATGATCGTTCCGGTGCTGCGGCGGATGGCCGGCTTGCCGCCGCGCTCCGACGCCAAAGTCACCGCAAAAATTCCGGTGCGGATCGCATCGGAACTGGGCCGCACCGAATTCGTCATGGTGTCGCTGGTCGAGGGCGCAGATGGACTGATCGCCTATCCTTCCGGCAAAGGCTCCGGCGCAATCACATCGTTCGCGCAGGCCGATGGATTTCTGCGCATCGACGCGCTCGCCGACCAGATGCCTGCCGGCGCCGAGGCCGACGTCACGCTGTTCACGCCGCATGTGCGGGTGCCGGATCTTGTCATCGTCGGCAGCCATTGCACCGGGCTCGACCTGGTCACCGCGCCACTGGCGCGCGCGGGATTGTCGGTGCGATCGATCGCGGTCGGCAGCCTCGGCGGCCTGGCGGCGGCGCGGCGCGGCGAATGCGATCTGGCGCCTATCCATCTGTTCGACGAGGCGTCTGAGACCTACAACGAGCCGTTCATGGCGGCCGGGCTCGAACTGGTGTCGGGCTATCGGCGCATGCAGAGCATCGTGTTCCGCGCCGGGGATAAGCGCTTCGAGGGGCTAAGCGCGCAAGACGCGGTGCGCGCCGCGCTCGCCGACCCCGCCTGCATCATGGTCAACCGCAACCAGGGTGCGGGCACGCGCATCCTGATCGACCGCCTGCTCGGCACGGCAAGGCCCGACGGCTACTGGAATCAGCCGCGCTCGCACAACGCGGTCGCCGCGGCAGTCGCACAGCACCGTGCCGACTGGGGCATGACCATCGCGCCGGTCGCGCATGCCGCGGGGCTCGGGTTCATTCCGCTGGCGGAAGAGCATTATGACTTCGCGCTGGTGTCTGCGCGGAAGGATAGGCCTGCGGTGCAGGCGTTTCTTGATTCCCTGGCGTCGGGCGAAACGCGCGCCGCGCTGCGATTCGCAGGATTTAGGCCGGCGTAATGAATCTCGCGTCCCGGGCGCGATGCGGCATTCTTCATGCCGCTTCGCAGAACCGGGACCCCGGTTTCTTCGAGTCGCAAGTAACCGGGGCCCCGGACGCAGCGCACCGCTACGCAAGAGCTACGCGCTGCGCTGCGTCCGGGGCACGTTACCCGTCCAGCTCCGCCAGCCGCTGCGCTTCCGCGATATCATCCATGGTGTTGGCGTTGAAGAACGGATCGAGCGGTTCCGCCGGCCACGTCACGGTCGCTAGCTTGTAGCGCGCGGTCCAGCGGTCGATCTTGCGGATGTCTTCCACCACCAGCGCGTGGCGAAGCTCTTCGCGCAAGCGCACGCTCCACAATCCGATCACCGGGTGCGTTTGCCCGGCGGAAGCTGCGACCGCAAGCTGCGCGTCTTGCTCAATCCGCGCCTGATGCAATCGCACGACAAGATCGCGCGGCAGGAACGGACAATCCGCGGCGGCGCTCAATACCCACCCGACATCGGGCCGGTTGGCCGCCGTCCAGTCGAGCGCGGCGAGGATGCCGGCGAGCGGCCCCGGAAAATCCTGCACCGTGTCGGCAATGACGGGGAGGCCGAATGCCGCAAATCGCGCCGGATCGCCATTGGCGTTGAGAATAAGGCAATCGCACTGCGGCTTAAGCCGCGCGATGACGCGATCGAGGATGGTGCGGCCGCCGATGGTGCGCATCGGCTTGTCGCCCCCGCCCATGCGCCGCGCCAGCCCGCCGGCGAGCAGAACGCCGGGCGTAAGAGGAATCTCAGTCATCCCGCTCGCCCTTGCGCATATGGCGCGCGGATTCCTCGGCCACATAGTCGAGATTCTGGTCGTAAACGATGCGCTCCTGGCCGGCCAGCGCGATGAACCGCTTGCCGCGTGTGCGCCCTACAAGCGTCAATCCGACCTGCCGCGCAAGGTCGACGCCCCACGCCGTAAACCCCGAACGCGAAACCAGAATCGGAATCCCCATCCGCACGGTCTTGATCACCATCTCGGAAGTGAGCCGTCCCGTGGTGTAGAGAATCTTGTCGGCGGCATCGACGTTGTGCCGGAACATCCAGCCGGCGATCTTGTCGACGGCGTTGTGGCGGCCGACGTCTTCAGTGTAGCAGACCGGCGTGCCTTCCTTGCACAGCACGCAGCCGTGGATGGCGCCGGCCTCGAGATAGAGCGAGGGCATGGTGTTGATCGCGTGCGTCATCTGGTAGAGCCACGATGTCCGCAATTCCGCCCTGGGCAGCGCCACGCTTTCCACGGCCTCGAGCAGATCGCCGAAAGCGGTGCCCTGCGCGCAGCCGGAGGTTTGGGTGCGCTTCTTCAGCTTCTGTTCGAAATTGGTGTGGTGCTCGGTGCGCACCACTACGACCTGCAGATCGTCGTCATATTCCACTTCGGTGACGATATCGCCGTATTTCAGCATGTTCTGGTTGAGCAGGTAGCCGAGCGCGAGATACTCCGGATAATCGCCGATCGTCATCATGGTGACGATCTCCTGGGCGTTCAGGTACAGCGTCAACGCACGTTCGACCGGCACGTTGATCTCGACGGGTGCGCCGGTCTGGTCGGTCCCGGCAACACGTTCGGTCAGCCGCGGATCCGCAGGGTCCGGGACGATACGGGGGGCGGGGAGCCTTTCGATCCTGGTCATAGCCTGCTCAATAGCATGACATTGCGCGTTGACGGATATAAAGCACGGATGGAAATGCGAAGCCGGTTCCGGCCTGTCTGGGGAATGAGATGAAGGTGATTGGTTTGGCGGGGTGGAGCGGCGCCGGCAAGACGACGCTGCTGACGCGCCTGATCCCGCATTTCATCGCCGCGGGCTTACGCGTTTCCGTGATCAAGCATGCCCATCATGAATTCGACGTCGATGTCCCGGGCAAGGATTCCTGGGTCCACCGGCAGTCAGGCGCCGCCGAGGTGCTTGTCTCTTCGACCCGGCGCTGGGCGCTGATGCACGAGTTGCGCGGCGCAAGCGAACCGAAAATCCCCGAACTGCTGGCAAAGATGTCGCGGGTCGATCTGGTCTTGATCGAGGGTTTTAAACGGGAGCCGCATCGCAAGATCGAGGTGTATCGCGCCGCCAACGGCAAGCCGCCGCTATTCCCCGACGATCCGGGGATCGTGGGTATTGCAAGCGATACCAAGCTTGAAACGCGCCTTCCAACTGTCCATCTCGATGACATCCCGGCCATCGCCGCCATGATGCAGGCCTCGGCGATCGACATTGCGGACGTGATGGCGAGCGGAGCCTAAGGGAAGCTGAGAAGCCATGGCGCAATTGAGCGACGATTGCTTTGCCTTCGGCGGCCCGATGATGTCGGTCAATGAAGCCGTCGCGATCATCGCCGCGCGGGTGACGACGGTGCAGGAGGTCGAGACCGTCGATCTGAGGAACGCCGATGGCCGCGTTTTGGCGGCAGGCATCGCGGCTCCGCTGCCGCTGCCGCCTTTCACCAATTCCGCCGTCGACGGCTATGCGGTGCGCAGCGGCGATCTGTCCGGGGACACCGAGCAAACGTTTCCAGTCGCAGGACGGATTCAGGCCGGCGCCTCGGCGCAAGAGCCGGTCAAGCCCGGCCACGCCGTGCGCATCTTCACCGGCGCGCCGATGCCTGAGGGCGTCGATACGGTATTCATGCAGGAGGATGTCCGCCTCGACGCGGCGGGCAGCGTTGTTCTGCCTGCGGGGCTGAAAGCCGGCGCCAATGTGCGCCCGGCCGGCGAGGACATTGCTGCCGGCACGCAGGCTTTACCGGCGGGCCAACGGCTGCGGCCGCAGGATATCGCACTCGCCGCCGCATTCGGCCTGACGCAGGTCGAGGTGCGCAGGCGCATTCGTGTCGCGGTGTTTTCCACAGGCAACGAACTGGTGTCGCCGGGCGCGCCGCGCGCGGCCGCGCAACTCTACGACTCCAACCGCTTCATGCTGATGGCGATGCTGGCGCGGCTCGGCTGCGAGGTCAGCGATCTCGGCATCCTGCGCGACGATCGCGCCTCGCTCGCAAACGCCTTGAACGAGGTGGCAGGCGCGAACGATCTGATCCTGACCACCGGCGGGGTTTCGACCGGCGAGGAGGATCACGTCAAGGCTGCCGTCGAGAGTGTCGGCACGCTGGTGCTCTGGCGCATGGCGATCAAGCCGGGACGCCCCGTGGCGATGGGGATCATCGGCGGCACGCCATTTATAGGCCTGCCCGGAAACCCGGTGGCCAGTTTTGTGACCTTTGTCCACGTTGTGCGTCCGACGGTGCTGGCGCTGGCCGGCGCCCTGCAGCAAAATCCGGTGCCGGTGCCGGTGCGCGCGGCCTTCGCCTACAAGAAGAAGATCGCCCGCCGCGAATATGTCCGCGTCACATTGCGCAGGGGCGCCGACGGCGCACTTGAGGCCGCAAAATTTCCGCGCGAGGGCGCGGGGCTGCTGTCGTCGCTGGTGGAGACGGATGGACTGGTGGAACTCGGCGAAGAGATCACGCGGGTCGAGCCCGGCCAGACCGTTGGATTTCTCAGCTATGCCAGCCTGGCCTGAACTCTGACGGCCGGCGTGCCGGGTTGACGATGCGAGGGCCCTTCGCCATCTTCACGGTCATGGTACAGACAAAGCTCGATTTGACCGGACTGAAATGTCCGTTGCCGGCTCTGAAAACCCGTAAGGCGCTGAAGTCGTTAAATCCTGGCGACCGGCTGGAAGTGCACTGCACCGATCCGCTATCGGTGATCGATATTCCCAACCTGATCCGGGAAACCGGCGATCGGGTCGAGATCACGGAGCGCGCGGAGCGCCGGATCGTGTTCCTGATTGAAAAGGCGACCGGCCTTTTGGCTGCCGGCTTGCCGTCCTAGGCCCCTCACGCGCATTTCTTTCTTCTTGGCATTTGGTATGCCACGGATTAGAGTCGCCGGACAGGGATACGGAAACGAGATGTTTCGATGAGTCATGACGTGCAGCAGGTCCGCTCATTCGACCATCCGGGCGAGGGGCGGCGGCGCGCCAAGTCGACCCCCAAGGGCCGTCAGATCGATCCACAAGCTGCTGAAGAGATAGCGCTTCTGCTCGGCGACCGGCCCCGGCGGCGCGATCTGCTGATCGAGCACCTGCATCTCATCCAGGACACCTGGCACCGGATTTCGGCCGCGCATCTCGCGGCCCTTGCGGATGAGATGAAGCTGGCCTTCGCCGAGGTGTTCGAGACGGCGACCTTCTACGCCCATTTCGACATCGTGAAGGAAGGCGAACCCGATATTCCCCCACTGACCATTCGGGTCTGCGATTCGCTGACCTGCGCCATGCTCGGCGCCGAAAAGCTGCTGCAGGAGTTGCAGAGCGCCGCCAGTCCCGGAATCCGCGTCGTGCGCGCGCCCTGCGTCGGACGTTGCGACACTGCGCCGGCGGCAGAGGTTGGTCATCATTTCGTCGATCATGCGAGCGCGCAAAGCGTGCTCGCAGCGGCAAAGGGCGGCGATACCCGCGCGCATCTGCCTGCCTATGTCGATTACGATGCCTATGTCGCGGGCGGAGGTTACACGCTGCTCAACCGGCTGCGCTCCGGCGAGCTGGCGAAAGAGGATTTGCTGAAGGCGCTCGACGACGCGTCGCTGCGTGGCCTCGGCGGCGCGGGTTTTCCGACGGGACGCAAATGGCGCGCGGTGCTCGGCGAGCCCGGGCCGCGCCTGATGGCGATCAATGGCGACGAGGGCGAGCCCGGAACGTTCAAGGATCGCTGGTATCTCGAAACGGATCCGCATCGCTTCATTGAAGGCACGTTGATCGGCGCCCACGTCGTGGAAGCGCCTGAGGTCTATATCTACATTCGCGACGAATACCCGGCCTCGCGCGAAATTCTCGAACGCGAAATCGCAAAACTGCCGCCGGGCGGTCCCGCCTTGCACATGCGCCGCGGCGCCGGGGCCTATATCTGCGGCGAGGAATCCGCGCTGCTCGAAAGCATCGAGGGCAAGCGCGGATTGCCGCGCCACAAGCCGCCTTATCCGTTCCAGGTCGGGCTGTTCGGATTGCCGACGCTGATCAACAATATCGAAACGCTGTGGTGGGTGCGCGACATCGTCGAAAAGGGCGCCGGCTGGTGGAAGAGCCATGGCCGCAACGATCGCCAGGGCTTGCGCAGCTATTCGGTGTCCGGCCGCGTCAAAAATCCCGGCATGAAACTGGCGCCGGCCGGTGTCACCGTGCGCGAATTGATCGACGAGTTCTGCGGCGGCATGGCGGAGGGCCACGCCTTCCACGCCTATCTGCCGGGCGGCGCCTCGGGCGGCATCCTGCCGGCGGCGATGGACGACATTCCCCTTGATTTCGGCACGCTGGAAAAATACGGCTGCTTCATCGGATCGGCCGCGGTCATCATTTTGTCCGACCAGGACGACGTGAAAGGCGCGGCGCTGAACCTGATGCGCTTCTTCGAGGATGAAAGCTGCGGCCAGTGCACGCCCTGCCGGGTCGGCACCCAGAAGGCGGCGCTGTTGATGGAGCGGGGCACCTGGAACCGTGAATTGCTGGACGAATTGAGTCAGGCGATGCGCGACGCGTCGATCTGCGGCCTCGGCCAGGCGGCCTCGAATCCGCTTACTTCAGTCATTAAATACTTCCCTGAGGAATTTGCGCCGAAGGAAGCCGCGGAATGATGAGTACCCAGGTTTTGTCCGGTTCAGCAATTGCCCGTGAGATTTCGATATGAGCAACGACAGCCCGAAGCCGCAGGGTTATGGCCATGATGCCAAGGGCAAGGCCGGCGGGCAGTCGGTGCCCGACGGAAAGGTCAACGTCGCCCACACCGCGCCGATCGGCGCGGTCGGCGGCGCGGGCGCCGGGCCAAACATCATCCAGTTCGAACTCGACGGCGAACCGGTCGGGGCGAAAGCCGGCGAGACCATCTGGCAAGTGGCAAAGCGGCAGGGCCGCGAGATTCCTCATCTGTGCTATTCGCCCGAACCGGACTATCGGCCCGACGGCAACTGCCGCGCCTGCATGGTGGAAATCGAAGGCGAGCGCGTGCTGGCCGCATCCTGCAAGCGGACGCCGAGCGTCGGCATGAAGGTGAAGTCGGCGAGCGCCCGCGCCGTCGCCGCGCAAAAAATGGTGATGGAGCTTCTGGTAGCCGACCAGCCCGCGCGCGAAACCTCGCACGATCCGGACTCGAAGTTCTGGCATTGGGCCGAAAAGGTTCAGGTTACCGAAAGCCGTTTCCCGGCCGCCGAGCGTTGGCACGGCGATGCCAGCCATCCTGCGATGCGCGTCAATCTCGACGCTTGCATCCAGTGTGGATTATGCGTGCGCGCCTGCCGCGAAGTCCAGGTCAACGACGTGATCGGCATGGCCTATCGTAATCACGATTCCAAGATCGTGTTCGATTTTGACGATCCGATGGGCGAGTCGACTTGTGTCGCCTGCGGCGAGTGCGTGCAGGCCTGCCCGACCGGCGCGCTGATGCCATCGGCACTGCTCGACGACAACCAGACCCGCACCGTCTACGCCGACAAAAAAGTCGATTCGCTGTGTCCGTTCTGCGGCGTCGGCTGCCAGGTCACCTATCAGGTCAAGGACGAGAAGGTCATCTACGCGGAAGGCCGCGATGGCCCGGCCAATCACAACCGCCTCTGCGTCAAGGGCCGCTTCGGGTTCGATTACATCCACCACCCGCATCGCCTGACAAAGCCGCTGGTGCGGCTTCCGAATGCGAAGAAGGATGCCAACGATCAGGTCGATCCGGCCAATCCGTTCACGCATTTCCGCGAAGCATCATGGGAAGAAGCCCTCGACGCCGCCGCAAAGGGGCTGGTGAAAATTCGTGATGAGAAGGGCGTCAAGGCGCTCGCAGGCTTCGGCTCGGCCAAGGGCTCCAATGAGGAAGCCTATCTGTTCCAGAAGCTGGTGCGCACCGGTTTCGGGTCCAACAATGTCGATCACTGCACGCGGCTGTGCCATGCCTCGTCGGTGGCGGCGTTGATGGAGGGCCTCAATTCGGGCGCGGTGTCGGCGCCGTTTGCCGCCGCGATGGATGCCGACGTGATCATCGTGATCGGCGCCAATCCGACCATCAACCATCCGGTAGCCGCGACCTATCTCAAGAATGCCGCCAAGCGTGGCGCCAAGCTGATCGTGATGGACCCGCGCCGGCAATCGCTGTCGCGCCATGCCTATAAGCACCTGCAATTCAAGCCCGGCGCCGATGTCGCCATGCTGAACGCGATGCTGAATACCATCATCACCGAAGACCTGACCGACAAGCAATATATCGCCGGCTATACCGAGGGCTTCGACGATCTCAAGGAAAAGATCAAGGAATTCACGCCGGAGAAGATGGAGCCGATCTGCGGCGTTCCCGCCGAAACCCTGCGCGAGGTCGCGCGGATCTACGCGCGGTCGCGCGCCTCGATCATCTTCTGGGGCATGGGCATCAGCCAGCATATCCACGGCACCGATAATGCGCGCTGCCTGATCGCGCTCGCCCTGATCACCGGACAGGTCGGACGCCCCGGCACCGGGCTGCATCCGCTGCGCGGCCAGAACAATGTGCAGGGCGCATCCGACGCGGGACTGATCCCGATGTTCCTGCCGGATTACCAGCCGGTCGGACGCACCGATCTGCGCGAGCCGTTCGAAAAACTATGGCATCAGGACCTCGATCCGGTGCGCGGCCTGACGGTGGTCGAGATTATCCACGCGATCCACGCCGGGGAAATCGCCGGCATGTATATCGAGGGCGAGAACCCCGCGATGTCCGATCCTGACGTGCAGCACGCCCGCGAGGCGTTGGCGAAACTCGATCATCTGGTGGTGCAGGATCTGTTCGTCACGGAAACCGCGTTTCATGCCGACGTGATTCTGCCGGCCTCCGCCTTCGCCGAAAAATCCGGGACGTTTACGAATACGGACCGCCGCGTGCAACTGGCGCGCGAGGTGATCAAGCCGCCGGGCGATGCGCGGCAGGATTTGTGGATCATCCAGGAGATCGCCAAACGCATGGGGCTCGACTGGCGCTATGAAGGGCCGGCCGACGTCTTTGCCGAAATGACCGAGGTGATGCCTTCACTCAAGAACATCACCTGGGAGCGACTGGTGCGCGAGGGCGCGGTGACCTATCCGGTCGATGATGCGCACAAGCCCGGCAACGAGATCATCTTCACCACGGGTTTCCCGACCGCGAGCGGCCGCGGCAAGATCGTCCCCGCTCACGTCATTCCACCCGACGAGTTGCCCGACGATGAGTATCCGATGGTGCTGTCTACCGGACGCGTGCTCGAGCACTGGCACACCGGTTCGATGACGCGGCGCTCCAGCGTGCTCGACCAGATCGAGCCCGAGGCGGTCGCGTTCATGTCGCCGAAGGATATGCGGCGCCTGAAGGTCTGGCCGGGCGACCTGGTGCGGCTGCAGACCCGCCGCGGCGCGGTTGAGATCAAGATACGCTCGGACCGCGATGTGCCGGAAAACATGGTGTTCATGCCATTCTGCTACGCCGAGGCCGCGGCCAACCTGCTGACCAATCCGGCACTCGATCCATTCGGCAAGATACCCGAATTCAAGTTCTGCGCGGTGCGCGCCGAACGCGCCGAACTGCGAAGCGCGGCGGAATAATCCGGCCGCCTAATCGAGGGGGCGCGGCCCCTCTTTATGCCGCACTTATGGACGCCTGCCGCTCATACCTCATCAGCCGGAACAATCCCCGATCGTGTATCATTCAGGTGAGATGCACCTGAAACGGCTGCGGGTGCTCGCGCGTGATGAATTCAGGTTGACGCGGCTCCTTCTCACCTCTCCCCTGCGGGGAGAGGTGATTTGAGCATCGTGGCGATTCGACTTAAAACCATCATGCTCTAGCTGCAGCGCTGCACGATGGAGATTCGACGAGCTTCACGTTGGACTTCCTTCTGAAGAGGCTTGTCGCCTGACGACTTCCGTAGGGTGGGCAAAGCGGCCGGACGCGAATGCGTCCGGTGGCGTGCCCACCATCAATGTCCGAAGCCGAAACAAGGATGGTGGGCACGGCGCAGGTGCGCCTTTACCCACCCTACGAGCTGGTCGCTTACGCAAAGTTGTCGCAGCACATTGGCTCGTAGAGCGGGCTTGCCGGATGCGACGCGGCGGGGACGCTGGTCTTGCGCGGCGGCGCGGACTTGTTCTGTGCATCGGCGATTGCGCTCAAGATCGCCATCGCCAGGTCGGCGTGATGGCTTTCGATCGATCGGTCGTCGAGCCAGTCGGGACGTTCGCGCTGCGGTGACAGCGCACAATGCCACTCGCCCTCGTCATAGGCGAGCCGGCGCAACTGCCATTGCGGCAACTCCAGCTCAAGGAGCGCCAGCGCTGCGTCGGTCCAGGCGCCGGATTCGATCAGGCGTTCGATCCGCGCCGGAAGGCGCCGGCAGGTTGTGCCGATGACGTCCGATAGGAGATCGGCGGTCGCGGCAGGCGCATCGTGAAGGCGACTGTCCGGTCCATCGCGATGTTCAGAGAAAAGCAGCATGCGTCATCTCACTGAAGAAACGGCCGTCACGCGCGGCCGCACCTGCAAGATGAGAAAAATGCTGTTTGAAAACGAGATGGAATGGGAGCGCGAAATATAGGGTTTTCATAAACGCGCTTTCGACAAAAAAGCGATGAAACACACAAGACCGTGATGGCTCAGCCGTAGGCTGGGATTCCGTGCATTGTCTCACTATGAGATTCCTATAAAATCGGCGCTGCCCTGCTCTCGAGAACCTATGCGCGCGGTGGCAACTCAGCACCCGACAAGGGTGCGAAGACCGCTCAAAGCGCTTCGCGGATAATGCCGCAACAGGAGCATTCCATGTTTGACGTCATCATGCTGGCCCTCGGCCTCGCGTTTTTCGCGCTGTCGGTGGGTTACGCCTACGCCTGCGAACGGCTTTGAGGAGATAAGGCCATGATTTTCGATTATTCGCTCGCCGGCCTCGTCGCCTTAGGCCTGCTGTTTTACCTGACCTACGCCCTGCTGCGGCCCGAGCGGTTCTGATCGCGCAAATATAAAGGCACACAACGATGACCCTCATCGGCTGGATCCAAATTCTGCTCTACTGCGCCATCGTCGTCGCGCTGGCAAAACCGCTCGGCGGCTACATGACCCGTGTGTTCAACGGCGAGCCCACCTTTTTGTCGCCGCTGCTGCGGCCGGTCGAGGCGGGCGTGTACTGGCTCGGCGGCGTCGATGAAAAGCGCGAGCAGCATTGGCTGACCTATACGGTCGCCATGCTGCTGTTCCATGTCGGCGGTTTTGTCATCCTTTATGCGGTAATGCGGCTGCAGGCGATGCTGCCGTTCAATCCGGCGGAACGATCCGCCGTCGCCCCTGATCTGTCCTTCAACACTGCGATCAGTTTTATTACCAACACCAACTGGCAGAACTACGGCGGCGAAAGCACGATGTCATACCTCGTGCAGATGCTTGGCCTGACGCACCAAAATTTCCTGTCGGCGGCGACGGGCATCGCGCTTGCCGTCGCGCTGATCCGCGGCTTTTCGCGGTGCTCGATGCGCACGATCGGCAATTTCTGGGTCGATGTGACCCGCTGCACGCTCTATGTGCTACTGCCGATCTGCGTGGTCTATACGCTGTTCCTGGTCTGGCAGGGCATTCCGCAGACGCTTGGCGCCTACGTCGATGCGACGACGCTGGAGGGCGCCAAGCAGACCATCGCGGTCGGTCCCGTGGCCTCGCAGGTCGCCATCAAAATGCTCGGCACCAATGGCGGCGGCTTCTTCAATGCCAACGCCGCGCATCCGTTCGAGAATCCGACTGCGCTATCGAATTTCGTGCAGATGATCTCGATCTTCGAGCTCGGCGCCGGCCTCACCAACGTGTTCGGCCGCATGGTCGGCAACCCGCGCCAGGGCTGGGCTGTCCTCACCGTGATGGGCACACTGTTCATCGTCGGCGCCGCCGTCACCTACTGGGCGGAAGCGGGCGGCACGACCGCGCTCCATGCGCTGGGTCTGACCGGCGGTAACATGGAAGGCAAGGAAGTCCGTTTTGGCATCGTAGCCTCCTCGCTGTTTGGCGTCGTTACCACCGCCGCCTCCTGCGGCGCGGTCAACGCCATGCACGATTCTTTCACCGCGCTCGGCGGCATGATCCCTTTGATCAACATGCAACTCGGCGAGATCATCGTCGGCGGCGTCGGTGCCGGACTCTATGGCATGCTGATCTTTGTCGTCATCTCGATCTTCGTCGCCGGCCTGATGGTCGGGCGCACGCCGGAGTATGTCGGCAAGAAGATCGAGGCGCGCGAGGTCAAGATGGCGATGCTTGCGATCCTAGTGCTGCCGCTGATGTACCTCGGCTGGACCGCGGTGGCCGTGGTGTTTCCGCCCGCAGTGGCCTCGATGGCCAACGCCGGACCGCACGGCTTTACCGAAGTGCTCTATGCCTTCACCTCGGCGACAGGCAACAACGGTTCGGCCTTCGCCGGCCTCACCGGCAACACCTTGTTCTACAATCTTGCGCTTGCGAGCGCGATGTTCGTCGGCCGCTTCTTCATGATCGTTCCGGCGATGGCGCTTGCAGGTTCGCTGGCAGGCAAGAAATCCATCCCGCCGTCGTCCGGTACGCTGCCAACCACGGGCGGCCTGTTCGTCGGCCTGGTCGTCGGCGTCATCCTGATCATCGGCGGCCTCACCTTCTTCCCTGCGCTGGCACTCGGGCCGATCGTCGAGCATCTGGCGATGAATGCGAACACCCTGTTCTGACCGGCCCCCTTTCGGAGTTACGTCTTTCGGAGTTACGTCCATGGAAGCTCTAAAACTGCAAAAAAAGGCCCCGATGTCGGCGCTGCTCGATCCGAAGATCGTGATACCGGCGATGCGTGCGGCGTTCGTAAAGCTCGATCCGAGGGTGATGATCAAGAACCCGGTGATGTTCGTGGTCGAGGTCGTCGCGGCGCTGACCACGACCATCTTCCTGCGTGATCTGGTGACTGGCGGCGAAAATCTTGGATTCACCTTCCAGATCATCCTGTGGCTGTGGTTCACCGTGCTGTTCGCCAATTTCGCCGAAGCCGTCGCCGAGGGCCGCGGCAAGGCGCAGGCGGAATCGCTAAAAAAAACCCGCACCGAAAGCCAGGCCAAGCTGCTGACTGGATCGGACAAGACCTACCGCATGGTCCCGGGCGCCACCCTGAAGGTCGGCGACCTCGTGCTGGTCGAGGCCGGCGACAACATTCCCTCCGATGGCGAAGTGGTGGAAGGCGTCGCTTCAGTCAACGAAGCCGCGATCACCGGCGAATCCGCGCCCGTGATCCGCGAATCCGGCGGCGACCGTTCGGCGGTGACCGGCGGCACGCAAGTGCTGTCCGACTGGGTCCGCGTGCGCATCACCGCGGCGCAGGGATCGACCTTCCTCGATCGTATGATCCGCCTGGTCGAAGGCGCCGAGCGGCAGAAGACGCCGAACGAGATCGCGCTCAACATTCTGCTCGCAGGTCTCACCATTATCTTCGTGTTCGCGACGGTGACGATCCCGAGCTACGCGGCTTACGCCGGCGGTTCGGTGTCGGTCGTGGTGCTGGTTGCGCTGTTCGTCACGCTGATCCCCACCACCATCGGCGCATTGCTCTCCGCGATCGGCATCGCCGGCATGGACCGGCTGGTGCGCTTCAACGTGCTGGCGATGTCCGGCCGCGCGGTGGAAGCGGCGGGCGACGTCGACACCCTGCTGCTCGACAAGACCGGCACCATCACGCTCGGCAACCGGCAGGCGACGGCGTTCCAGCCGGTGCGCGGCGTCACCGAGCAGGAACTTGCGGACGCGGTGCAACTCGCTTCGCTCGCGGACGAGACTCCCGAGGGGCGTTCGATCGTCGTGCTGGCCAAGGAGAACTACGGCATCCGCAGCCGCGATCTCGCCGAACTCGGCGCCACTTTCATTGCATTTACCGCGCAGACCCGGATGAGCGGCGTCGATGCCGGCGGCTCGTCGGTCCGCAAGGGCGCGGTCGATGCGATCCTGAACTATGTCAGTGGCGGAGAGGCGCGCGTTCTGGCGGCGTCGGTAAATACCGTTCGCGCGCTGCAGCCGGCGCTGTATTCCGACACCGCGCGGGAAATTCAGGCGATCTCCGATGAGATCGCCAAATCCGGCGGCACCCCGCTGGCGGTCGCCCGCGACGGCAAGCTGCTTGGCGTGATTCACCTAAAGGACATCGTCAAGGGCGGCATCCGCGAGCGTTTTGCCGAGCTGCGCCGCATGGGCATCCGCACCGTGATGATCACCGGCGACAATCCGATGACCGCGGCTGCGATCGCCGCGGAAGCCGGCGTCGATGACTTCCTCGCGCAGGCGACGCCGGAAGACAAGCTGCAGCTCATTCGCGACGAGCAGGCCAAAGGAAAACTGGTCGCAATGTGCGGCGACGGCACCAACGACGCCCCTGCCTTGGCGCAGGCCGACGTCGGCGTCGCCATGAACACCGGAACGCAGGCCGCGCGCGAGGCCGGCAACATGGTGGATCTGGATTCCAACCCGACCAAGCTGATCGAGGTGGTCGAGATCGGCAAGCAGTTGCTGATGACGCGCGGCGCGCTGACCACGTTCTCGATCGCCAACGACGTGGCGAAGTACTTTGCCATCATCCCGTCGATCTTCCTCGCCTTCTATCCGCAGCTGCAGGCGCTCAACATCATGAATCTCGCGAGCCCGCAGAGCGCGATCCTGTCGGCGATCATCTTCAACGCCATCATCATCATTGCGCTGATCCCGCTGGCGTTGAAAGGCGTAGCCTATCGCGCGATCGGCGCCGGCGCGCTGCTGCGCCGCAACCTTCTGATCTACGGCGTCGGCGGCATCGTCATCCCGTTCATCGGCATCAAGGCGATCGACCTCGTGGTCACCGCCCTGCACCTGGCCTAGCCGTCATGACGCGCATCTCGTGCCCCGGACGCAGCGCAGCGCGTAGCTCTTCGCGGAGCGGTGCGCTGCAGAGCCGGGGCCGTAACGCCGGTGCTTGGTACGGTCCCGGTTCTGCGAAGCGGCATGAAGAATGCCGCATCGCGCCCGGGACACAAACTTTGAGGAGAGAACCATGTTGAAAGAAATTCGCCCCGCCATCATCGTGCTGGTCGTGCTGACGCTGATCACCGGCCTCGCTTATCCGCTGGCCATGACCGCACTCGCGGGCGTGATCTTCCCGAAGCAGGCGCAGGGAAGCCTGATCGAGAGGGATGGCAAGGTGGTGGGCTCCGCCCTGATCGGGCAGGAATTCAAGGACGACAAATACTTCCACGGCCGCCCGTCGGCGACGACCGCGCCGGACCCGGCGGATTCGACCAAGACCGTGCCCGCACCCTATAACGCCGCCAATTCCGGCGGCGCCAATCTCGGCCCGACCAGCAAGGCGCTGAGCGACCGCGTCAAGGAAGACGTCGACAAGCTCCGGGGCGAAAATCCGTCGTTGCCGGTCCCGATCGATCTGGTGACCACCACGGCCAGCGGCCTCGATCCCGACATCTCGCCCGAAGGCGCGCTGTTCCAGGTGCCGCGCGTTGCCAAGGCCCGCAATCTGCCCGAAGACGCTGTCCGCAAACTGGTCGAGCAACAGATCGAAGGCCGGCTTGCCGGGCTGCTCGGCGAGCCGCGGGTCAATGTGCTCGCCTTGAACCTGGCGCTCGACCAGGCCACGAAATGAGAGGCCGGGCGCAAAGCTGCCTCGACCTCTCCCCTGCGGGGAGAGGTGAAGCAGCGGCGATCCGGGCTGGTATCTAGGCCAGCCCTTCCCACAGGACTATATTGCGCTGATGGCAAATCAACGCCGCGATCCCGATCAACGGCCCTCGCCGGATGCGCTTCTGGAAACCGCGCGGCGAGAGCAACGCGAGACCGGCCGCCTGAAGATTTTTTTAGGGGCCGCTCCCGGCGTCGGCAAGACCTACGAGATGCTGCAAAGCGCGCATGCCCGGCTGCGGGCCGGTGTCGACGTTGTCGTCGGCGCGGTCGAAACCCATGGCCGTGCGGAAACCGAGGCGCTGCTCGACGGCCTTGAAATCCTGCCGCGCAAGCGGCTCGATTACAAGGACCAGGTTCTCGAGGAGATGGATCTCGACGCGCTGATCGCGCGCCGCCCGCAACTGGCGTTGGTCGACGAACTCGCTCACACCAATGCGCCGGGCAGCCGGCATCCCAAGCGCTATCTCGATGTCGAGGAGCTGTTGTCGCACGGCATCGACGTCTATACCGCGGTCAACATCCAGCACATCGAAAGCCTCAACGACGTGGTGACGCAAATCACCCATGTCAGGGTGCGCGAAACCGTGCCGGATTCGGTGTTCGACCGCGCCGACGGCATCGAACTCATCGATCTCACGCCGGACGACCTGATCCAGCGGCTCAAGGAAGGCAAGGTCTATGTCCCCAAACAGGCCGAGCGCGCGTTGGAGCATTATTTCTCGCCGGGCAATTTGACCGCGCTGCGCGAGCTGGCGTTGCGGCGCACTGCCGAGCGGGTCGACGAGCAATTGCTCACCCATATGCAGGCCAATGCGATCGCAGGACCCTGGGCCGCCGGCGAGCGCATCCTGGTCTGCGTCAGCGAGGATCCGCGCGCGGCGGGCCTCGTGCGCGCGACGCGGCGGCTGGCGGACCGGCTGCATGCCCGATGGACCGCGGTCAGCATCGAGACGCGGCGCAGCCTGCAACTGAGCGAGGTCGAGCGCGACCGGCTCGCGGACACATTACGTTTGGCCGAGGCGCTCGGCGGCGAGGCGCTGACCATTCCCGGCGCCGGACGCCGCATCGCCGACGACGTGATCGGCTTTGCGCACGCCAACAACGTCACGCAGATCGTGATCGGTAAATCGACGCGGTCGCGCTGGTTTGAGATCATGCGCGGCTCGGTGGTGCACGATCTGGTGCGTCGGTCAGGCAACATCAGCGTGCATGTGATCGCCGGCGACGAGCTTGCCGCCGAAGCGATCCCGAAAAAGACCGTGGCCGCGGCGGATCGGTCCGAACCGTTCGATTCGCGCCCCTATCTGATGGCGCTGGCGATCGTCGCGGTGGCGCTCGGCGCCGCCGCACTGATCCGACCGGTATTCGGGATCGAGAACGTCGACCTGGTATTTCTGACCGCGGTGGTAGGCGTCGCCGTCCGCTTCGGGCTGTGGCCGTCGCTGCTGGCTAGCGTCGCGGCGTCGCTGTCCTACAATTTTTTTTTCCTGCCGCCGGTGCATAATTTCACGATCGCCGATCCGACCAATGTCGCGGCGTTCTTTTTCTTCATGCTGATCGCGATTCTGGTCTCCAACCTCGCCGCGCGGGTGCGCATGCAAGCCGTGTCCGCGATCGGCAGGGTGCGGACCACGGAGTCGCTCTACGCCTTCAGCCGCAAGCTCGCGGGCACAGCGACCTTGGACGACGTGCTGTGGGCGACCGCCTATCAGACCGCGCTGATGCTCAGGGTGCGCGTGGTGCTGCTGCTTCCTGACAACGGCCTCATCACCGTGAAGGCCGGCTATCCGCCCGAGGACCAGCTCGACAAGGCCGATCTTGCGGCTGCGAACTGGGCATGGGGCAACGATCGCCCGGCCGGGCGCGGCTCCGATACCCTGCCGGGTGCCAAACGCCTGTTCCTGCCGATGCGGACCGGACGCGGCGCGATCGGCGTCATCGGCATCGACGACGACAAAACAGGTCCGCTGCTGACGCCGGACCAGCGCCGCCTGCTCGACGCCCTGATGGATCAAGGCGCGCTGGCGATCGAACGGGTGCAACTGGTCGAGGACATGGACCGCGTCAAGCGTACCGTGGAGTCCGACCGCTTGCGCGCGGCGCTGCTGACGTCGATCTCGCACGACCTCAAGACGCCGCTGGCCTCGGTGCTGGGCTCGGCGACCACGATGCGGGATTTTTCGAATGCGCTGTCAGACGCGGAAAAGGCCGACCTGCTCGCCACCATCATCGACGAATCCGAGCGGCTCAACCGCTTCATCGCCAACCTGCTCGACATGACAAAACTGGAATCCGGCGCCATCGTGCCCAATACAGCACGGCACGACCTCGGCGAAATCGTCGGCAGCGCATTGCGGCGTGCAGGCAAGATCCTCGCGCGTCACAAGGTCAAGCTGGAACTGGAGTCGGGCCTGCCGATGCTGGGGCTGGATGCCGTATTGTTCGAGCAGGTGCTGTTCAACCTACTCGATAACGCCGCGAAATACGCGCCTGCCGATACAACCATCTCGCTCAGAGGATCGCGGGACAGGGATTCGATCGCGCTGCAGATCATGGACGAGGGCGCGGGCATTGCACAGGCGGAACTCGAAAGCGTGTTCGACAAATTCTATCGCGCCCAAAAGGGCGATCATGTGCAGGCCGGCACCGGGCTCGGGCTGGCGATTTCCCGCGGCTTTGTTGAGGCGATGCGCGGGACTATTTCGGCGGCCAATCGCACCGATCGAAACGGCGCGGTGTTGACGATCCAGTTGCCGATCCCCGCGGCAAGCCAAGCGCTGGACACCGCCGCATGAAGGCCGCGCCGATCAAGGTTCTGGTCATCGACGATGAGCCGCCGATCCGCAAATTGCTGCGGATGGGATTGAGCACGCAAGGCTACGACGTGCTCGAAGCATCCAACGGCAGGCTCGCCCTCGAACAATTGTCGCAGAATCCGGCGCTGATCATTCTCGATCTGGGTCTGCCCGACATCCAGGGTCACGAGTTGCTGCGAATGATCCGCGGACGCAACGACGGCGTGCCGATCGTGGTGCTGTCCAGCCGCGGCGATGAAGCCGGGAAAGTCCAGGCACTCGATCTCGGCGCCGACGACTACCTGACAAAGCCGTTCGGAATGGACGAACTGCTGGCCCGCATGCGCGCAGCACTGCGGCATCAGCTACAGGCTCACGGCGAACGCCCGGTATTTCGCGCCGGCGCTCTCTCGGTCGATCTGGTGCGCCGCATCGTCAAGGTCGGTGATAAGGATGTGAAGCTTTCTCCGAAGGAATATGAGTTGCTGCGCGTGCTGGTGCAGCACGCCGGCAAGGTGCTGACCCACAGATTTCTGCTGAAGGAGCTTTGGGACGAGTTGACCGATGCGCAATATCTACGGGTGTATGTCCGGCAGCTTCGGCAAAAGATCGAGGCCGATCCCGAGCGCCCGCAATTCGTCTTGACCGAAACCGGGATCGGCTACCGGTTGCGCGCGCCCGATTAGACGTTTGCGGTTGGTGGAATGGAACCTTGCCGAGCCCTGAAGATTATTTTCCGGCATAACCGGGAGAAAACCTTATGGCACGGAAATACTCCAAGGGCGCGTCCAAGAAGGTCGAGGGCGCGATGAAGAAGCGCAAGAAAGGCACGCTGAAGAGCGGCCGCTCGGGCAAGAAGGTCAAGAGCCGCAAGCAGGCGATCGCGATCGGGCTCTCCGAAGCGCGCCGATCGGGCAAGAAAGTGCCGAAGAAAAAGAAGGGCAAGAAATCCGCCAAGAAATCGAAACGCAAATCATCGACAAAGAAGAAGTAGAAGAGAGGCAGGCGGCCCCGAACACATTCGAGGCCGCCGCTCGTTTAACTCGCCTTGCGCTGCCGCGCCGCCGACCGATGCGCCTTCTTGGCCGGGCGAGACGTTCCCAGTGAGCTACGCGAGGAGCGGTGGCTGGGTCGTTTTGCGGCAGCCTTGCCGGTCAGACTCTGCCGAAGCGCATCCATCAGGTTGACGACGTTGTCCGGCCGTTCTTCGCGTTCGACGGCCTTGACCGGCTTACCGGCGGCCTTGCGCTTGACCAGCGTTTTCAGCGCATTTTCGTACTCATCCTTGAACTTCGACGGATCGAAATGCGCGGCCTTGCTGTCCAGGATGTGGCTGGCAAGCTCGATCATGTCCTTGGAGATTTTCGGATTCTTGATGTCATCGAAATAGTCGTCCTCGTCGCGCAATTCGTAAGGATAGCGCAATGTGGTGCCGAGC